>OMXP01000081.1 GCA_900315055.1 uncultured Lachnospiraceae bacterium
AAGACTTAAGTACGCGGTTTAGTACAATACATAGCTTACAAGAGATTTGAAGGTGATGTTTACTGCACTCTCTATCATCTCTTGCAAGCCTCAAGTATTATAAGAGATGACTTTTTCCTGTCAACCCGCTTTTTTGCCGGGACCGTCCGGGACTCAGGAAAATGGCTTTTCTGCGCCTTCTGCGGGAACCATCTTTCCGGCGTCCTTCCTGGCCGCGTTCTTCGTGCGCTTCCGAAGATCCCGGAAGAAGTCCTGCAGAAGCTCCCGGCACTCGGGGACAAGGACATCACGGGTTACCTCGCTCTGGTGCATGAGCTTCTCGCACTGGACGATGTTCAGGATGGACCCCGCGCACCCGGACTTGTCGCTTGGAGCGCCGATGACGACACGGTCGATCCGCGCCTGTTCGATGGCACCCGCGCACATGGGGCAGGGCTCGAGCGTGCAGTAGAGCGTGCACCCTTCGAGCCGCCAGTCGCCAAGGACCTTCGAGGCCTTTCTGATGGCCCGGATCTCCGCATGGGAGAGGGTGCTGTGGTCGGTGTTCCGCCGGTTGTAGCCGCGGCCGATGACTCTGCCGTCACAGACGATGACGCACCCGATCGGCACCTCGCCAAGCTTTTTGGCCTTCCTTGCCTGCGTCAGCGCCTGCCTCATGAAGCGCTCGTCTTCCCTGATGTCGTGTGTGTCGTTCTGCATGGGTTCTGCTCCTCTTGCCCCATGATAGCACAAAGACCTGCCGGTTTCGGACCTGTTTTTTCGGGACAGGTGAGCCCTGCTGTCTGTTGAATTCCGATCATTTTGGTCATATATTGACGGTTGCAATCCTGGAATCGCTGAGTATACTGGGGTACAGATAATTACCTGGTTCCGATAGGAATACATTTATTCATAGGATTTGAAATTTGCGAAGAAGGAGATTGCGATGAAGATTTCGACGCGCGGACGTTATGCACTGCGGATGATGCTGGATCTTGCCGAACACAATACGGGAGAGTTCATTTCCCTCCGGGATATCTCGGGGCGGCAGGAGATCACCGTCAAGTATCTCGAGCAGATCGTGACGGTGCTTGCAAAGGCGGGGTATGTGCGCTCCCAGCGCGGCAACAACGGCGGCTACAAGCTCGCCAGGGACCCCTCGGAGTACAAGGTGGGCGACATACTCCGCACGATGGAGGGGTCGCTGGAGCCCATCGCGTGTCTGGACGATGACCCCAACCAGTGCCCGAGAAGCTCCGTCTGCGCGGTGCTCCCGTTCTGGAAGGGCCTTGCCAAGGTGATCAACGACTACGTCGACTCCGTTACCCTGCAGGATCTCAAGGATCAGGCGGACGCGCTCAACGGGTACGACTTTGTCATCTGATGCTTGCGTGAATTGATTGCATGCGATACGATTGACGTGTTTCTGTGATTTTACTGTGAAAACAGGAGGATTTTATGGCTGAACCATTACTGCAGGTGAAAGACCTGTGTGCATCTATTGAAGAGGGTGAACTTCTTCACCATATCAACCTGGAAATCGGAGAGGGACAGACCCACGTCCTCATGGGACCCAACGGCGCCGGCAAGTCGACGCTCGGCTACACTCTGATGGGCAATCCGAACTACACCGTGACGAACGGACAGATCCTGCTCGAGGGCGAGGACATCACAAAGCTCTCCGCCGACAAGAGGGCGCAGAAGGGCATGTTCCTCTCCTTCCAGAACCCGCTCGAGGTGCCGGGACTGACGCTGGAGTCGTTCATCCGGAACGCCATCCGGCAGCGCACCGGAAAGCCCCTCAAGATCTTCCAGTTCAAGAAGGAGCTCGAGGAGGCCATGGGCATCCTGCAGATGGATCCCTCCTATGCGGACCGCGACCTGAACGTCGGGTTCTCGGGCGGCGAGAAGAAGAAGGCGGAGATCCTGCAGCTTCTGATGCTCAAGCCGAAGTTTGCCATCCTCGACGAGACTGACTCCGGCCTTGATGTCGATGCGGTGCGCACGGTTTCCCGCGGCATCGAGGAGTACCAGAAGAAGTACAACGGCTCGCTCCTCATCATCACCCACAGCACGAAGATCCTGGAGTCGCTGAAGGTGGACTACACGCATGTCCTCGTGAAGGGACAGCTCGTCCACACCGGCGATGCCTCCCTGGTGGATGAGATCAACGAGCACGGATTTGAGAAGTTTGAACAGGCCTAAGGAGTTTCTATGGAGAAACAGGATGTAAAGGAAGTCGATCGCTCTCTCTACGATTTCAAGGACGACGAGACCGGCTTCTATCGAATGGAAGAAGGCCTGACAGCGGACATCGTGGAGCAGATCTCCGAGGAGAAGCACGACCCGAAGTGGATGCACGATTTCCGTCTGAAGAGTCTTCAGATTTACAATGAACTGAAGGTCCCGAACTGGGGTCCGCCGATTGACGGCCTCAACATGGACAAGATCACCAACTATGTCCGCCCGAACACGTCGATGAAGGGCGACTGGAATCAGGTCCCGGACGAGATCAAGAATACGTTCGAGAAGCTCGGCATTCCGCAGGCAGAGCGTGAGTCCCTTGCGGGTGTCGGCGCGCAGTATGACTCGGAGCTGGTCTACCACAATGTCCGCAAGGAAGTGGCAGAGCAGGGCGTCGTCTACACGGACATGGAGTCGGCGCTGACAGGAGAGTATGCGGATCTTGTCGAGCAGACCTTCATGCACCTCGTCCCGCCCACGGACCACAAGTTTGCGGCCCTGCACGGCGCGGTCTGGAGCGGCGGCTCGTTCGTCTACGTCCCGAAGGGCGTCAAGGTCGAGATCCCGCTGCAGTCGTACTTCCGCCTGAATGCAAAGGGCGCGGGACAGTTCGAGCACACGCTCATCATCGTCGATGAGGGCGCGGACCTGCACTTCATCGAGGGCTGCTCTGCCCCGAAGTGGAACGTCGCAAACCTGCATGCGGGGTGCGTCGAGCTGTACGTGAGAAAGGGCGCAAGGCTTCGCTACTCGACGATCGAGAACTGGTCCAAGAACATGTACAACCTCAACACGAAGCGCGCGCTCGTCGAGGAGGACGGCAAAATGGAGTGGGTCTCCGGCTCGTTCGGATCCCACGTCTCCTACCTGTATCCCACGACAATCCTGAAGGGTGACAACGCGCACTGCGAGTACACGGGCATCACGTTCGCCGGCGAGGGACAGAACCTCGACACCGGCGCAAAGATGGTCCATATCGGAAAGAACACGACCTCCTACATCAACTCGAAGTCGATCTCGAAGTCGGGCGGCGTGTCCACCTACCGCAGCAGCATCGTCGTCGAGAAGAGCGCGAAGAATGCGACGAGCTCCGTGGACTGCGCGTCCCTGATGCTCGATGACATCTCCCGCTCGGATACCATCCCGGCGATGGAGATCCACACCGCCGATGCAACGGTGGGCCATGAGGCAAAGATCGGCCGCATCTCGGATGAGGCGGTGTTCTACCTGATGAGCCGCGGCATCCCCGAGGCGGAGGCAAGAGCGATGATCGTGTCCGGCTTTGCGGATTCGGTCTCGAAGGAGCTGCCGCTTGAGTACGCGGTCGAGATGAACAACCTGATCAAACTGGAAATGGAGGGCGAGTAATGAGCGAGACACTGAAGATTGCACATATCCCGTCCCTTACCTGGAACCGGCTCGGCGTCAACGAGACGCTGGTGGAGGGCGATCTTGCCCTGACCGGGGACGTTGACACAAGGTTTGAGACCCTGCCGGACGGAGTAACGTCGAGAACCCTGAGCCCCGAGGAGGCAAAGGCTTTCCTTGCAGAGCATGCACCCAAGGAGGCACCGGAGGCGGTCGTTGCCGGGAAGGTTCCGATCTATCACCCGCAGACCTTCGGCACGGGCCTTGGCGCTGACTTTGACGCCTACCTTGCACAGGGCGTAAAGGAGGTCACACTCCTGGAAACCGCCGACAACCTGACCCTGACGGAGCCCATACGCTGGGACATCGAGTGCCGCGAGGGCAACCACGTGGCGGGAAGTGAACTGATCCATGTGGGAAGAAACAGCAGCCTGACCCTGATCCTGTGCGTGCACTCCGACGAGAAGGCATCCGGGGTCTTCGGCAACAGCACGAAAGTCATCCTCGAGGATGGCGCCACGCTTACCCTTGCAAAGGTTCAGATGCTCGGAAGCGGCTTTACGGACTTTGAGGATACCGGCGCTGCCCTGAAGGACAACGCACACCTGGATGTGATCCAGCTCTCCCTTGGCGGAAAGGCCTCCTACCTTGGCTGCCAGAGCGAACTGAACGGAAAGGGCTCCACGATGGAAGCCCACACGGGCTACATCGCGGGCAGGGACCAGACAGTCGACGTAAACTACAACACGATTCAGCGCGGGCAGAAGACAGACTGCCAGATGCACTTTGACGGCGTTCTTGATCACAACGGGCAGAAGACCTTCCGCGGGACGATTGATTTCCGCAAGGGCGCCAAGGGCTCGACCGGCGATGAGCAGGAGAACGTGCTCCTTCTCTCCGAGGATCCGTTAAACCGCACCCTTCCCATCATCCTCTGCGAGGAGGAGGACGTCGAGGGACGCCACGGCGCTTCCATCGGACGGCTCGAGGACGACATGCTCTTCTATCTTGCAACCCGCGGCATCTCGGAGCGTCAGGCGCAGGAGATCATGGTGCGCGCAAGGCTGTCTGCCATCACCCGGCTCATTCCGGATGAAACGCTGCAGATCGACATCCGTGACTTCATCGAAGACGCATTCAGAAAGAAGACACTGTCATGAGCAAGGATTTTCGGAAGGACTTCCCGATCTTTGAGGGAAACAACACCATCTATTTTGACAACGCCGCGACGACGCAGCGGCCGCGCCAGGTGATTGAGGCGATGAAGAACTTCAACGACACCTGCAACGCGAATCCCCTGCGCGGGCTCTATGCCTGGTCCGTTCAGGCAACCGATGCCTATGAGAACGCCCGCCACACGGCGGCCGAGTTCATCGGCGCGGACAAGGACTGCGAGGTCATCTTCACGAGAAATACCACGGAGTCGCTGAACCTTGTGGCCTACAGCTACGGCCTCTCCCACCTGCATGAGGGCGATGAGATCGTCCTGACGGTGATGGAGCACCACTCCAACATCCTGCCCTGGCAGATGGTCTGCGCACGGACCGGCGCAAAGCTGGTCTACATGGAGCCGGAAAAGGACGGAACGCTGACCGATGCCGAGATCGAGAGCAAGATCACGGACAGGGCAAAGATCGTCACGGTGGGGCATGTCTCCAACGTCCTCGGCATCACGAATCCCGTGAAGAAGATCGGCGAGGCGGCACACCGCCACGGCGCGGTGTTTGTCGTTGACGGCGCCCAGTCGACGCCGCACATCCCGGTAAACGTGCAGGAGATCGGCGCGGACTTCTACGCCTTCTCTGGACACAAGCTCCTGGGACCCATGGGCATCGGCGGACTCTACGGCAGGAAGGAGCTTCTCGAGGACATGCCTCCGTTCCTCACCGGCGGTGAGATGATCGAGTACGTGACCCGTGAGAGCGCAACCTTTGCCGAGGTGCCGGAGAAGTTTGAGGCCGGCACGGTGAACGCGATGGGCGCGGTCGGCATGGAAGCCGCGATGAACTACATCAGAGACGAGGTCGGCTTCGATACGATTGAAAAGCAGGAGCTTGCCCTGACGACAAGAATGCTGGACGGTCTTTCGAAGATTCCGGAGGTTACGGTCTACGGGTCCAGGGATCCGGCAAAGCACTGCGGGATCGTCACCTTCAACATCGAGGGGTGCCACCCGCATGATGTCGCCTCGGTTCTTGACACGGAGCATATCTGCGTGAGAGCCGGCCACCACTGCGCACAGCCTCTGATGAAGTGGCTCGGCGTCGGTGCGACGGCAAGGGCTTCCCTGTACTTCTATAATACAGAGGAGGAAGTGGACCGGTTTGTTGCAGCGGTCGGCAAGGTCAGAACCTGGCTCGGCTACTAGGGAGAACGCTATGGATATCAAGTCGTTATACAGAGAGATCGTCAATGAGCACAACCTGCACCCGGAGCACAAGCACGATCTCGACAATCCCACGATGGTGCTGAACGGGGTAAACCCGAGCTGCGGCGATGACATCAATCTGCAGCTGAAGATCGAGAACGGCATCGTCACCGATGCGGCCTTCAACGGTTCCGGCTGCGCGATTTCGCAGGCATCGACCGACATGATGTGCGATCAGATCATCGGAAAGAGCGAGGAGGAAGCTCTCTCCCTTGCCGGTGATTTCAAGGACATGATCCACGGCACGGCAACGCAGGAGCAGAAGGACGCCCTCGATGAGGCGGCAGCCCTCGAGGACATCTCCCACATGCCGGCCAGAGTCAAGTGTGCGATGCTTGGCTGGCGCACGATGAAGGAGATGATCGAGGATCTGCAGAAGAACGGCACCAAGACGGCGCAGGTCTCCGCAAACAACTCCGAGGTCTGCGGCAGCTGTCAGCGGACGGACTGTGATCGGAAATAAATTTCTGGTACAATGTCCGCATGATGCCTGCACAGGAGGCAGACGGAAGACGGAAGGGGACTTGGAGCTGGAATGTCGGATTCGAACATGACAAAAAACGCGCTTGCCGCGTCCATGAAGAAGCTGATGAAACAGCGGCCCTTTGAGAAGATCTCCGTCTCCGATATCTGCAATGACTGCGGGATTAACCGCAAGAGCTTCTACTACCATTTCCGGGACAAGTACGATCTCGTCAACTGGATCTTCTACGTGGGCTTTGTCAGTGAGCTCGACCTGAACAGCTATGATTCCGGGTGGGAGCTGATGAAGGACATGCTGGAGTACTTCTGGCGGGAGAGAGACTTCTACCGGGCGGCACTCAAGATTGAGGGACAGAACTCCTTCAAGGAGTACCTCATGGAGACGGCAAAGCCGATGGAGGAGTTCTTCCTCCAGGACATCCTGCCGCACAACGAGAACGACCAGTTCTACATCGACTTCATCACCGATGCGCTTCTGGCATCGCTGGTGCGCTGGCTGGAGAACGGCTATGACCACGAGATGGACGCCGACGAGTTCCTCGAGAAGATCCGGGGGATCATCGACAGCATGGCCGGCAACGTGGATCTGGAAAAGCACGGGATCGCAAAGGACCCGGACATCGAGATCCCGCAGCGGGAAAAATGACATCGGATCGGTGACGAAGACAGGCAGGATGTCGAAAAACGGCACACTGTCTTGCGAAAATTCGTGCAGGCTGATATAGTAATCGATGTCAGAAGAACTTCACAGGGTATTGCGCAGAGTTGAGAGCACAGTTACACGGACCTACGGAGAGGTCCTGTGGAGCTGTGCTGTTTTTTTCTCTCCCGGGTCCGTTTCAGGAGGCAGATCGGCATGAAGCAGAGTTTCTACGACATGGTGGAGGCAAATCCGGTGATCGCGGCGATCAAGGACGAGGACGGACTGCAGAAGGTCTGCACGATTCCGGAGATCCGGGTGGTGTTCGTCCTCTACGGAGATATCTGCAGCATCGATACCATCGTGAAGGTTTTGCACGAGGCCGGCAAATGTGTGATCGTACACGTCGACCTTGTGAACGGTCTTGCGCCGAAGGAGATCGCGGTCGACTTTATCCGAAAGCAGACGAAGGCGGATGGGATCATCTCCACAAAGCCGGCGCTGATCCGGAGGGCGAAGGAGCTCTCGATGTTCACGGTGATGCGCTTCTTCATCCTCGACTCGATGGCGCTCGATTCCATTGAAAAGCAGCTCTCCGGGGTCCGCCCGGACTTTCTGGAGATCCTGCCCGGCATCATGCCGCGGGTGACGAAGGAGGCCTGCACGAGGTTTCGCGTCCATGTGATTGCCGGAGGCCTGATCTCATCGCGGCAGGACATCATCGATGCCCTGAATGCGGGCGCGATGGCGGTCTCAAGCACAAATCAGGCCGTCTGGCGCCTGTGAGGGGAAGATATTTGAAACCGGTCTGCTGCGGGGACGGCAGGCGGTCTGGCGAAAACTTATCAATGATACGAGGAGGTTTCACAAGTGGCTAAGTACGTCATGGCACTCGATGCCGGCACGACGAGCAATCGCTGCATCCTGTTTGATCAGAAGGGAAACATGATCGCCGGCTCACAGAAGGAGTTCACCCAGTATTTTCCGCATCCGGGCTGGGTAGAGCACGATGCCTCGGAGATCTGGCAGACCCAGCTGATGGTCGCCCGCGAGGCGATGAAGAAGGCGGGGGCATCCTATGAGGACATCGCGGCGATCGGCATCACCAATCAGCGCGAGACCACAATCCTGTGGGATCGGGAGACCGGCCAGCCGGTCTGTCACGCGATCGTGTGGCAGTGCCGGCGGACCGCGGATTTTACCGAGAAGCTCAAGGCTGAGAATCCCGGCATCGTGGACCTCTTCCGGAAAAAGACCGGCCTTGTCTTTGACCCGTACTTTTCCGGGACGAAGATCCGCTGGATTCTCGACAACGTTCCGGGAGTCCGGGAGAGAGCGGAAAAGGGAGAACTGTGCTTTGGCACGGTGGACTCCTGGCTCATCTACAAGCTGACGAAGGGCAGGGTTCATGTGACGGATTACTCCAACGCCTCGAGGACCCTCCTCTTCAATATTCACACGCTCCGTTGGGACGAGGAGCTGTGTAAGATCCTCGACATCCCGATGAGCCTTCTTCCGGAGGTAAAACCGTCGAGCTGTGTCTACGGAGAAGCCGATTCCGAGTTCTTCGGCGGCCCGGTGAAGATCGCGGGCGCTGCCGGCGATCAGCAGTGCGCCCTGTTCGGACAGACCTGCTTCAGGCCGGGGGAGGCGAAGAACACCTACGGCACCGGCGCCTTCCTTCTGATGAACATCGGAGAGAAGCCGGTCCTGTCAAAAAACGGCCTTGTCACCACGATTGCCTGGGGACTCGACAACAAGGTCGAGTATGCCCTCGAGGGATCTGTCTATGCCGCCGGCGCGGCGATTCAGTGGCTTCGCGATGAACTCCGCGTCATCGACTCCTCGCCGGATTCCGAGTATTTCGCAACAAGGGTGAAGGATACAAACGGCTGCTATGTCGTCCCCGCCTTCACGGGCCTTGGCGCTCCCTACTGGGATCCGTATGCGCGCGGCGTCATCACGGGTCTGACCCGCGGCGTCAACAAGTACCACATCATCCGCGCAACGCTCGAGTCCCTCGCGTTCCAGAGCAACGACGTCTTAAAGGCCATGGAGAAGGACTCCGGCTATAAGCTGTCGTCCTTAAAGGTCGACGGCGGTGCCTGCCGGAATGATTTCCTGATGCAGTTCCAGTCGGATATCTCTGATGCCCCGATCCGAAGACCTTCCTGCGTCGAGACCACCGCCATGGGTGCCTCGTACCTTGCAGGCCTTGCCGTCGGATACTGGGACAGCAAGGAAGACGTTCTGCGGAACTGGCAGATCGACCGGGAGTTCACGCCATCCATGGAAGAGGCAGAGCGTGAAAAGCAGCTCAGGGGCTGGGCACAGGCCGTTGCCGCCACCAGGGGCTGGGCAAAGGAGAGCAGCTGAAGAAGCTGCAGTTTTTTCACGCTTTTAACTTGCATAAAGGCGAAAACGGGTATACCATCGGTTGCGAAAAGTTCATAGCGATGCGAAGAGAAGAGAGCATGCGTGGCAGCCGCTGGAAAGAGCGGTTTTCCTTTGCGTGTTCTCTTTTTTGTTGATTGGAGGTTTCCATATGTATGATGTAGTCATTATCGGTGCCGGTGTCAGCGGCAGCGCTGTTGCCAGGGAGCTGTCCCGCTACAACGCCAGCATCTGTGTCCTCGAAAAGGAAGAGGACGTCTGCTGCGGTACGTCCAAGGCAAACAGCGCCATCGTCCACGCAGGCTACGACTGCGTGCCGGGTACGCTCATGGCAAAGCTCAACGTCGAGGGCAATGCCATGATGGGAGATCTTGCAAGAGATCTCGACATTCCGTTCAACCGCTGCGGATCGCTTGTCGTCTGCACCGATGAGAAGGAGAGAGGGGGCCTTGATCTGCTGCTCGAAAAGGGCAGGAAGAACGGCGTCCCGGATCTTCGCATCGTCGAGAGAGACGAGCTTGTCCAGATGGAGCCGAATATCTCCGATGAGGCCGTTGCAGCGCTCTATGCGCCGACCGCCGGCATCATCTGTCCGTTCACGCTGAACATCGCGATGGCGGAGAACGCAAACGTGAACGGCGTCGAGTTCCGCTTCAACACGGAAGTCTCCACGATCCGAAAGGTGGACGATCACTTCGAGATCAGGACGAACAACGGCGTCGTGGAGACGAAGGCCGTGGTCAATGCGGCCGGTGTCTATGCCGACGTCTTCCACAACATGGTCTCCGCAACGAAGATTCATATCACTCCTAGAAAGGGCGAGTACTACCTGCTCGACAAGAGCGCCGGACATTATGTCAATCACACGATCTTCATGCTGCCGACCAAGATGGGCAAGGGCGTTCTGGTCTCTCCGACCATCCACGGAAATCTCATCGTCGGCCCTACCGCAACGGACGTAGAAAACCGGGAAGGCAACAACACGACGCGCGCGGGCCTTGATGAGGTCGCTGCAAAGTGTTCCCTGACCGTAAAGAACGTACCCCTTCGGGAGACCATCACCTCCTTTGCGGGACTTCGTGCCCACGAGGATCATCACGAGTTCATCATCAGGGAGCTCGAAGACTGCGAGGGCTTCTTTGATGTTGCCGGCATCGAGTCGCCGGGTCTGACATCCTGCCCTGCCATCGGAAAGATGGCGGCGGATCTTGTCGAGGCAAAGTATCACTTCGAAAAGAAGGACAACTTCATCGCAACGAGGCGTGGCGTCCTCAATCCCGCAAAGCTCTCCCTCGAGGAGAGAAACGAGCTGATCAAAAAGAACCCCGCCTACGGCAACATCATCTGCCGCTGCGAGACCATCTCGGAGGGCGAGATTCTCGATGCCATTCACAGGCCGCTCGGCGCAAAGAGCCTTGACGGCGTCAAGCGCCGCACGAGAGCCGGCATGGGCCGCTGCCAGGCGGGCTTCTGCTCGCCGCGTGTCATGGACATCCTTGCCCGCGAGGTGCCGGAGGTCAGCATGCGGACCGTCACCAAGTCCGGCGGAGAATCGAGACTGATCACGGGCCTTGACAAGGACGAGTACGACACGATGCCGGAAAATCGTCACGACTGAGGGAGGACAGGTTATGGAAAACTATAACATCGTTATCATCGGCGGCGGTCCCGCAGGTCTTGCGGCCGCGGCAGCTGCAAAGAAGGCAGGCGAGGATTCCATTCTGATCCTCGAGCGTGACCATGAACTTGGCGGTATTCTGAACCAGTGCATCCACAACGGCTTCGGCCTGCACACCTTCAAGGAAGAGCTGACAGGCCCCGAGTACGCGGGGCGCTTCATCGATGAGGTGAAGGAGCTCGGCATCGAGTACCGGCTGAACACCATGGTGCTCTCGATCTCGAAGGACCGCCTTGTCACGGCGATGAATTCGACGGACGGCATGTTTCAGGTGCAGGCAAAGGCCGTGATCCTTGCCATGGGCTGCAGAGAAAGACCCAGGGGTGCCCTGAACATCCCGGGATATCGCCCGGCCGGCATCTACACGGCCGGTACGGCGCAGCGCCTCGTGAACATCGAGGGCTACATGCCGGGGCGTGAGGTCGTGATTCTGGGATCCGGTGACATCGGACTGATCATGGCGCGCCGCATGACGCTCGAGGGTGCAAAGGTCAAGGTCGTCGCCGAGCTGATGCCCTATTCCGGAGGCCTGAAGAGAAACATCGTGCAGTGCCTCGATGACTTCGGGATCCCGTTAAAGCTCTCCCACACGGTGGTGGACATCGAGGGGAAGGAGAGAGTGACGGGCGTTACCATTGCGGCCGTCGACTCCCACAACAAGCCGATCCCCGGAACCGAGGAGCACTACAGCTGCGATACGCTGCTGCTGTCGGTGGGCCTGATCCCCGAGAACGAGCTCTCGCTCTCCGCAGGTGTTGCCCTCTCGCCCCGCCACAAGGGACCGGTGGTCAACGAGTCCCTCGAGACCAGCGTCGACGGCATCTTTGCCTGCGGCAATGTCCTGCACGTGCATGACCTCGTCGACTATGTCTCCGAGGAGGCGACCAATGCCGGACGCAATGCGGCGGCCTATGTGCAGCGCGGACAGCAGGGCACGGATCTTGCTTCCGTTGAGATCGTCCCGGGCGATGGCATCGGCTATACGGTGCCGGAGAGCCTTCGGGCAGAGGTGATGAATGACCTTCTGACCATCCGCTTCCGCGTGCGCGGGGTCTACAGGGATCACTTCATCAGCGTCTACTTCGACGACGAGAGAGTCCAGCACCGGAAGAAGCAGATCGTCGCACCCGGCGAGATGGAGCAGGTGATTCTGCAGAAGAAGGACGTTGTGGCGCACCCGGATCTGAAGAAGATCACGATCTGTCTGGAGGAGGCGTAAGACTATGAAGAGAACTCTGACCTGCATCGGCTGCCCGATGGGCTGCCAGGTAACGGTGGATTACGAGGGCGAGGTCATCAACAGCGTGACCGGAAACACCTGCCCCCGCGGTGACATCTATGCGAGAAAGGAAGTCACGCACCCGACAAGAATCGTGACGACGAGCGTGCGCGTTGAAGGCGGCGTGATCGGACAGGTATCGGTCAAGACCGCAAGCGATGTCCCGAAGGAGAAGATGTTCGATGTCGTCCGGGATTTGAAGTGCGTTGAGGTCAAGGCACCGGTGCATATGGGCGATGTCGTCCTGAAGGATGCCGCCGGAACCGGCGTCGATGTCATTGCGACGAAAAACGTGCTTGCAAAGGCATGAGAAAAGCCATAGACTGAAATAAATTTCAGAACATGTCAACGGGACGAGGGCAGAGCGTATACGCTCCAGAGCCCGCGTCCCGTTTGTTTTATTGTGCGCCCGGCGGCGCACGTTTCTAACCGGTGAAAGTCCGGAATCCGCCCGGTAGTGGGAAGGATACAGCCGAAAGCAAGGGTGTCCATCGC
>OMXP01000036.1 GCA_900315055.1 uncultured Lachnospiraceae bacterium
GACGGTAGCCTGAGAAAGTCAAGCGGAATGCCAAACAGGTCAGTAACCTATGTGTAGTGTTTACTCTTGGCTATTCGCCAAGTGGGAAGTTTGAGTCATGTTAAAGCTTATAAGAAAGAATTTGCTCCAAGAAAAAAGACCCTATTGCCAGGCAATATCGCAAAGTTAAGCTATTTCCGGGGTTTTAAATCAGTGCTCCTCGCTTCTTTGCCAACCCTCTGTTAAAAATCCGCCGAACCACTAATTTTTCATCCTGCAATTTTCTTACGCCCGGCTCTTACAGTTTTGCGTTTCGTTTCTTCCAGTGCTGCCGCTCTGAGGTAAACATCTGTCCTTTCGACGCCAACACACTGTAATGCCCCCGGTGCGATGGTACGGCAGAATTTCAGCTTTTTTGCCTTGTTGCCATTTCCGTATTTGACACGGCCTTCACCTGACATGTCACAGGACAAGGCAACAAACGTCTCAGTCTTCGTGTTGCCATAGGTCTTGTTGTACTTCACATACCGCACAACATCGCCTGCATGAATAACGGCAGGCGTCCCATTCTTATGGAATGTATACGTGCGTCTTGCAGGTTTCACGGTAAGAGAGCGGAAGTGTTTGTCCGCCTCTGCACTGGTATGAGCAAGGCGAAATTTTGCTATGTACTGTTCCAGAGAGTCGGTCTTCTGATCCATTGCCCGATGACGGTTGTACGCGACAGGCTCTTTACCGTCGTAGTAAACACGCTGATTCCGGGCGCTGATGATATTCTTCGACTTTTTCTTAAAGCGGCGCTTGCGGAAGATGTGATCGTCCAGCTTTGCATTCGCAGGATCAATGTCACACCCCGTAAGGGAAATGCAGTAAGCGTCCGTGGAATGGTCCTTTTGGATATGGTATTTATCCCGAGCGTCAGAAGTCGTCTTTCCGTCTGTTACAACGAGATGAATACCTCTCTGGTCACAGAACTGCTTCATGGCGTCAATCAGAGCGGGCATTACGCTGTTCAAGAGGCTTACCTCGAATGAACGCACAACACTGTCCTTTGCTTCGTGAAGCATATCATCTGTAATTTCGCCGCAGTGGATCATTTCGTGGCAGGACTCGCAGACACCGATGATGTTCTGCACGGTGTCAGTCCCACGCTTGTGGCGGGGCTTCATGTGGTGGTAATGGACAAGCTCTTCCCCGCAGAACGGACACTTGCCTTTCTGCTCGTCATAGATGTAGTCCTTGTAGCTGTTGTAACCGTAAAGCGGTCCCTTGCTGTACTGCCACTTCCTGATATGGACGTTCGCAAGTTTCTGGAAATCAAAGGACACGCGCTCAACGGATAACTGCTTGATCGGCATGGTATCGCACATGAACTTAACCTCGTTCATAGTAACCTGAACGAGCTGCCTTGCAGAAGGTGTAATCCATCCTTCAGGGCGTTTCCGGTTATTGAACTTGCCTTCTTTGCCCTGAATCACTTTGTGGGTGACAGGCTCCTCAGCGCCGGGATAGGATACCTTCCGGGAAATGCAGTCGTGGGTGGTGCGGACTTTGTCCTTGTCGCCGTTCTGCATTTCAGTATGATCGTGTTTCGCCTTCCGTTGCTTATTCTGCCTGTCGTGTCTGCGGCGCTCTCTTCTGAAACCAGCGCGGTCATACATCTGGCTGTGAATTGATCCGTTGTTGGAACGGGTATCAGCAAGATATACATTCTCGCCGTTCTCTTTGGAAACCGCAGAGCCGATATTTTCTCTTCCGGTGTCAATACCGCCGTAGAGATCCTGAACGTATTTCGTAGTCTCGTACTTGAGTCTGATCGTAAAAGGCCTGGTCTTGATAGCGACCGCATTCCCGGTCTCAAGCAGATGACGGACCTTGCCGAAGCGCTTTGTAGGCATCAGCGGTGTGCCGTCTTTTGCGATTACTCTTACATACATAACAACTGTTGCACCTTACTAAAAAGATAATTCGCTGTCGTGGACAGCGTTGCTGTGTATCCAGTGCGGTACTTTCTGTGGAAGCAGAGTTGCCGTATTCCTGATACCGTGTACTCGAAATATCACTGCAAACTGAAGCAGGGTTGCCACCTGTACAAGAGCAGCAAGTGCATTTGCAGTATCGTCATTCTGCACAAATATGAGCTTCCATTCTCATATTTGATTCAAAGAAAAAAATCGTGTCAATGTTTGAGTTAAGGATAGCTAACACTGTGGAAGCTGTTAGTCAGAGCCTTAACTTAGTGACATTGACCCCTCTTCCCAAGACGACGACTATGGAATCTTGGGGAGAACTGTACTACTGGCAACACCTCATGCATCTATGCTGCCACATTCCTGCGGGCTGTTAAGATAAAACGGTTGGAATACAGCTTTTTAATTCAGATATTAACACGTTTATGATATGAACACGAAAAAACAGCCGCTCCCGATCAGGGGAAACGGCTGTTCTGCTGCTCTGCTGTTCTGATGCCTTCCGGCATCCTTTGTATGGGGTTTTGTTCCTGCTTTTCAGAACTTGCTTATATCAAGCTCCCCTGCCCGCTTCGAGGGCTCGATCTTCGTGATCTTGAGCTTGTAGCTGTAGTTCGCATTGGCCTGCACCGTCACCTCATCGCCCACATGGTGATGCAGAAGGGCACGGCCGATCGGGGATTCGATGGAGACGATGTTGTGGAGAGAGTCCGCACGGATCGGTGTGACGAGGGTGTAGGTATCCTCCTCATCGTCATCCTCCATGTAGACGGTGACATCCATGTCGACACCCACCTCGCCGGCGGCGGCGTCATCGACGATCACCGCGGTGCGAAGGACATTCTCGAGGTACCGGATCCGGGAGTTGTTGTGGTTGTTCTCCTTCTTTGCCGCATAGTACTCGAAGTTCTCGGAGCGGTCGCCCTGGGCTGCCGCCTCGGCGACGGCCTTGGTGAGCTGGGGCCGAAGCTCCACCTTCCGATGCTCGATCTCCTGTTCAATCTTTTCGACGTCACCCCTGGTAAGACGCTGTCCCATGACGATCCTCCTTCTTGCATTTAGGATATTCAGCCACCTATCATAGCACGGATTGCGGATCGGGGCAAAGAGCCTTATAATCATTTCTTTAGTTAAGTGTGCTTTGTTTTTCTTTTGACTGATTTTGGAGGATACATGTTCCGGAGTAAGAAGTCCAGGCAGATCGTGACGATGGTGATCGTCCTGATCCTCATCGCCGCCATGGTGCTGAGTTTTGTCCTCGCAGCGGCGGTATGAGCGGTACGGACATGAGAGGGAAGAAACAAAGGGGAGCTCAGGTTCTGCTCCTTGTGTGCGCGGCGGCGTCTGCCGGTGCGCTTTTTCTCGTGCACGCGGATTCCGTTTCCGCAGCAGGAGAGGATACGGTGCTCTCGGGGCAGAGTCTCGACGGGCAGAGCCTCGACGGCATGACGGATTCGCAGGTGGAGAGCCTTGCGGACAGCATCGTGAGCAGCAGAAAAAGTGCGCAGATCACGCTCACCGGTCCCTCGGATGGCGAGTCGGTCACGGTGAGTGCCGGGGACCTCGGGCTATCCTGGTCGAATCCGGAGATTATTGACGAGATCGAGGACTGCGGCCACGGCGCGAACATCATTCAGCGCTACAAGGAGCAGAAGGATCTCGAGGAGAACGGGGCTTCCTATACCATCGGAACCGACTTTGACCTCAATACGATCACAGATACGATTCAGAACGACTGCGCCGCGGCCTGGGACCGGGAGGGGACCGGCGGGAAGATCACCCGTGTCAACGGCGTGCTCCAGGTATCCGACGGCACGACGGGACAGCAGGTGGACGTTGCAAAGAGCGCTGAGAGCCTCTATCAGGCACTGACGAACGGGTGGGACGGCAATGACCTGTCCGTTGCGATGACCGTGTCCGAGACGCAGGCCGACGTGGACACCGATGTCCTTGCGAAGATGACGGACACCCTCGGGACCTTTACGACGTATTACACAAACTCCGGTGCCGCCCGGTGCGCGAACATCGACAACGGGTGCCGGCTGATCTCCGGCACGTTTTTAAAACCCGGGGAGAGCTTTTCGGTGCTGAACGCCCTGACGCCCTTTACCGAGGAGAATGGCTATCAGCTTGCGGGCTCCTACCTCAACAACGAGGTGGTGGAGAGCCTTGGCGGCGGCATCTGCCAGGTCTCGACGACCCTCTACAACGCGGTGATCCGCGCGGAGCTGAACGTCACGCAGCGCAGCAACCACTCGCTTCTGGTCTCCTATGTACAGCCCTCCGAGGATGCGGCGATCGCCGAATCCGCGGGGATGGACATGTGCTTTACGAACAACCTCCAATACCCGGTGTACATCGAGGGGTATACCTACAACAAGTCGATCACCTTCAACATCATCGGCGTCGAGACAAGGGATGCGGGGCGCCAGGTCTCCTTTGAGAGCGAGACCACCGAGGAGATCCCCTCTGAGGGGACAAAGGTCAAGACCGATGCGACCCAGCCCGTGGGATATGTCTCCACCGCTGACGGCCACACCGGCGTGAAGGCACAGCTCTGGAAGATCGTGACCGAAAACGGCGTCGAGGTAAGCCGCGAGGTCTTCAACCACTCCGAGTACGCGATGACCCCGATGACGATCACCGTGGGCACCGCGGGAACCATGACGCAGGAGCTGCAGGACGCGATCGACGCGGGAGACCTCGAGACCATCAAGGCCGCGGCAGCCGATGCGGCGGCGGGCGTCGACAATGCGCAGGACGCCTCGTCCGCCGATTCGTCTTCGGATACCGCCTCGGATCCTCTGACCCAGGCGGCGCAGGACGCGGCACAGGATGCCTATGCGGACGCCCTGGCACAGGGGAAGGATACGAACACCGCGATGGCAGAGGCACAGACGGCCGCGGAGGCCGTCGTGCAGCAGGCGGCAGGCGGCGCGTCCTCTGCTTCATCCGATGCATTCTCTGCAGCTGCTTCCTCCTCCGATACGGGGACTGCCCAATGAGCCGGGACAAGGACCAGCTCCTGAAACAGGGCAAGGCGGACCCGAACGTTCTGTCCCGTTCCGTGTACCGGATCTTAGGGGAACGGCGCGAACAGGCGCCGGCATCGTTCATTGAGACCGAAAGCTCCGGCGTCCTTCCGGGGTATCTTGCCTGTGCCCGGGCGGCAAATGCGTGTCTTGCATCCTTTGTCACCCCGAAGGTTCTCTCGACCTCGATCCTGCTGCCCCCCGGGACGATGGAGTCAGCTCTTCGGGAGATTGAGAGGCAGATCTGCTCCTTGGCCGATGCCCTGCACCTTACCGTCCACTCCGGCCACACAGAGGTGAGCCCTGTACTCACGCGCCCTGTTGTCACGGCCTGCGTTTCCGGGGAGCCCATGAAGCACACAGTGGTTAATCCTTCCCCGGGAGACGGCATCTACTTTGCCGGGAAGGCGGGGCTTGCGGGGACAATGATCCTTGCAGGGAAGAAGGAAGAGGAGCTTCTTTCCCGCTTCCCTGCTCTCAAAGTCCATGCGATGCAGGAACTTCGACAGGAGCTTCTCATTGCTTCCTTTGCGGAGTATTTTGGTGCTTCTTCCGTCCTCGTCGCCTGCTCTTCCTGCGGGGTGATGGCGGCGCTCTGGCAATTGGCGGAAAAGACAGGGCTCGGGTTTTCGGTGCACCTGGACCGGGTGCCGATCCTGCAGGAGAGCGTGGAGTTTACGGAGCTTTTCGGGATCAATCCCTATGAGATGCCATCCGAGGGGGCACTGCTTCTCGTAAGCAGCAAAGAGCTTCCGCTTACGAGGATCGGAACCGTTGAGGCAGGCCGTGCAAAACAGGTCTTTGTGATGGACGAGGTCTCGTCCCTCAACCGTCCGCCGCAGGATGCGCTGACGGGGCTGTACTGACATTCGTCTGGTGAGTTGTCAGTTTTGCGGATTGAACAATGCGGCGCAGACAGGTAAACTTGGAGTATTAAAGTTTCATTGTGAACGATTGAACAGGAGAACAGGTATGGCAAACATGAATCCGCTGAAGGAGAAGATCCTCACGATCATTGAGAAGAACAGCCGGGTCGACACGAAGGACCTCGCCGTGATGCTCGGGACGGAGGAGAACGATGTTGTCAATGCGATGCAGGAGCTGACGGACGACGGGATCATCTGCGGCTACCACACGATGATCGACTGGGACAAGACCGGCATCGAGTACGTGACCGCCCTGATCGAGGTCCGCGTGACACCGCAGAGGGGGCAGGGCTTCGAGGATATCGCGGAGCGCATCTACAAGTATCCGGAGGTGGATACGGTTTACCTGATGAGCGGCGGCTATGACCTGATGGTCATCCTCGAGGGCAAGACCCTGCGCGAGGTCGCGGGCTTTGTGACGAACAAGCTCTCGACGCTGGACACCGTGATCGGCACGACGACGCACTTCATCCTGAAGAAGTACAAGGATCACGGAACGATCATGACGAAGAAGCATGAAGACCTGCGGGAGGTCGTGACGCCATGAGAAGTGATCTTCTGAACACCACCGCGGTGCAGATGAAGCCCTCCGGGATCCGGAAGTTCTTCGACATCGTGGCCGACATGAAGGACGCCATTTCCCTCGGTGTCGGCGAGCCGGATTTCGACACGCCATGGCACATAAGAGACGAGGGCATCTACTCCCTGGAACAGGGCAGGACCTTCTATACGAGCAACGCAGGCCTGAAGGACCTCAAGATCGAGATCGCGGCATACCTGAAGCGCTCCCAGAACATCGATTACCACTACAACCACGAGGTCTTCGTGACGGTCGGCGGATCCGAGGCGATTGACCTCACCTTCCGCGCGATGATCAACCCCGGCGATGAGGTGATCATCCCGGAGCCCTCCTACGTCTCGTACGTTCCCTGTGCGCAGATGAGCGGGGCCACCGTGAAGATCATCAACCTGAAGGAAGAGAACCGCTTCCGCCTGACGCCCGAGGAACTCGAGAGCGCCATCACGGATAAGACAAAGCTCCTTGTCCTTCCCTATCCGAACAACCCGACGGGTGCCATCATGGAGAGGAAGGATCTCGAGGCCATCGCGCCGATCATCGAAAAGCACGACCTGTACGTCCTCTCCGATGAGATCTACGGGGAGCTCACCTATGCCGATGAGCCCCATGTCTCCATCGCATCGCTTCCCGGCATGAAGGAGCGGACGATTCTCGTCAACGGCTTCTCCAAGGCCTACGCGATGACAGGCTGGAGACTCGGGTATGCCTGCGGTCCGGAGGCGATCATCAAACAGATGGTGAAGATCCACCAGTACTGCATCATGTGCGCCCCGACAACGAGCCAGTACGCGGGCGTTGAGGCGTTAAAGAACGGCGATGAGGACATCCGCATGATGCGGGAGTCCTACAACCAGCGCCGCCGCTTTGTTCTCTCCATGCTCGATGACATGAACATCCCCTGCTTCGAGCCCCAGGGTGCCTTCTACGTGTTCCCCTGCATCAGGGAATTCGGCATGACGAGCGAGGAGTTTGCGACAAAGCTTCTTACCGAGGAAAAGGTCGCAATCGTCCCCGGAACGGCGTTCGGGGACTGCGGCGAGGGATATCTTCGTATTTCCTACGCCTACTCCATCGAGGACCTTCGAAAGGCATTAAAGCGCCTGTCCGACTTTGTCACAAAGCTTCGCGGAAAGGCCTGACGGGCAGAGAACCTTTTCAGGCTCCCTTTTGTTCCCACATTTGTCTATACAGATTTCCTAAGCTCCCGGGAAAAAGCCCGGGAGTTTTTGTCGGGTTAATCCCTGTTATCATATTGACGTGGTATGAATTAGGTGTTAGGATAACGCCCGTGAAAGGAGGAGACGCCTTGAGCTGGGATTTCATACAGACGAGCCTGCCGCTCTATCAGAGAGCAGCGCTCCTGACGCTGCGTCTTGGCACGCTCGGCATACTGCTCTCGATTGTGATCGGCCTTGTCTGCACGCTGGTGCAGTACTATAAGGTTCCGGTCCTTCGCCAGATCGCAGCCATCTATATCGAGATCAGCCGGAATACGCCGCTCCTCATTCAGCTGTTCTTCCTGTACTATGCCTTCCCGAAGATCGGGATTCCGGTAACCCCGGAGCAGGCAGGTGTCTTCGGCCTTGCCTTCCTCGGCGGATCCTACATGGCGGAGTCGTTCCGCTCGGGGCTGGAATCCGTGCCGGCCATCCAGGAGGAGAGCTCTTTATCCCTTGGCATGAACCGCAGGCAGAGCATGCAGTACGTGATCCTGCCCCAGGCCTTTACGATCTCGTTCCCGGGCTTTATGGCGAACGTGATCTTTCTCTTAAAGGAGACGAGCGTCTTCTCGGCGGTCAGCCTCATGGACCTCATGTTCGAGGCAAAGGATCTTATCGGCATGTACGCAAAGACCGTGGAGAGCCTGTTCCTTCTCGTGGTGTTCTATCTCATCATCCTGCTTCCGGTCTCGATTGCCGGAAAGCTCATCGAGAGGAGGCTTCGCTATGGATCTGGGCTTTGATGTGCTCCTCAAGGGCCGCAACATGATCCGCCTCCTGCAGGGTCTCGGCATTGCCCTCGAGATCTCTCTTGTCGCGGTCCTCATCTCGATCCCGATCGGCGTGGTCCTCGGAATCCTCATGACCTCGAAGAGCAGGGTCGTCCGGGCCATTCTTCAGGTATATCTTGAGATCGTCCGCATCATGCCGCAGCTGGTGCTTCTCTTTATCGTGTACTTCGGGACGACGAGAGTCCTTGGCATCAATTTAACAGGCGAGGTGTCGGCGGTCATCGTGTTTGTCTTCTGGGGCGCCGCGGAGATGATGGATCTTGTCCGCGGGGCCATCACCAGCATTCCCGTCCACCAGTACGAGAGCGCAGAGGCCCTCGGCATGACCGGGAAGCAGACGTACCTTTACGTGATCCTGCCCCAGGCGCTGCAGCGGCTGATCCCGCTCTCCATCAACCTCATCACCCGCATGATCAAGACGACCTCCCTCATCACGATGATCGGCGTCGTCGAGGTGCTGAAGGTGGCGCAGCAGATCATCGAGGCAAACCGCATGACGAGCCCGAACGCGGCGTTCGGTGTCTATTTCGTCGTCTTTGTCCTGTATTTCCTCTCGTGCTGGCCGATTTCTCTGGTCGCACGATACCTTGAAAAACGCTGGAGTGTGCAGTGATGGCAGAACCGATTCTATCCATAGAGCATCTCACAAAATCCTATGACGGAAAGGTGAACGTCCTCGACGACATCAGCTTTGACGTCGCAAAGGGCGAGGTCGTGGTCCTTTTGGGGCCCTCCGGCTGCGGCAAGTCGACCCTGCTTCGCTGTATCAATGCCCTGGAGAAGGTCCAGGGCGGAAAGGTCCTGCTCCAGGGAGAGGACGTGCAGACCGCAAAGGATCTGCCCGCCATCCGCCAGAAGATCGGCATGGTGTTCCAGAGCTATGACCTGTTCCCGCACAAGACCATCCTCCAGAACATCACCCTGGCTCCCCGGAAGGTCCAGAAGAGATCGAAGGAGGACGCCGAGGAGGAGGCCATGCAGCTCCTCGAGCGCGTAGGGCTCAAGGAACTTGCAAACCGGTATCCGAGACAGCTCTCCGGCGGGCAGAAGCAGCGCGTTGCGATCGTCCGCGCCCTGTGCATGCACCCCGAGATCCTGCTCTTCGACGAGGTGACGGCAGCCCTCGACCCGGAGATGGTCCGGGAGGTGCTGGAAGTGATCCTGGGGCTTGCCAGGCAGAAGAAGACGATGCTCATCGTCACCCATGAGATGAGCTTTGCCGAGGCCGTTGCGGACCGGGTGCTGTTCCTTGACGGAGGGCACATCGTGGAGGAGAACTCCCCGCAGGGCTTCTTCCACAGCCCGAAGACGGAGCGGGCAAAGCAGTTCCTGTCGACCTTCAGGTATGAGAGGGATCGGGAAGAGTAAAAAACATGAAGGCATGTGAACATGAAGGCATGTCCAATACCTGCATGTATTAAATCAGGTATTCAGGAAGTTCACATAGAGGAGGCATTTATGAAAAAGAACGTGTTAAAAACCATCACGGGCCTTGCCCTTGCAGCCGTGACGGCGGTTTCACTCACCGCCTGCGGCTCGTCGTCTTCCACCTCGGGTGGCAGCACACAAGGCTCCACCGAGAGCGGATCGGGAGATATCTACCGGACTCTCGATGAGATCAAGGACTCCGGCACCATCAACATCGGTGTCTTCTCCGACAAGAGCCCGTTCGGCTATGTCGATGAGAACGGCGAGTACCAGGGCTACGATGTCTACTTCGCAAACCGCCTGGCAAAGGATCTGGGCGTTGAGGTGAACTTCGTCTCCACCGAGGCCGCAAGCCGCATCGAGTACCTGCAGACCGGCAAGGTGGACGTGATTCTTGCAAACTTCACTGTGACCGATGAGAGAGCAGAGGAGGTTGACTTCTGCCTGCCCTACATGAGCGTCTCCCTCGGCGTCGTCTCCCCGAAGAGCGCACCGGTCACCTCCCTCGACAACTGGGATGCGAACAACCAGATGATCGTCATCTCCGGCACCACGGCAGAGACGTACCTGACCGAGAACTATCCGGATATCCCGCTGCAGAAGTATGACACCTATGCAAACGCAAAGAACGCTCTGGAGAACGGCAACGGCGTTGCCTGGGCAAACGACAACACCGAGGTCATCGCCTATGCGAACACCAACCCGGACTTTGAGGTGAGCATCCCGCAGCTCGGCGATCAGGACACGATCGCACCGGCTGTCGCAAAGGGCAACACGACGCTCTCTGACTGGATCAACTCCGAGATCGAGTCCCTCGGCAAGGAGAACTTCTTCCACGAGGACTATGAGGCAACCCTTGAGGATACCTACGGCTCCGACTACGAGGATCAGCTCGTCATCGAGGGCGGCAAGACGGAATAAAAAATCAGATCAAAGCTCCTTCGGACCTTTGATCAGCTTTGCGGTCTCTTCCCTTCGGGGGAGGGATCGTTTTTTTGTGCCCGGAACTTTTCTGGTTGAAAAGAAGGAGGCCGTGCAACAAAAGTGACTATCCGCTCCCGCGCTCCTGCCCTTATAATGGTCTTACAGGCGGGCCTGTTTTGGGGCGCCCGCGGACAATAAGGAGGAAGACTATGATACCAGAGAGTACCGTTCTGAATGGGATTTACGGGGAAGATGCGGAAAAGGCAAAGGTGCGCTATGAGCACCTCGAGGAGATGTACAAAAAGACGTTCGGGGATGACAGGGTTTCCTATTTCTCCGCGCCCGGGCGCACGGAAATCATCGGCAACCACACGGATCACAACGGGGGCAAGATCCTTGCGGGCAGCATCACGATGGACACCATTGCCGCGGCGGCAAAGCGCGATGACGGCATCATCCGCGTCGTCAGCGAGGGATACAGGCCGATCGAGCTGAAAGCAGCGGACTTCGCATCCGTTCCGACCTGCAAGGGAACGCTGTCTCTTATCGCCGGCATGCTGGAAGCCTGCAGCAAGTGGGGCTATTCCTTCGGGGGCTTCAATGCCTATGTCACCACCGAGGTCATCAGCTCGGCGGGCGTCTCGTCGTCGGCATCCTTTGAGATGCTTCTTTGCGCGATCCTGAATGCGTTCTTCAACGACGGGAAGATCGATGTCGCGGACTATGCACGCATCGGCCAGTACGCGGAGAACCACTACTGGGAGAAGGCATCCGGCCTCATGGACCAGATGGCCTGCGCGGTCGGCGGAACGATCCTTTTGGACTTTGCGGACGGCGTGAAGTACGAGAAGGTGAAGTTCTCGTTTGACGAGCTGGGGAAGAGCCTCATCATCGTGAATACCGGCAAGGCGGGACACGCGGACCTGTCCGCGGAGTATTCCTCGATCCCGGAGGAGATGAGACTTGTCGCAAAGGCCTTCGGCAAGACGAACCTTTGCGAGGTCGATGAGGACGAATTCTATAAAAAGCTCCCGGAGATCCGGGAACAGATCGGCAATGACCGCGCAATTCTCCGCGCGATGCACTACTTCAACGAGTGCCACCGGGTGGAGTCGGCAGAGAAGGCGATCAAAAAGGGAAAGCCCGAGAAGGTCTTAAAACTCATGAAGGCGAGCGGCCGCTCCTCCTGGGAGCTTCTCCAGAACTGCTTTGTGCCCACGATGCCGCAGACACAGCCGATCTGTGTCGCCCTTGCACTCACCGAGCGGTTTATCCGGGAGCACGACATCGACGGCATCTGCAGGATCCACGGCGGCGGCTTTGCGGGCGTCATCGCGGTGGTCCTTCCGAAGGACTATGCAGAGGACTATGCGGCCTACATGGCGCCGTATGTGGGAGCAGAGAGCGTCCACGTGATGGGTATTAGGCAGACGGGTGCCGTGAAGGTCGGCGACTGACGAAAGAAGAGGGGGAGACCATGAAGATGCGAAGGTTTGCGGCACTGCCCGCAGTGCTCGTATCATTGACCATGCTCACCGCCCTGCCGGTACAGGCGGCGGGATTTGAGAGCGCGGGAGATACCATCGTCTACCGGAATGACGATGGGACGATTGCAAGGGATACGTTTGTCTATCAGGACGGAAAGACGTTCTATGCGGCGGACGACGGCGCTCTGCAGTTTGGGCTGACGAAGGTCGGCGATAAGACGTACTATTTTCCCGCAGACGGAGACCTGTCGTATGGCTGGCATGACTTCGGGGAGCAGGTAAGCTTTGTCAGGCGCGACGGCTCCCTTGTCACCTCCGACACCGTCGAGGGCGCACAGGTTGATGCGAACGGTGCGGCTGTCAGTGCGGTGACCAAAGCCTACGACCCCGCGGAAGTTTCCACGATGACGGATCCCGCGTTCTATGAGGAAGTCGAGAGTACCCTTCAGACCATCGTGACGCCGGGACTCTCTTCCCTGGAGCAGCTGCGGCAGGTGTATGACTGGGAGATCGCAAACTACTCCTACCTTCGAAATCCCGCGATCCCGGACGGGGACTGGACGACGGAGTACGCGAAGGAGATCCTCGAGAGCCATCAGGGCAACTGCTACCGCTACACGTCATCCTTTGCCTACTTCGCAAAGGCCCTCGGGTTTGATTCGAGGATCGTGACGGGGCATATCAATGCATCCCCGCACGGGTACTGCGTCATCACCATTGATGGCACGGACTACATCTTCGACCCTGTGATGGGAGACGGACGCCATGACCCGGACGGGTTCTGGCAGGTGCTCCCGAAGAACTACAAGCGCCCGTTCGTTCCGGAGAAGACCTGGACGGTGGCGTTCTGAAGATCGGGCAGAGTAAGAGAACAGCAAACTTAAGATCGACGGCCATGAACACAAGATGGCCATGAACACAAAGAGAGAGGCAAAGCCCTGCGGCCAGCCTCTCTCTTTTTGCGCTGCTTTAAGTTTTCTTCTCAGTCAAGGTCGAGGAGCGAGCGGTACATCACATGGATGTCCTCGTAGACGCCCTTCTTGTCGAGGAACCCGCCGGGGATGACGCCAAGGTCCGTGAACCCGAGTCTCGTATAGAGATC
This sequence comes from uncultured Lachnospiraceae bacterium, assembly GCA_900315055.1. Taxonomy (GTDB): domain Bacteria; phylum Bacillota; class Clostridia; order Lachnospirales; family Lachnospiraceae; genus CAG-791. The sequence continues at coordinate 13,440 of OMXP01000036.1, forward strand.
ATAGGCATGGACGTTGGACTGCACCACCGCGTTGAACTGCAGGATCCTGTAGCCCTGCTTCTTTGCCTGGTGCAGGCAGTCGCTGACGAGGGCATATCCCACGTGGTGTCCGCGGCAGTCCTTCGACACCGCATAACTTGCGTTTGCGATATGCCCCGCGCGGCCGATGTTGTTCGGGTGGAGGATGTACAGGCCGACGACTTTGCCATCTTCCTCGGCAACGGCGCTGTACTGTCCTGCAAAGAACGTCTTTGCATCCTCCAGGGTCAGGGGCTCGATCTGGGGGAATGCCATTCCGTCGTTTACGACATCGTTCCAGATGTCGGTCATCTCGGATAAGTCGTCCTGTCTGTACGGTCTGATGATAAGGTCCATGGCTGTCTTCCTTCTTTCCTTGTTCCGTGTGTTTTTATCGTTGGCATTATACATCGAAACCTGGCAGAGGAAAGGCTGAAATACGGCAAGATTTCAGTTAGACAAATCGAACAGTTAGTTGTATCATACCTTTGCAAGTGAGGAAAAAAGGAGCGGAAAGCGATGACAATCAAGGACCTGGAACTGGAACAGAGCGCGATTATCACGAAGGTCGGCGGCACAAGCCCCTCCGAGCGGGCACTTCGGCAGCACTTCCTGGACATGGGACTGATTCCCGGTGTCGAGGTGACGCTGATGAAGTACGCGCCGATGGGAGATCCCCTCGAGGTGATGGTCACGGGGTATGAGCTGACCCTTCGCGTTGCCGACGCGGAGAAGATTGAGATCGATCCGAAGAGCGTGCACGTGGGAGACCCGGAGGAGGACGCGAAGATCGCGGACACGCCGGAGACCCCGATGGCAGATGATACGACGTTCGAACACCGCGTGCCGAACCAGCACGAGCACCCGGGCTACGGCGAGGGCGGCCGCTACCATGACAAGGCAACGGAGCATCCGCTCCCCGAGGGAACAAAGCTCACCTTCGCCCTTGCCGGCAACCAGAACTGCGGCAAGACGACGCTGTTCAACCAGCTGACAGGCTCCAACCAGCACGTCGGGAACTTCCCGGGTGTCACGGTGGACCGGAAGTCCGGCGCGATCCGGGGGCATGAGAATACCGAGGTCACGGACCTTCCCGGCATCTACTCCCTCTCCCCGTACTCCGACGAGGAGATCGTCTCGCGTCAGTTCATCCTCGATGAGCACCCGACCTGCATCATCAACATCATCGATGCGACGAACATCGAGCGAAACCTGTTCCTGACGCTCCAGCTCATGGAGCTTGACGTGCCGATGGTTCTTGCCGTCAACATGATGGACGAGCTCACCGGAAACGGCGGATCCATCCGTGTGAACCAGATGGAGGAGATGCTGGGGCTTCCTGTCATCCCGATCTCCGCGGCAAAGAACGAGGGCATTGACGAGCTGATCGAACACGCCGTGCACGTGGCAAAGTACCAGGAGAAGCCAAGGCGTAACGACTTCTGCGATCCGAACGATCACAACGGCGCGGTGCACCGGGCCATCCACGGCATCATGCACCTCATCTCCGACCACGCGGAGCGCGCCGGGATTCCGGTGCGGTTTGCGGCGACGAAGCTCATCGAGGGCGATCCCATTGTCACGAAGCAGCTCTCGCTCGACGAGAACGAGCAGGAGATGATGGAGCACATCGTAAAGCAGATGGAAGATGAGAGAGGGCTTGATCGGGCCGCCGCGATCGCGGACATGCGCTTCCACTTCATCCACGAGCTCACGAGCCGCACGGTGGTAAAGCCCCACGAGTCGAAGGAGCACGCAAGATCCCGGAAGATCGACAGGGTGCTCACCGGCAAGTACACGGGCATCCCGATGTTTGTCCTCATCATGATCGTCATCTTCTTCCTGACGTTCAACGTCATCGGCGCCTTCTTCCAGGATCTCATCCAGAACGGGCTCGATGCGCTCGCTGGGGTGATCGATGCGGCGATGACGGCGGGACATGTGAACGGGGTGATTCATTCGCTGGTCATTGACGGTATCTTCACCGGAGTCGGCACGGTGCTCTCGTTCATCCCGATCATCGTGACGCTGTTCTTCTTCCTCTCGCTCCTCGAGGATTCCGGCTACATGGCCCGCGTTGCCTTCGTCATGGACAAGCCCCTTCGCAAGATCGGTCTTTCCGGCCGCTCCATCGTCCCGATGCTCGTCGGCTTCGGCTGCACGGTGCCGGGCGTCATGGCAAGCCGTACGCTCCCCTCGGAGCGCGACCGCAAGATGACCATCATGCTGACACCGTTCATGAGCTGCTCGGCAAAGCTTCCGATCTACAGCTTCCTGGTGTCCGCCTTCTTCCCGGGCAACGGTGCCCTTGCGATGATCATCATCTACTTCACCGGTATCCTCGTCGGAATCCTGGTGGCACTGATCTCGAACAGGACAGCGTTCAAGGGTGATGCAGTACCGTTTGTCATGGAGCTTCCGAACTACCGCATGCCCACCCCCAAGAACGTGGGTCAGCTCCTCTGGGACAAGACGCAGGACTTCCTGAAGCGCGCGTTTACGGTCATCTTCGTGGCGACGATCGTCATCTGGTTCCTGCAGAGCTTTGATACGCACCTGAACCTGCTGACTGATTCGCAGAACAGCATTCTTGCCGTGGTTGCGGGCTTTATCTCCCCGATCTTCAAACCCTGCGGCTTTGCGGACTGGCGTGTTGTCACGGCCCTCATCGCGGGCTTCATGGCAAAGGAGAGCATTGTCTCCACGCTGACCGTCCTGTTCGGCTCTGCGGCTGCCATGACGGCGGTCCTGACGAAGCTGTCGGCGGCTTCGCTCCTGGTGTTCTGCCTGCTGTATACGCCCTGCGTTGCAGCCATCAGCTCGTTCAAGAATGAGCTCGGCGCGAAGTGGGCCCTCTTCGAGGTGCTCTTCCAGTGCGCGATTGCCTGGGTGTGCGCAACGCTGGTCTTCCAGATCGGGAGCCTGTTCGTGTAACAGCGCAAAGCACCGGCAGAACCGAATAACGAAAACGTAATACGATCCCTGCAGACCTTGCCGTTACGGAAAAGGTCTGCGGGGATTTTTTGCGTCTGGGCGGGAGAGGGGAGCAGAGATATACTTCGGCACGCAAGCCGGATCGTGATCTTTGTCGCGGTTCCCTTTCACGCTGTCATTCTAGGCTTCAAAGTGACATTTTTGTCCCTTTGGCTGTCACCTTGAGCGGAACAGAAATGGCTGCTGCCCTGTTGCATTATGTACAGGACATATTCACATATGAAAACGGACACAGATTGAAGACTATACAGGATTGATGAATTTATTTTTCGAAAATAATTAATAAAGGAATGAAGAATTCACGACAGCATGGTACTATTGCCATAGATACTTCCGCGGCATACGGGGGATGCAGAATCAAGCACTTTATTGGACAGCAGTGGAGACAGTAACCTCAGCCCTAGAGATTGATGCGGACAGCTTGGAGTTCGTTTCCGGACAGTTGGAGATCCGGCAGACAGTCCTGCAGACAGGGCTCCGTGGAGGCGGAGGTTTGGTTGGAGAGTCAGATCGAAGGAGAAAACGCAGATGCCCGAGAAAAAGAATGTCGAGTGGAAGGCCAGATGGAAAGACGAATATCTGGAATGGATCTGCGGTTTAGCCAATGCGCAGGGCGGCAGGATCTATATCGGCTGTAAGGATAATGGGGAGGTTGTCGGCGTCCCTGATGCCAAAAAGCTGATGGAAGGCATTCCCGATAAGGTCCGTGATGCGATGGGAATCATCGTCGACGTGAACCTTCTGGAAAAGGACGGCCTTTCGTATCTTGAGATTGATGTGCCTGCCTGTCCGGTATGCATTTCCTGCAAGGGCATTTACTATTACTGCAACGACGGCACGAAGCAGAAGCTGTCCGGCCCGGCGCTGGAATCTTTCTTCCTTCGCAGACGCGGCGTGTCGTGGGACAATATGCCGTTTCCTTTGTTTCGAATGGAAGATGTCAGTGACAGCGAAGTGGAACGGTTCCGCAGGCTTGCCGCAAAGAGGGGACGGATTGCACCGGATCTGCTGACGGAACCGAAAGAAGTCCTGCTGCAGAAGCTTCACCTGGTCAATAACGGATATCTGACGAATGCAGCCATGCTGCTGTTTGCCAAAGATCCGCAGGACTGGCAGCAGGGAGCCTATATCAAGATCGGCTATTTTGAGTCAGATGCAGATCTCCTGTATCAGGACGAGATCCACGGGTCCCTGCTGGAACAGGTCGACAAGGCTATCGAGGTCATCTGCCTGAAGTACATGAGGGCTAAAATCTCCTGCGAAGGTATCCGGAGAATCAAAAGGTACTTTGTCCCGGAAGCGGCACTTCGGGAAGCATTGCTGAATGCGGTCTGCCACAAACGGTATGAATCCTGCATTCCGATCCAGGTCAGTATTTATAAGGACCGGCTTTATGTGGCGAATGTTGGCGTCCTCCCGAAGACGTGGGCGACGGACAAACTGTACGGGAAACAGGAGGCCAGACCGTATAATCCCAATGTTGCTGCCGTCATGTACGATGCCGGCTTCATTGAGAGCTGGGGCCGCGGTGTTGAAAGAATCCGCTCGGCGTGCGCAGCATATGGGCTGCCGGAACCGGAATATACCGTACATCCCTGGGACATTATGATAAAGTTTTCGGCTCCGGAAGACTGGATTGTCAGCCGGAGTGTCATCTGATTCGTGGGTTGTCCCACTCACAGGAGGTCCGTATGATACCGGTCCAAGAGAAGGAAGCGTAAGTTGATGATGAGAATGACTGCCTTCCGGAGCCCCGTGACTCCGCTCCGGAAAGCATTTCTGCCTGACAGGATTGAACCTGTGTAAACGAAATAGACCTCTCTTCGAAAGTCAGCTGCGGGATGCAGCTCTTCCGAAGGGAGGTTTTTGTAATGGTTTCAGCAGGGATTGCTGTCGGCAGTTTCCCGGCTTCTGTTCTGTGAACGGAGCTTCTGCTCCTTCTGCTTTTCGGCATACAGAGAGATCGAAAGCCCCTTCTGGAATTCTTCCAGCATCTGTTTTTTCGTCTCGTAGTTGCCGGCAATAAACGCCGCATGTTCCTCGGGAATGCCATACTGCATATAGAATTCCTGAACCATTGTCCTGGAGGGAAGAGCGGAAACATCCACGACATCCCGGTATTTTACATGGTGAAGCAGCTTTTCCTCGGAGGACACGACAGCGGTGATCTTCTGCGAAAGGAGCTCTGCCCGGCTGAAGGGCTTTGTCCGAACCTGTTCGGTGTAAAACATGCTGTTTCCGGAATCGAAAACAGGAGCAGGCCCGATAAGCGCCAGCGTATCCGGATCCCTGAGAACGCCGAAGTTCCGGAGGTGCTCATCGGTGTTGCTGATCACAAAGTCCGTGAGCGCCTGATAGTCCATGAACCGCTGCATGATGTCCTGATCCAGTCCGTGCTGTACACAGACACGGATGAACTGTTCATAGTCGGTGGCGCTGTTGCTCCCTTTCTGTGACAGGACGATTTCGTACGCGGGGATCAGTTCCAGCTTCTCTGACGTGAACGAGGGGCAGGTGCAGCACAAAACACCTTCTTCATTCCGTTGCAGGGAGTAGCTGACGTATTCGATCCCGGAGGGCTGCAGCTGATGGAGGAGAGTGGCAAAGCACTCATTGACCGCCTGCTGTCCCTCAAAGCGTACGGCCTCCTTCACGAGGACCGGGGACTCCCTGGTAAGATTCCAGTGTTTCTCCATCTGTCCGCCGAGTGTGGCGTTGGGGTCGAATGATACGGCATGATCATGCTGATGCGGATTGACGTCCTTCCAGGAAAGAGTGCTTCCCGCAGGACGGACCCAGAAGGTGTCCGACAGGCTGAGAGCAAGGTTCTTCAGTAGATACTCCAGGGGCGTCAGACAGCCGGCATTCCGGAAGACCTGTGCCATATCCTTCCGGGAAGAGGGTACGGCGCGGTTGCTCCACCAGAGGCGCATGTGCGACAGATCGGCTGTCCCGAAGAACGGCATGGCGTCCCTGCAGACAGGGTCCAGAGCAAGGAGATCTCCGGACTCTTCGTCCAGTAGCATCAATGCGCAGACGGTGTCTTTGTGCATGAGTTCGTACGGCTGTTCCATGATGAGTTCTCCCCCTCTCCGGATTCGTTTCTTCTGTGTGCGTCCGACAGATTTGTTGCTCCATCATCCCATATCGGAGAGCTTTCCGCAACAGAATTTCGAATCAGGACATGAAAAAACGCCGGCCATCTGGTCGGCGTTTGTGCTATAGAGCTTTCTCGAGAAAGACCTGATCCTCATCGATGAGCCCCGCAAGGAGCATGCGGGCGTATCCGGCAATGGTATAGCCGTTCTTCCGGTACAGCGTCTTTGCAGGCTCATTGTGCGCGTAGGTATCGATCCTGGAGACGGGGAGATGGTTCTTCCTGGCGAAGTCCTCCGCAAAGGCGAGCATCTTTGTGGCAAGTCCCTGACCTTTGGCGGAAGGGGAGACGCAGAGGGTGTGAATCACAAGGACCTTTCCTTCTTCTGCGGGGATCTTCCAGGGGACATCTTGGTACTCGTCCGGTTCATAGGTATTGAGGCGCATGGAGGCAAGGACTCTGCCGTCTTTGGTAAGGACATACAGATCATTTGCTGCAAGGGCAGTCTCTGCGGTCTTCCTTGTCGGATAGACACCTGCTTTCCAGTTGGAGGTGCTTCCGTGGAGTTTTTCAAAGGCAAAGAGTTCTTCATAGATGCCCGCGACAGCGTCGAGGTCTTCCGGTCCTGCTTTTCGGATTTCGGTCATGTCTTCTCCATTCCGGTCTTCTCTTTTCGTAGCTTTTTTTGAGGCCTCCTCCAGATATGCTCTGGTAATCTCTTCACCGGCAGTATCACGTGCCTCAACAACGGCTTTCTCGAAGGAATCCATATCAGAGAGGAATCCGTCTCTGGTAGAAAGATCAAACTTGTCAGCAGCAGGGATGTCCGCAAAAGACGTTACCGTCTTCTCGATGACTTTACCGTCAGGACCGGTGATGCTGACCTTGAATTCGATTTTGCTTTTACCGTTGTTATCCGGGGTGTTACTCATTGCTATCCTTCCTGCGTTTTTCCAGACTGCGCTTTTCCTGTTCCAGGTTGACTTCCTGGTCGTCGCTCTTAAAAGCGGCTTTCAGATATGGCACTCTGTCAGCGGATACAAAGCCGAAGATAAGTTTGATCCTGGACCTTGGAACTCGGTTCTCAAAGTAAGACTCAATATCACATGCCTTAAAGAGTCTCAATCGCTCTGACGAGGGCGTCCATCTCGCTCTCCTTCGTGCTCCAGCTCGTGCAGAAGCGGACCAGGGTGTGGTCTTCGTCTGCACGGCCCTCGATCTCAAAGACGAAGCGATCCTTCAAGGCATCCATCTGATCATCGGTCAGGAGGACGAACTGCTGATTGGTGGGAGATTCCACGTACAGGGGAATGGATTTCTTTTTGAAGACGTCCTGCAGGCGCAGGGCGTACTCGTCCGCCTGTTTTGCGATTGCAAGGTAGGTCCCGTCTTTCAGGAGGGTCTCGAACTGTAGACCCATGAGCCACCCTTTGGCAAGGACCGCGCCGTTCTGTTTCATGTAGATGCGGAAGTTCTTTTTCAGGGTGTCGTTGGTGATGACCACGGCCTCGCCGAACATCGCGCCGCACTTCGTGCCGCCGATGTAGAAGACGTCGGTAAGACGGGCAAGGTCCTCCAGTGTGAGGTCACACTTCGGGGACGCAAGACCGTATCCGAGGCGTGCCCCGTCGACAAAGAGATACATGCCGTATTTCCGGCAGACCTCTTTGATGGCAGTAAGTTCGTCTTTCGTGTAGATCGTTCCGTACTCCGTCGGGAAGCTGATGTAGAGGAGCTTTGGGATCGTGAGGAAATCCTGCGGGCTGTCGTAGTAGGCCTTTGCCGCTTCCTCCACCTGCTCTGAGGTGATCTTTCCGTCCCTTGCGGGAAGAGCCGTTACCTTGTGGCCGGTCTTCTCGACGGATGCCGCCTCGTGGCAGAAGATGTGCCCCGTGTCGGCACAGATCACGTTTTCGACAGGGGAGATCGCGGATGCGATGACAATGAAGTTTGCCTGTGTGGCGCCGGGAAGGAAGTGGATGGCGGCTTCCGGTGCCTTGCAGAGGGCCCGTATGGTGCCTGATGCCTTCTCGCACCAGAGGTCTGTCCCGTAGCCCGGGTATGCCTCGTCTGCGGTCTCCATGAGCGCCTTCAGGACGTTTTTCTGGGCGATGCAGTTGTAGTCGTTGTTGAAACGAATGAGCTGTTCCATGTGCTGCCTCCCGGCCTTTGTCTTTTTTATTCCGTCTCCTCGTGGCTGGAGCCGTTCTCATCGAGGGCATCGTTGTAGTTGCTTCTCTCCAGCGTAAAGATAAACTCCGATCCGACGCCCTCCGTGGAGACGACGTTGATGTTTTCGCCGTGGGCCCTGAGGATCTCCCGTACGATCGAAAGCCCCAGGCCTGTGCCCATCTTGTCCTTCCCGCGGGAGAGGTCCGTCTTGTAGAAGCGGTCGAAGATCAGCTTCTGGTCCTCCTTCGGGATGCCGATGCCGGTGTCCTTGACACTCGTGAACACCTTGTGGCCGCGCTCTGTCGTCTCCACCTTCACCGTGGAGTCCGGGTGGCTGAACTTGATCGCGTTGTCGACAAGGTTGTAGAGCACCTGCTGGATCCTGCCCGCGTCGGCGTTGACGTACAATTCTTTCCCGGTCAGGACCAGGGAGAGGGTGATCTTCTTGGTATGGCACTGGTGCTCGAAGGATGCGGCGACCTGGCGGATCATCTCGTTGAGATCAAAGTCCGTCTTGTTCAGGATCATGCCGCGGGTGTTCAGGTTGTTGAGGGTGAGGAGATCGTTTGTCAGCTTTGTCAGGCGGTCGGTCTCGTTGAGGCACACCTTCAGGTACTTGCCATGCAGCTCCGGAGGGATGGTGCCGTCGAGCATCGCCTCGAGAAAGCCGTGGATGGAGGTGAGGGGCGATCTGAAGTCGTGGGAGACGTTCGCGATGAACTTCTTCTGGTCATCCTCCTTGCCCGCGATCTCGCCTGCCATGTAGTTGAGGGAGGCGGCAAGGTAGCCCATCTCATCCTCGGAGTCCACCGTGAAGGTGTAGTGCATGTTGCCGGCGGCGTACTGCTCGGTCGCCTTCGTGATCTTCCGAAGCGGCACGTATACGATCTCGGTAAAGAAGATGAGGATGATGACGGACAGAAGAAGCAGGATCAGAAGCTCCACGTAGGAGATCTGCAGCACCTGCTGGGTGCTTGCGACCACAAGGCTCATCGGATAGCACATGATGACATAGCCGACGGTCCGGTAGTTGCTTGCGATCGGAGCAAGGACGCAGATCTGGTCCTCATCGAAGGTATCGTAGAACGTCCCCTCAAGGTACGGGCTTCCCGAAAAGTCCGCGGGATCAAACCCTTCGACCGTCACCGCAACGTCCGGGTCGAGCTCCTTTGCAGAGTCCACCACCATGCGACCCGAGGGGTTGAGGATCAGGATCCTCGCATTGTTGTAGGACGAGAGGGCGCCAAGCTGGGTGTAGACCGAGTCAATGGATGCCTCGGAGTTGTACAGATCCGCCGCGTAGGTGTTTGCGATCGTCGTCGCCTCGGTCAGCAGCGCGTCCGCCTGCACCTGCTTTTCGTGGTCGAGGTCCATGTTCGAGATCACCGAGGCCACCATGATGAAGCCGAAGATCCCGAACAGGATGTAGGCCAGGACAAATTTGAGATAAAGGGTCTTTCTCATTCTTTTGCAGCGTCGGGATTCGTGACTTCAAACTTGTACCCGATGCCCCAGATCGTGGAGATGCGCCAGTAGGCGTTGTCGTGGATCTTCTCGCGGATGCGCTTGATGTGGACGTCCACGGTCCTGGTGTCTCCGATGTACTCATAGCCCCAGATCTGATCGAGGAGCTGCTCTCTTGTGAACACCCGGTTCGGGGAGGACGCAAGGAAGTAGAGGAGTTCCAGCTCCTTCGGGGGCATGTCGATGTTCTTTCCCTTGTAGGTGACCGAGTAGTTCGTGAGGTTGATGACAAGGTCCGGATACTCGACGACCTTGTCCCCGGGGTTCCCTGCGGGGGTGTGCTGTGCGGCGGCCGGGTTGTAGCGGCGAAGCACCGCCTTGACCCGGGCAACGAGTTCCTTTGAGTCAAAGGGCTTCTGCATGTAGTCGTCCGCCCCGAGCTCCAGTCCCAGCACCTTGTCGAAGACCTCGCCCTTGGCGGAGAGCATGATGATCGGCACCTGGGACTTCTGCCGGATCTCCCGGCAGACCTGGTAGCCGTCCTTCCCGGGCAGCATGATGTCCAGGAGAATGAGGTTCGGCTGATAGGTGTCGAAGGCGACAAGCGCGCTCTCGCCGTCGGAGACGATCTTCGTGTCGTAGCACTCCTTGCTCATGTAGAGCGAGATCAGCTCCGCAATGTTCTCATCGTCATCGACGATCAGGATTTTCTGCTTTGGTGTAGCCATAAAAATTCCATTCCCTTCCCTTAGAGTTCCACGATGGTGACGCCGGCATCTCCTTCGCCGAAGGCGCCGTCGTGGTAGGATTTGACCCATTTCTGTTTCCGGAGATATTCGCGGACAGCAGTCCTCAAAGCTCCGGTTCCCTTGCCGTGCACGACGCGCACGGAATCGAGGTGCGACATTCTCGCATCGTCGAGATACTTGTCGAGCGCCGGGATCGCCTCGTCGACGGTCATGCCGATGAGACTGATCTCGGAGGAGATGTTCATCGAGCGGGACAGATCGACGCCCCGAAGATCCGTGCGGGATGTGAGATCCGGTGCCGGCTTTTTCTGTTTCCTTCTCTGCAGGCCGGGATCGATGACCTGTCCGGTCTCCTCGTCGACGAGGGCGACGTCTTTGAGGTTCACGTTCGTGTTCAGGATCCCGCAGCGGACCTCGAGGTTCCCGTCCTTGTCGGGTTTTGACTCGACAGTACCCGTCATGCCCATGGACAGGATCCGGACGCGATCGCCCAGGTGCAGGTCGGAGGCTTTGAGTTCCTTCTTCTGCCCGATGTAACGCCCGTTCTGGCCAAGGCTTGCCGTCTTGATCTTCCCTGCGCGCTCGTTGGCCTTCGTGCGAAGGAGGGTGCGCTGCTGCTCCATGGTGTCAATATCGACACTGCGGCCGCTCTTTCGAACTTCGGAGATCGCCCGGTCTGCGGTGTGCTTGGCATCCTGCAGGATGTCCCGTGCCTCCTCGTTTGCCTTGTCGAGGATCTTCTGCTTCTTCTCCTCGAGCTTTTCCTCCCGGTCGGTGAGGATCTTTTCCTTCCGGAGGACCTGCGCCATGCGCTCGTCGGCCTCTTCCTTTTCCTTCCGGGCCTTCGTCCGTTCGTCCTCGAGCTGGCTTAAGACGTCCTCGAGGTTTTTCTGCTCGTTGGTCAGCTGCTTTTTCGCGTTCTCGATGATACCCCGGGAGAGTCCCAGCTTTTCCGAGATCGCAAAGGCGTTCGATTTTCCGGGAACGCCGATGAGGAGACGGTAGGTGGGCTGCAGCGTCTCGACGTCGAACTCGCAGGAGGCGTTCGTGATGCCCTTTGTCTGCATCGCAAAGACCTTGAGCTCCGCGTAGTGGGTCGTTGCCATCGCCGTGATGTGCCGCTCGTGGAGCCATGTCAGGATCGAGATCGCAAGGGCCGCGCCCTCGGTGGGATCCGTGCCGGAGCCAAGCTCATCAAAGAGGCACAGGCAGTTCGCGTCGCACCTCTTCAGGATCCCGACGATGGACGTCATGTGCGCCGAGAAGGTCGAGAGGTTCTGCTCGATGCTCTGCTCGTCCCCGATGTCCGCATAGACCTGCCGGAACACGGAGAGCTCGCTGTGCTCCGAAGCCGGGATGGCAAGTCCCGCCATGCCCATGACCTCGAGAAGCCCCACGGTCTTTAACGTCACCGTCTTGCCGCCCGTGTTCGGGCCGGTGATGACGATCATGTCGTAGTCCTCACCGATGGTGAGCGTAATCGGGACGACGCGCTTTTTGTCAATCAGAGGGTGCCGTGCGCCGTAGAGCCGCACGATGTGGTTCTCATTGAAGACAGGGCGCACCGCGTCCATCGAGATCGCAAGGCGGGCCTTTGCGAAGATGAAGTCGAGGGTCGTGAGGTTCTTCGCATCATCGGAGAGCTCCGTCACGTGGGACGCGAACATGAGCGATAGGTCAGAGAGGATCTTTGCGATCTCCTTCTTCTCCTCGACGTCGTACTGGCGCATCGCATTGCCGAGCTCCACGATTCCCGCAGGCTCGATGAACAGCGTCGATCCCGTGGACGAGGCGTCGTGGACGATGCCCTTTACCTGGGACTTGTACTCGGCCTTGACCGGCAGGCAGTAGCGATCGTCCCGCATCGTGATGACGGTATCCTGCAGGTAGGAGCTGTAGGTCTGGGTCACAAGGCGGGATAACAGCTGATGGATCTTGTCGTCGGTAAGATTCCTCTGTCTTCTTATGCGCTTCAGCTCCGGGGAGGCATCGTCTGCGATCTGGTCCTCGGCGAGGATGCAGCGGCGGATCTCCTGGGAGAGCGGGGAGAGGGGATAGAGACAGTCAAAGAGATCAAAGAGCGGGTTTTTTTGATCCTCGGGGCAGGAGAGCTTCACCCGGGCCACGTTTTCGAGAAAGGACGCGAGGTGCAAAAGCTCCGGGGCGGTGAGAGAGCTCTGGATCTTCAGGGCACGCAGAACCTCTGTGATGTCGCGGTTGGAGCCGAAGCTCACATCGCTTCCACTATCCAGCAGGGCGACGGCAGCCTGTGTTTCCCCCTGTGCCTTTTCGATGTCGACAAGGTCCCGCATCGGGGACAGGGACAGGCACAGCTCCTTTCCGGGAGCGGACTGGGCAAGGGATGCAAGGCGCTCGAGAATGGTCGTGTATTCGACCGAGCGCAGGACTTTCTGATTCATGAAACGAACACTTTCCTTACAATTAAAATACGTACGGACCTAAGTATACCATGTTTGAGGGGAGGGGTCACAGGAGACAGAATCTGGCGTAAGAGGGGAAAATGAGAGCGCAGGGAAGGCCGCAAAGTGACAGTTTTCGGGAAAGTGTGGGATTTGCAGGGGGATTCATGATAAAATAATTGGAGCAGCAATTAAATTTCGGATTTTCGTCTGCTCTGCAAGAAGGAGGAGATGGTTTCATGGATGCCCTTCCCGCCTACAATATCTCCTACAACGTCTGCGCTCTGTTTGTCCTTGGCTACTGCCTTGCCAGTTTCCTCTACCGTAAATCCCTCCGGCAGCATGAGTCCAAACGCTTTGCCTGCCTGATCCTCATTCAGGTTGCCGCCTGCATTTTCAACATCCTCTCCGTATCGATCGGGAATTCCCCGGACCTTCGGCACACGGCCCTTCGCACCCTGTTCGAGGCGCTCTACCTCTGGCTCCATGCGTTCACCGTCTGCTACGGCTGCTGGTATGTCGTCCGCTTTATCGGCTTTGCCTGGAACCGGGGCAGGGAGATGCTTCTGTTTCTTCCGGAGATCCTGCTGGTTGCGGTGCCTCTATGTGTGCCGTACCTTCGGGATCAGATCTTCTACTTTGACGCCGCCGGCATCTACCGGCACGGGCCTCTCATGCTCCCCTGCATCTACGGGTCCTCGTTCTTCTATGCGGGGCTCCTGGTCTTTCTGTGGTTTTCAAGCCGCAGGCAGGCCGGAGTGAAGTACGCAAAGCTCTCCATCGGTATGCTGCTTCTTGCTGCCGCATCCGTCATCGCCCAGGGGCTGTTCTTCCCGACACAGCTTGTCAACGAGTTCTTCATCGCGATGGCGACCTATTCGCTGCTCGCCGTCCTCGAGGAGCTCGGGCACAACTACAACTACAAGACCTGCACCTACAACCGGCAGGCCTTCCACCGCGTCATGGAGGAGAGGCTCCAATCCGGGGAGCCGTTTTCCGCCATCGTGGTGACGCTCAAGAACAGAAACTATGTGAAGTCCCTCATGAGGGGCCGCGCGGTCTTTGACGGCCTCATGGAGCAGATCGGCATTTACCTCAATTCCCTCCACCCGAACATCGATGTCTATTCCTGTGATCAGGGGACGTTCTTCCTTACGACCTACTCGAAAAGGAGCCGTCTCGATCTCGAGCGGGTGGCAAAGCGCATTGCGGAGCGCTTTGAGAAGCCCTTCCGTGCAGGGGGTGAGGAGTGGACCTATCCCGTACGGATCACGGTGCTGAATCTTCCGGAGGATGCGGGGACCATCGAGGAGCTCATCAAGATCGTCGGCATCCCGTTCCTTGCGGACTCGGAGCGTGCGCCGATGATCACCGATGCGAAGACGCTCCTTGCCAGGCTGCAGGAAGAGGAGCAGTGGCGCGAAAAGGCGGAAGAGAGCGGAAAGAAGGGAACGAACCTGCAGGTGATCTCCGGTGTCATCCCGGAGGCACTCCGTATCATGCTCGATGACTTCACAAGCCGGATCGGCTCCCTCACGCAGGCGGAGAGCCAGATCCTTCTCTACTACATGGACGGGTATGACATCGCCGATATGTAAGCACCCTATCAACCGTGTGTTAGGGGAAGTTATAGCTCCGTGGCGGGTCGGCTGACGCCTTGGAGCATACAGAAACGGCTGGTCCTTTCAACG
>OMXP01000063.1 GCA_900315055.1 uncultured Lachnospiraceae bacterium
CGGTGGACACCCTTGCTTTCGACTGTATCCTTCCCACTACCGGGCGGATTCCGGACTTTCACCGGTTAGAAACGTGCGCCGCCGGGCGCACTGAAAAAATCTTTCCTCCCAAAACGGAAGGAAAGATGAAATGACAGATGACAGAGCAGACAGATTGGAACAAACACCTGGCCGGTTACGAATGGATCCTGCTCCGCACGCCCTGAAAGACCTCCTCTTCTGTACGGCGCTCGTCAGATGCTGCTGCCGCCGCATCGGCTTCATCGAGAAGACGCTCCGTGCCATCGATGAGACCGGTCTGCTCCATCTCCCGGAGCCTGTCCGGAAGGTCGGATACGGTATGAACATTGCACATGCGAATACCTCCTCAAATCTCAGGTTTCCATGATGATAATAATCAGCGATACGGTTGCATTGTAACGGTCTTAGCGCTGCCGTGTCCAGTACAGGAGGTCCATGCAAAGCCAGAAGAAGGATATGTCCTCTGAAGAGAATACAGGCACCAAAGTGGAAGTCAGGGTCGTTCCCCGGAACGTCTTTTTCAATGCAGAAAACCCGCAGTAGCCACAGCCCTGCGGGTTTGTCAGATGATTCATACTTTGTTCAGTCTCTCATCGACCTCGGCTTCCGCCTCACTCTTCAATTCCTCGACGAGTCCCGGCTGCAGCTGCGGCAGATCCTCGATGCTCCGGATACCGAAGAAGCGAAGGAACTGCTCCGTCGTCCCGAAGAGGATCGGACGCCCGGGGGCATCCTTTCTTCCCACCTCGGTGATGAAGTCCTGCTCCAGCAATTTGTTTATGGAGTACCCGCAGTCGACGCCGCGGACCGCCTCGACCTGGGACCTTGTCACCGGCTGCTGCCAGGCGATGATGGAGAGTGTCTCGATCATCGCATCGGAGAGTGGCGGACGCTTCGGCACCTGTACCAGGCGGATGACATTCGAGTACTGATCCGCCGTTGTCGCCATCTGCACCGCGTCCTCAAATCGAAGGATCGTGATCCCGTCCCCGTCCTGCTGATAGCGGTAGACGAGCTTTTCGATGGCGGATTCGATCTCCTGCCTCGTGCGCCCGAGAGCTTTCATGAGACTTGTGATCTCCACGGCATCGCCCATCGCAAAGAGGATGGCCTCGATCGATGCCATGAGCTCCTCCTCGGTCATCGTGGGCGGTGGCGGCGGAACCGGATCGGGTTCCTCCTCGCGGACAAAGGCCTCCTTCGGATCGGTCTTTAAGGGCTCCTTTTTCCGCTCTTCTTTCTTCTCCGGAGTCTCTTCCGGCTTTTCCGGTGTCTCTTCCTTTGTTTCCTCTGCAGATGCAGGTGCAGGCTCCGGTACTTCCTTTGTCTCCTCTGTCTCTTCAGTATCTTTCTTCTCCACATCGGGGAACAGAAGACTCACCGGCCGGACAAGCGCCAGTCCCCGCTCCTGATCTACAATGCGAAGGGCAAAGGCAGGAGCGGAACCTTCTTCCACTTTATTCCTCTCTTCGCCTGCCCGCTCCGTGAGGACACTGACACCGCCCATCGACAGGGCTGCCGAGAGATCAGCGGACGGTTTCTCTTCGACTTTCGCCTCTCCCCCCTGCTCCTGTGCCTCATTTCCCGGCTCAGTACTTCCCGCGCCTTCCTGCTTTTTCCAGGAAGAGAGCGGCGTAATAAGCCAGAGGTCCTGACGTACCTTTCTTACCAGAACCGGGAGCTTTGTCCTTTCTTCGACAAGGACCAGTCCCTTCTCGGTGACTTTTGCCACCTTCCAGAGGCTTCTTTCGCCCCTGTCTGTTTCGACAGGAAGCCCTGCGGGCTCGTTGACAACGAGTCCCTTCTCCCTGACAACATCCACATGCCAGAGAGCATGGGAACCGCTATCCCGAAGGACCGGAAGATCGGTTCCGGAAAGGGCAAGTTCAAAGGATATGGGTTCGGATAGTACTTCCTCTTCCATCTCCGGTTCCGGTATCTCAGAGAGAGGATCCTCGTCCGGAAACCTTACAGGTCCTTCGTACTCCTCCAGCCTGCTCTCCCGCCTTCGCCAGGTCCTGCCCTTATATGCCCGCAGGTACACTCTGCCGCCTCTTCTGTGGAGGATGTAAAGTTGTGCCGGGGTCAGCCGGATTCTGGCATGCCACATGGATTACTGTACCCTGGTCTTCCTCTGCTGTGCCTGCATCTTCAGATAGGCATTGATGAAGCGGTCGATGTCCCCGTTCAGGACGCCCTGGGCATCGGATGTCTCCTCCTCGGTTCTGGTGTCCTTGACCAGCGTATAGGGCTGCAGGACATAGGAGCGGATCTGGGAGCCGAAGGCATTGTCCTTCACATCTCCGCGGATCCCGGCAAGCTTCTCGTCCTCTTCCTCCTTGCGGCGAAGATACAGTCTTGCGCGCAGGATCTCGAACGCCTTCTCCTTGTTCTGGAACTGGGATCGCTCGTTCTGGCAGGTGACGACGATACCGGTCGGGAAGTGGGTGATTCGAATGGCACTCGATGTCTTGTTGATGTGCTGTCCGCCGGCACCGGACGACCGGTAGGTATCGATTCGGATATCGTCCGGATTGATGTCCACGTTGACGGTGGTATCGAGCTCCGGCATGACCTCGCAGGAGACGAAGGATGTCTGTCTCTTACCCTGGGCATTGAACGGACTCATGCGCACCAGACGGTGCACGCCGTGCTCGGAGCGAAGGAAGCCGTAGGCGTTCTCGCCCGAGATCTGGAAGTCGACGGACTTGTAGCCCGCCTCATCACCGTCCACGACGTTCATCACATCGACCGTAAAGCCCTTCCGGTCCGCCCACTTGCTGTACATGCGAAACAGCATGGAGCACCAGTCGCAGGACTCGGTGCCGCCGGCGCCCGCGTTCAGGGAGAGGATCGCGTTGTTGTGGTCATACTCCCCGGTAAGGAGCGTTGAAAGACGCATGGTCTCGAGCTTCTCCTCGAAGTCATCGAGCTCCTCGCGGATGGAATCGATGACGGACTCATCGCCGTCCTCGTTTCCCATCTCGATCAGATCCAGGATGTCGTGGTACTGGTTTTCCAGCCCGTCGGCCTCGGCAACCATCTTCTGATCGTCCTTGAGTTCCTTCATCTTGGCGTTTGCCTTATCGGCGTCATTCCAGAAATCCGGAGCCTCCATCTCACGGGAGAGCTCCTCAATCCGCTCCTTCTTGTAAGGGAGGTTCAGAGAGTCGATCGCCTCGTGCATGTCGGCTTCCTGATTCTGCAGTTCTACTTTCATCTGATCGAGCTGTACCATACAAATCTCCTACTTAAATCCGCCCAAAACCGGTAACAGCAGGCCAGCGGATTGGGATTCTGACTGTTAAGGCCAGAGAACTCAACATACTTCAGAAACAAAATTTATGATCTGATGATTACCAAACGGTAATATCAGAATAATTGTTTTTATATCTTCAAAGTACTGCTGTTGTTGTGTTCGGTAAAATTATATCATGCGATTACCGATCTACAAGAAACTTACGCCTGAAATACCGGGCGATGCGAAACACCAGATGGCACCCGCATCTCCCGGTCCTGAAACACTTCTTAAACCTTAAATCTCTGAATGATAAATCCCTGATCGGGCAGACTACTGTCCCTCGACAAGGTTCCTGCCGTGGCAGTTCTTGTACTTCTTGCCGGAGCCGCACGGGCAGGGATCGTTCGGATAGATCTTCTTCTCTGCCTTCTTCTGCGGCGCCTGCTGCACGGAATCGTCCTTGTTCGTTCCGGTGACCTTCGCCACCTGCTCGCGCTCCACCTTGTGCTCCACCTGGATACGGAACAGGATTCTGATCGTATCCTCCTGGATGGCGTTGCTCATCTCGTTGAACATGTCCGCACCGGCAAGGCGATACTCGACCAGCGGATCATGCTGACCATAGGCCTGCAGACGGATGCTCTGCTGCAGCTGCTCCATGTCGTCGATGTGCGCCATCCACTTCGTGTCGATGACACGAAGCAGAACCACGCGCTCCACCTCGCGGATGGCCTCGGCAGACGGGAACTCCGCTTCCTTGTCCTCATAGAGCTTGACGGCCTCTTCCTTGAGCTGCTGCTTGAGTCCGTCCTTGGTCTGATCCGTGATGCGGTCCAGCGTGATGCGCTTTAACGGGATGATCGGAAGGATCAGCTCGTTCAGCTCATTGAGATCCCACTGCTGTGCATTGTCCACCTCGCCGATCGTCGTATCGACAGCGGACTCGATGATGTCGGTGATCATCTTGTAGACGGAATCGCGCATCGACTCGCCGTTCAGGACGCGAAGACGCTCCGCGTAGATCACCTCTCTCTGCTCGTTCATGACCTCGTCGTAGTCGAGCAGGTTCTTGCGGATTCCGTAGTTGTTGATCTCGATCTTCTTCTGGGCGGACTCGATGGCACGGGTCAAGGCCTTGTGTTTGATCTCCTGTCCCTCCGGGACGCCGAGCGCATTGAACATGCTCATCAGGCGCTCCGACCCGAACAGGCGCATGAGGTTGTCCTCGAGGGAGATGTAAAACTGGCTCTCGCCCGGATCTCCCTGACGGCCGGAACGGCCGCGCAGCTGATTGTCGATACGACGGGACTCGTGCCGCTCCGTGCCGATGACAAGAAGCCCGCCTGCAGCCCTTGCCTCGTCGTCGAGCTTGATATCGGTACCACGGCCAGCCATGTTGGTGGCGATGGTCACGGTGCCGTGCTCGCCTGCATGGGAGATGATCTGTGCCTCGATCTCATGGTACTTCGCATTCAGGACCTGGTGCTGAATACCTTCCTTCCGCAGCATCCTGGAGAGTTCCTCGGAGGCATCGATCGTGATCGTGCCGACAAGGACCGGCTGTCCCTTCGCATGGGCTTCCTTCACGCGCTCCACAACGGCGTTGAGCTTTTCTCTCTTTGTCTTGTACACCGCATCATCGCGGTCGATTCTCGCGATCGGGCGGTTTGTCGGAATCGACACGACGTCCATGCCGTAGATCTCGCGGAACTCCTGCTCCTCGGTGATGGCGGTACCGGTCATGCCGCACTTCTTGTCGTACTTGTTGAAGAAGTTCTGGAAGGTGATCGTGGCGAGGGTCTTCGACTCGCGCTTTACCTCGACGTGCTCCTTCGCCTCGATTGCCTGGTGCAGACCGTCGGAATACCGTCTTCCCGGCATTACACGGCCCGTGAACTCATCGACGATGAGCACCTCGCCGTCCTTTACGATGTAGTCCTTGTCCTTGTGCATCAGGTAGTTCGCGCGAAGGGCGAGGATGATGCAGTGCTGAATCTCGAGGTTCTCGGGATCCGCGAGGTTCCGGATGTGGAAGAAGCGCTCGGTCTTTGCCACGCCCTGCTGGGTGAGGTTTACGATCTTGTCCTTCTCATCGACGATGAAGTCGCCGTCCTCCTCCTGCACGACACCCATGATCGCGTCGACCTGGGTGTACTGCTCCTGGTCCTTGCCCCGTGTCATCTGCTTTGCAAGGATATCGCAGGCCTCATAGATCCTCGTCGACTTGTCCGACTGACCGGAGATGATGAGCGGGGTTCTTGCCTCATCGATCAGGATGGAGTCCACCTCATCGATGATCGCATAGTGGAGTCCGCGAAGAACGAGCTGGTTCTTGTAGATGGCCATGTTGTCACGAAGGTAGTCGAAACCGACCTCATTGTTCGTGACGTACGTGATGTCGCAGTTGTAGGCGGCCTGCCGCTCTTCGCTCTTCATCGGGTTTAACACGCAGCCGACGGTCATGCCCATGAACTCATAGACCTGACCCATCCACTCCGAGTCACGCTTTGCGAGGTAATCGTTGACGGTGACCACGTGGACACCCTTGCCCTCCAGGGCATTGAGGTAAACCGGCATGGTCTCGACGAGGGTCTTGCCTTCGCCTGTCTTCATCTCGGCGATACGGCCCTGGTGCAGGATCACGGCACCGATCAGCTGAACGTGATAGGGTTCCATCTTCAGGGTGCGGCGGGCGGCCTCACGGACAGCGGCATAGGCTTCCGGCAGGACATCATCGAGCGTCTCGCCCTTGGCGAGACGCTCCTTGAACTCCTGCGTCTTGCCGCGCAGTTCCTCGTCGGATAAGGCCTGCATTGCATCGCGCATGCTCTCGATCTTCGAGACGATCGGCAGAATGCGCTTCACCTCCCGCTCCGAGTGCGTACCAAAGAGCTTATCGGAAAGTTTTGACATAGAATATTGTCCTCGAAAATAAATGTTATCGTACGGTCAGGGCGCAGGGCAGAAGCCTTTGGGCATACTATGCCCCTGCGCACACGGGGTTTATTATAGCACCATCGCGCCATGGAATAAATTAACAAAGCGTGAAGGATTCGGAAACAGGAAGAAACAGGGAAAACCTGTGAACGGGCACCGGATCATCCCCTCTTTCTGCTGTTCCAGAGAACCGCAGTCCCCATGAACACGATGGCGGCGGCAAACACCTCCGGCACGTACAGCACAAGGGCAGACTCCGGGATCAGCATCGCAAGCATCATCATGGCCCCTGCAGGCGGCATGTAGAGACGAAAGGCGCTGACCACAAGAAGCATCAGAATGACCGCGATGACCGCAGAGAGAGTAAGCGGCAGTCCAAGGCACACCGTAAAGAGCCCCCTGCACCCGGCTCCCGCAGCGCCGCAGATCGTAAGAAGAAGCACCACCTTCCAGGGCTTCTTCTCACTTCCCGGTCTCCAGTGATCCACCAGCTCCGTAAAGGCAACAAGGAGCGGCGGTGCCACGAGGAACCGGTACCCGAAGATGAGCGCCGGGATCCCGAGAAGCGCCACAACGACAAGCCGCAGTGCCATGCGCGCAAAGGCAGCACCGCCTGGACGGGGCACCGGCGTATAGGGCTCCTCCTTCCGGATTCCAAGATATACCAGAAGGTGATGACAGAGAATCACAAGAAGGGTCATCACCGCCGCGGAGATCATGTAGGAGACCTCCCTCGTCCCGATAAGGACCGGCAGCACCACGGCGGAGATGAGCGGTGCAAGACCTGTCCCGGAGTAGAGGTAGATGAGCTGTGCGATACAGTAGGCCAGAAGGATCTTGAGATACAAAGGTCCCGGAAGGAACACCGAAAGACAAAACCCCAGCACCGCACAAAGTGAAATCAGAAGAAACATCCGCTTCGAGTTCACGCACCAGGCTCTCCTGTCGGAAAAGACATAGCCAAGAGAGAGCGCCGCTATCTCCGGGAAGATGATCTCACTGTCCTGAAAGCCCTCCGCGGCTCCCGTCATCGCGGCGGCAAGGCCGATGGTAAGTAAAGCCGGAAGAAACCTCGCCGCCCCGCTCTTTGTTCCTGTCACGTCACTCACTGAAAACTCCTCTCCTCTTTTCCCTGTCACAAAAAGCGCACCCCGTTTTCGGGATGCGCCCTGATCTTAATAAAAATCCAGATGAAAAACCTTTATCTCTCGTCGTCCGGGATCTTGTAGGTCTTTGCCTCTTCCTCACCCTTCATGACACGCAGAGCACCCTGTGCCAGAGCCAGGAGCTCGTCCTCACCGGGATAGACGGTGATGGGAGCAATGAAGGAGACCTTCTTCGAGATCGCGTCCGTGATGTTCTTGCCGTACGCAATGCCGCCGGTCAGGATGATCTGATCAACCTTGCCGTCGAGGACTGCTGCCATGGCGCCGATCTGCTTGGCGATCTTGTAGATGAACACCTCGCGGACCATCTTCGCCTCTTCGTTGCCCTCTTCGTCGGCCATCTTCGAGACCTCACGCATGTCGTTGGTGCCAAGGTAGGAGTTGAATCCGCCGCCGCCGACGATTTCGTGATAGAGTTCCTTCTCCGTATACTTGCCGCTGTAGGCAAGACGGATCAGCGGACCTGCAGGGACTGCGCCTGCTCTCTCCGGGCTCATCGGGCCATCGCCCTCAAGGGCGTTGCCGACCTCGACCACACGGCCGTGGTCATGCGCACCGACGGAGACGCCGCCGCCCATGTGGACGACGATGAGGTTCAGGTCCTCGTACTTCTTGCCGTGCTCCTTCGCATAGCGGCGTGCCTCTGCCTTCTGGTTCAGCGCATGGAAGATGCAGGTTCTCTTGATGAGCTTCGTTCCGGAATACCGTGCCACATCTGCCATCTCATCGGTGCAGACGGGATCAACGATAAAGGACGGAACACCGATCGAGTCTGCGATCTCACGGGCAAGGATGCCGCCGAGGTTCGATGCGTGCTGTCCGCCGTAGCCGATCGTGAGGTCGTGGACGAGGTCATCGTTCACGGCATAGGTGCCGCCGGGGATCGGGCGGACCAGGCCGCCGCGGCCGACGATGACATCAAAGCTCTTCACATCGATGTTCTTGCTCTTTAAAAATGAGAGAATGATGTTCTTGCGGAAATCCTTCTGGGCGATGATGGAATCGAACTGTCCGATCTCCTCCGTGGTGTGGCGGAGGGTCTCGTCCATGACAAGGGTCTCATCCTCGAAGATACCGATCTTCGTGGAGGTGGATCCGGGGTTGATAATCAGACTTCTGATGGCCATGTTGTTCTCCTTTTGTCCGGCTGTATCAGTCCCAGCCGGTCTTTTTCAGCTCTTCTGCCACAACGGCTGCGACGGCGATGGAATTGACCTTGACCTCGACGGTGTCGGAGCGGCTGGTCAGAACCACCGGTGCCTTGGTGCCCATGAGGATGTTGCCGTTGACAACACCGGGGACCATGTGGACGATTGCCTTGTAGACAAGGTTTCCTGCGTGGATATCCGGGAACAGGAGGACATCGGCATCACCGACGATCTTTCTGTCGGAAGCGCCTGCCTTGTGGGCTGCGGACTCCGGATCAATGGCAAGGTCGAGGGAAAGAGGTCCGTCGACGATGCAGTTCTTGATTCTGCCCTCGTCCTGCCACTTGGAGAGCTGATCTGCTTCCACGGTGACCGGCATCTTCGGGTTCACGACCTCAACGGCTGCAAGAGGAGCCACCTTCGGCATCTTCACGCCGCAGGCATTGGCGACCTTGACATCCATGTTGATGATCTGCTCCTTGTCCTCAAGTGTCGGATAGGGAAGGAATGCAACATCGGAAAAGAACAGCAGACGGTTGATTCCCGGGATCTGGAAGATGCAGACATGAGAGAGGGTCTTGCCGGTGCGAAGACCGACTTCCTTGTTCAGAACGCTCTTCAGGAACGTCTTGGTCGGCAGCTCGCCCTTCATGTACATCTGGGCATCGCCGTCGTGAACCATCTTGACAGCCTTCAGGGAAGCCTCGACATCGTCCTCTTCGTTGATGATGGGCATGCCGGAGATATCGATGTTGTTCTCCTTCGCGATCTCCTTGATCTTTGCCTCATTGCCGAACAGCGTCGGGTCTGCAATCCCAAGATCACGTGCCTTGGCGACTGCTTCCAGGACATTCACATCCTGGGCAACCGCGACGGAGAGCTTCTTTGCGGGAAGCTCCTTTACCTTCGAAATGATTTCATCAAACGTTGCACTCATGATATTCCTCCTGATTGAAGTATCAAAGATTTACCTCATTATCTGCGGCAGGCCGCATTGACAATATTTTAACACTTACCCCCGTGGCCTTCAATACAGGTACAAAGCAAAACAAGTAATCGAAAATACTCTATAAATACCTGTCAAATGGCCAACATGTCACATCATGATCGGCTATCCGATTCAAACTGATGTTTTCGTCCCCTGTCATCGTAAAAGAGTCTTTAACACATAACCAAGGAATATCCCCTTTAGTGAAACTTGCATTATAACTTTTCGAATCATCTGCAGAGCAGATAGAATTTTTACTTAAGGCAAAGGCATTTCATGTTTCAGACTACTGGAGCATTGACCATAAATAATTGGCGTCAAAATTATTATAATTATATGATATGTAAATAGGATTTTCATTAATGTATAAATAATATTTTCCATCATTTGCAAGAACAACATCACCAGATGACACCTGAACCTCAAGGTCATCCTCATCCGGCATCTGCAAAACCGTTATATCACTCACCGCCTTCGCGTGGTTCTGGGCAGCAGGCTGAGCCAGGAAGCTACTGATTGTATTACAATTTTGTAATTCAATCCAATATATCGTACTGTACACGAGAGCCATGTTCCCGTCATTATCTGTAACAAATGTTCCGGCATCAATCCAATATGTCTTACTAATAGTAATATTATTTTGGTTTGTGAACGCCTGCCAGTTTACTACAATTTTGGATTTGCCCTTGATATAAATAGAAGCCGTTTCTTTTCCATCCGCTGACGTAGCAGTAATCGTTGTCTTACCTCCTGCAAGAACTGTTACCGTTCCATCAGAGCTTACTGTTGCCACAGTAGTGTCGCTAGAAGTCCAGTTTGTAATAGATCCTCCACCCGGATAAGATGTCGCTTGCAGTTTCATTGTATTTCCAACTTCTACTGACCGGTAGGTTTTCCCATTAATCACGCTGCCACTAACATCTGTAATAACGACTGATGGTTCCAGATATTCTGTCCCTGTTACGTACCAGTCACCGTAAGAAGGTATCACTGCATTATTGTATGAAGGCATCGGATAAGGATCAGCCATCGCCTGACCATCGTCCCCTCTCGTTAGTGTTACATAATAAGGATGAGAGTTCCCAGCACCTGCTGCCTTTCCCCACTGGTTATTATTTTCAACTGTCAGATCCTCCATGGAAACCGACAAAACATCAGTAAATTTTGAAACAAAGGCATCATTCACCTTCAGAACAGCATTCGTTTTGCTGCTATTGTTATAGTTAAAGGCGTTCGTAGTATTTTCCCAACTATCGCAGCAGAACGCATCGTCCTTTTGGTTATGATTCATGAACCAGATAGCAGAATAACAGAACTTCACAATAGTCCAATCCACTTTGTCTGAATAGAGAAATCCTGCCTGTATCGTTTGGTCTCCGCCCTTTATTTTTCCTGTACTGTGGCAATATTCTATGTTGCCATTTCCTGTTTTTTTAATTCCAAATCCAGCGCCTATTGCATTCTCTTTGTCACCGCAAAAAACATAAGCATTGGAATAACAGTTCTTCAGTCCATTGCTTTCCCCAAAGAATCCTGCTGTTTTATATTCTCCATATACACTGCCTGTAAAGGAGCAGCCAACAATGTTGCCATTGTCTTTGTTGATCTGCACAAATCCAGCGCTGTAATAATCGTTATTATCAGGTTCTGTATAGACACTTGTTGTAGAGTTCTCGTTGTAAATAAGGCCAACGGTAGTCAGCATATAGCCGTTGCTTGAGTCTGCACATTTATAATATGGGCTTTTAGGATTCGGATACAGGGATGCATCTGCAAAAAGGTGGCAGTTCTTTATGGTGCCGGTATTAGTATTAACAGCACCCGCTTTTACAATATGAGCATTCACCAGGTTGCAACTGTCAATCGTTCCGCTGTTCTGACTGGAAAGTCCGGCGCCCCCGATTGTAATATTCGTCAGATTTGTATTGGATAAGTTTCCTCCCGAGATCTTATCGGCAATACCATTGGCATCAATTTTAGAATTGCTGATGGAACAATTGCTGACTGTGGTCTGCATATCGCCGCAGATGCCATTTTCAGTAATGTGTGAATCAGTGATAGTGCAACTTGTTATCTGGCAATTATTCGAGTTTGAAGTTTCATCTACAATTCCATTTCCACCGATTTCGCAATCTGAAATGGCTACATTAATAATCGATCCCTCATTCTTACCGGCAACACATCCGCCGCTCGTCCTGACATTCTTTATCTGGCAATTATAAATCTGAGCGCCTGCTTCATTGGCATTCTCCTGCGCAATCACGTTCTTGATAACCGGCTGTTCATCACTCACTGTAGAATTGTCGATCACGATATCATGGATTTTTCCGCAATTCGTGTCAACAATGTTCGATCTCAGCTCCTGAATATTCAGGAACGCTAATTGTGCAGGGGTACTTTGGCCATCGTTTCCTTTAGCATGATCCGTTAATTCTTTGAACAGCGGTTGTGTCAAATATTTCAGTGTATGTACTCTGGTGGTCAGTTTTATTTTTTCTCCCGCTTGTGTATACTTCGCGCCATAGTAATTACCCGTCATGGAATCCACGGTCGGTGAATTATAATAAACGGGCTCGCCCATCTCACTGAAATAAATTTTGCTGTTGTCAAAGCTGATGTCCATCGTCTGATAGACATTTACGCTCTGGCCTGCATTGTGAAGATATTTTCCACCTGTCGTACTTGAATCGAATAGTTGTTTCATCTGCCACGCGCTGCGAAGGTCGATATTATACGTCCCGCCTGTTTGAATCGTAGTCTGTGTCGGGCTCACAGAATCCGATAAATACGGATTGATATAAAATTGGGCAGCTATATTACTTGTATCCGATGAAAACTGAAGGAGAAAAGCACTCTCCAGTGCGTCCCCGGTCCACTGCGTCATCGCTGATGGTTTGATGTAATAAAGTTTTGTATCCTTATATCCAAGCTCCTCCGCAAGACTCTTCGTGTTATTTTCATAACTTTTATCATTGAAAGCAACGATATCGCTATTGCCGTTTCCATTTGCAAACAGGTCAACAGCGGATCCGGCACCGGTATTTACATACAGGTGTGCTTTACTTTGGCTAGGATCGCCAGATACATATCCTCTGTTTTGATCGGTTGTACTGTTATCATCGAAGATCAGGACATAGCCGCTTTCAATGACATACTCCTCTCCCTTTCCTTTATTCACACTTGGATCACTGTCATTTATGATGGCCATACGATACGAGTATCTCGAAGTTAAAGTATCCTTCGTCTGGATCTCCTGTAACTTATTGTTCTTTATCAGGTCTTCTTCCGTTTGCCCTGTAGCACTCTCACTGAAGTTCATCCTGTAGCCATGATAGTAGAACTCCTTTTTCCCATCTGAATGCTGAACCTCTTCGTAATACAGGATTGCAACGTCCCTATCCAGGGTCTTAAGATTACTGTCTTCCTCCTTAAACTGTGTCGGCCAGTCAGCATAATGCTCCAATATCGTACTGTCTGTACTCAGCTGGACCAGCGCCTTGAATGGATATTTGTTGTCTGTCTTATTCGAGTCTGAAGTGTCGAACGGGTATGCTGTCGCTCTGTCTGATGCCACTGCCGCTATAGCTGTGTTGTCATGGCTAACAGTCGTTGCTAATACTGTATTTTTAGCGTCACTTCCAACAATATTTGCCGCATTTCCTTTCAGATCTTTCAGGCAGTAATTTCCCTCTACAGAAAGATTTTTATTCGCCTTACCTGCGAATAATCCCGCCGAGGCTTTGCTGCCCGCTGTTGTTACGAGTCCTGTGCAATAGCAGTTGTTAATAGTTGTCGAAGCATTCTTATCGCCGGATATGCTTCCGACAAAACCGCCTGCGTATCCATTTTGGGAATCAATGCTGGAATAAACAGAGCACGTGGTGTAGCTGTTCTGAATGGTCGTAATCCCGGCTGTAGTCCCGGCAAAGCCGCCTGCAACCGGACCGGAAACATTCTGTGCATAGGTCAGCACCAGAGAACCGCTGCTGATGGCTTTTCCCTCTTTGGTGTATTCGCCGTTCTTCGTTCTACCGCCCGCATAGCAGCTGTTGACTGTCACATTGTCCAGAGAACCGCCAAACCCGCCTGCCGCATATCTCTTATCTTTCGAATCTGTATCAACAAGAAGTGTGGTATAGCAATCGGTAAAGCTGCTGTTTAATGCGCTGCCGACAAAACCGCCGGCATTGCTGTCAGTGGAATGTACCAGTCCCGTTGCACCTCCATTGACGTTGCAATTTGAAATGCTGCTTACAGCCTGATCCTTTTTTTTGTTCTGCAGGCTTCCTGCGATTCCGCCTGTTTTATTTGTTCCGGCAACCGTGAGATTCTCCGCCTGAATCGTTGAATCTGATACGTTCAGCGCCAAATGTCCATTATTGCTGAACAATCCGATCAGTCCGCCCGCATTCTTGCCTGCAGAAATATTCAATGTCTTCGTGCTGATCGAGTATCCGCGTACCGTATCGTTAAGAGTGTTATCAGAACCGTCTTGCACACAGGATCCGACCAGACCACCCGCATTACCGGTTGTTGATGTGACTGCTGCAGCGCTGTTTGACACTTCCAGTTTGCTTGAAGTGACGGAGAAATCGGTGTGTTTATCGGCCATGCCAATAAGGCCACCGGCATCATCAGCCGCTGACACATTAAATGCAGTATTCTTATTGCCGTTCACTGTAAGATTAGTGCCGGCTATCTGAATCGCCGAATTGTTTTCGCTGGTGGCGTAAGAATCAGCCGCATATACGGAACCAATCAGGCCACCTGCACTGTTTTCATTGCCATTACCGTCAGAACTTATATCTGTACTAGAGACGGATATTTCCGGGGTAGTGATGTCCGCATCTGAAATGCGGATAACGGGAACTGTTGTATTGCCGGAATTCAGAACAATACTTCCCAGATATCCGCCGGCCGCGCCATCCATCCAATTGTTATTTGTCTTGGCAGTCATGCTGGCAGACGTACTCGCCGTGATATCCGAATCACCGATCTGTATATTTAATGGTTGAGATCCATGAGATCCATTTGAAGACTTACAGTTCCCGGAAAAATAAATCTGCCCGATCAGTCCTCCGGAAGCTGTAACATGAGAGTTATCCTTACCTTTATCGCCAGAGATATCAGTTGCAGAAATACTCACAGTCGGTGCATTGACCTTGCATGTATTCAATGTTGCCGTGATCGCATCCTTCATCTCTCCGATCATGCCGCCGGCGCAATAAGTATCCTGTGATGTCGTAGACCCTGCAGATTCGATGGACAACCTGATATCTGCCTTTACCGTTACCGTGTCAAGTGTAATGCTTGCCTTCTGTTTGGCATCATTCAGTTCAACGTTCGAGAGATTATACTGGCCGATTGCACCGCCTGCATGCCGGCCGGCATGAACGGTAATGTTGTCTGCTTCTACGGATGACTCTGTAATATTCAGAGCCGTAATCATGTCAGTAGAGTTTTCCTTCGGCTTCGGCATCTTGGCTGCTCCGATGAGTCCGCCTGCTGCTCCCTGTTCGGAGAATGCCGAAACATCAACCTCTCTGGCCTTTACATTGCTGCTGCTGATCAGGAGGCTTCCACTGGTATGCCGGCCGATCAGTCCTCCTGCCGCTTCTGTAGCAGATATGGTAATCTTGCCGGTTTCTTCCTTCTCGCCGACATTGCAGTTCTGCAGAGTGACGCTGTTCGCATTCTCCAGACCGACAAGACCACCTGCTTTCGTACCATATGCTTCAATGGTGCCTTTCACGGAACAGCCATTCAGATTCAGAATCCCGTCTGTCGTACTGCCGACAAGCATTCCGGAAGCCGCATTGGCAGCAGCACTGGAGTCCTTGGTAATCTCCTTTCCTACTCTCGAATTCTGAACCGTGACATTCTGCAGGGTCAGTTTGGACGTTTCTGTCCCCGGCTGGTAGGTGCCAAGTATTGCACCCGCATTGCCACTTGCTGCCGAGGTAACCGTGAATGTATCCACACTCAGGTCCTGTACAGTAAAGTCCGCAGCCGCCTTGCTGAAGAGCCCGGCGTCCACACTGTCGCTTTCATTCGCCGTACCTTCTTTAACCGTAAAGGAAGAGAGCGTATAAGATGTCGTCCCATTCGTCCCGTCGAATGATGTAAGAGAAGTATTGTAGATACTGCGGAAATCAAGTGTCGAGGTCGTTGTTGTTATAAAATATTTCTTCTCTTCGTCCTTCAGTCCGTTGATGAAGGACGCAGGAGTGTTCTTGCTGCCGCCTTCTGTATTCCATGCGATATCTTTTTTCAGGTGTGCCTTTGCATAGGCATCTGTCACACCGGAGACAGACGTCGAAAGATTCTGCAGGTGACGTCCGTTTTCAATGAGAGCACCCGCATCTGAACCGGAGCCATCTGCAAACAGACTGTTATGTGTTTCCGAAGTGGCTTGTGCGGATGCACTGGCTGTACTGTCCGTATTGTCATTCCAGGTAACCGTTGCGTCAGCAGTTACATAGATATTGCTTCCGGGAGTCAGACCTGTTCCATCTGCCGAATGAAACAGCTTCGCAAAATGTGCCTGATCTTTATCTGCAACGCTGTCCAGGATATAAACCGTCTTCCCATCGCCCGTTGGATAATAGGGCACAGAATCTCCGATGTCCATCTGATGACCGTCAGAATCATGCACCGTAAGGGTTAATGTATATGTATATTTAGCATTTTTCTGCTTTGTAGACTGGTAAAGCAGATTGCTCTTATTGCGATCACTTACAACCAGCAGAAGACGCTCCTCATTCAGAAGTGCCAGGGTTGGCGGAGTCACCGTAAACTTGACAGAGGTTTTGCTGATCGTGCTTTCAGTTGCACTTGCGCCGCCATAATAGCCGATGGCATAGGTATAGCTGGTACCACTTACACTCTTCTGAAACTGCTTGCGGTTGCTGTTCCCGTCATTTCTGCCGCCGTTCATATTGTCTATTTCAGCGATATCAGTTTCATCTACCCCCGCCTGTGTCTTATCTGTATAGAATACGCCATAGACCGTCGCAGTCATTGCGTCATATTCAACCACATAGCAGCCACCGGAAAGCAGCGTTTCATCCGTCGCTCCCACAGGCAGCATGACCCCCAATGCCGTATTCTTTCTCAGATCTGACACAGCCTCCGGCGTTACGGTGATGGTTCTCCAGTCATGCTTCGATTTATCTGTCGAATCAGTCACTGTTTTAGTTTTATCTGATGTCTGATCAACATATCCGCCAAGATATAAAGTATAAACAGAATCCGTAGTTTCATCCTTATACTTGTTATAGATTTTGCCCCAGTCTCCGGAACTCTTGCTTTCGCTCAGATGATTCTGCGCCGCCACAAAGATTTCCCGTGCGGCATTATCCATCTCTGTCAGTTTCAGCGACTTCTGGTGCTGTACTACTGCCACAAAACCAAAAGCTGCCAGAATACCGATGATTGCAACTGTCATCAGCAGTTCTGCCAGCGTAAAGCCTCTTCTTGCCCGATTGTTATCTTTTGAAGTCCACTTCATATCCTGTACCTCACGGCATCAGTTCGCTTCGAATCCAGACTTTCTGTGACTCGATGACCTTTGTCGTGTCGTCCTTCGACCTGACTTCCACAGTGAAATTGTAGCAGCCGTTGCTGTAATAAATGGCGCCATCCTGCAGATCTGCATACAAATTCAGCGGCTGTGTCTTATCCGTGATAGACGGCACCTCATCTTTATCCTCAATTTTCGCAAGGTCCTCTCTTGTGGCCGCCTGCTTCTGATAGATGCCGTACTTTCCGGAGTCTTTATCTTCTCTGCTCGCAAACGAAAAGTATCCCCTGTCTTCCACATAGATACTCTTCACCTTCAGTTTTTCTTTCTGGTCAGCCTTACCTGTTTCCAGATCCTTCGCTGTGTCGACCTTGCTGTCATAAAGATATCCGGACAGGGTATTGATCTGCGTTGACAGAAGCGTCTGCGCATTTGCCTTCTGGCGGAGCTGCCGATAGATCCGAACAGAAGACGCAGCTCCTCCTGACACGGCAAGCATGGCAATGGAAAGGATCAGAAGCGTCACCAGCATCTCCGCAAGGGAAGCACCGTGTTTATTTCGTTTTGCACATCCTGGTTTCTTCATTTAACCGCTCTTACTTTACAGGTTCATACGTATAGATGATTCCAGTGCAAAATTAGGTGCATAAGGCTTGAAACTCTGTGTTACATTTGTTATAATGCAATTATAACATATTATGTTGGGGGTATTGTGCCCAT
>OMXP01000138.1 GCA_900315055.1 uncultured Lachnospiraceae bacterium
GATTTATGTATTAGCTATGCAAAAGTCAGAAAAATCAGGCACCCCATATGGAGTGTCTGATGCCAATTTAGCCTATTCGGTTAGGCCGTGAACTGTAACGCAAAAAAAGCCCGCAGGATTGTCTGTTTCCTGCGGGCCAAACTGACAGAGGTTCAAGCCCCTGTCTTTTCAATCAGGCTGTTTCCTTTTCATTGCCCTTGATGACATAGGCACCAAGTGCGTTGTCCTTCACATCCACTTCAATGGTATCCCCTTCCGAGACCTCATCTTCCAGGATCAGTTTTGACGCAAGGGTCTCGACGTGCTTCTGGATGTATCTCTTCAGCGGACGGGCACCATAGGTCGGATCATAGGCGGCATCGGCGACAAACTTCTTCGCCGCATCCGTCATGCGGATCGTGATCTCACGGTCTGCCATTTCATGATGAGATCGATGATGTCGGAAATGTTGCTCTTGGAGAGCGGCTTGAACATGATGATCTCATCGAGACGGTTCAGGAACTCCGGACGGAAGTGCAGATGCAGTTCCTTGTCGATGCGGTTCCTTGTTGCTTCGGAGATGACAAACGTGTCCTCGACATTGTCCTTCAGATCCGCCTTCTTCTCCTGCTCCTCAAGATCCGCGAGAATGTCCTGCGCGCCGATGTTACTGGTCATGATGATGATCGTGTTCTTGAAATCCACGGTTCTGCCCTGAGAATCCGTCACACGGCCGTCATCGAGCACCTGCAGCAGCACGTTGAACACGTCCGGGTGTGCCTTCTCGACCTCATCGAACAGGACCACCGAGTACGGCTTCCTGCGGACGGCCTCGGTCAGCTGACCGCCTTCCTCATAGCCGACATATCCCGGAGCCGCACCGATGAGTCTGGATACCGACTCCTTCTCCATGTACTCGGACATATCGATACGGACCATGGCCTTCTCGTCGTCAAAGAGTGCCTCGGCAAGTGCCTTGGCAAGCTCCGTCTTGCCGACACCGGTGGGGCCAAGGAACAGGAAGGAACCGATGGGACGCGTCGGATCCTTGATGCCGGCCTTGCTGCGCATGATGGACTCGGACACCAGCTGTACGGCCTCGTCCTGTCCGACAACTCTCCTGTGCAGCTGCTTGGGCAGCTCCAGAGTCTTCTTTCTCTCGGACTCGGTCAGCTTGCTCACCGGAATCCCGGTCCACTTCGAGACGATGCGGCCGATTTCCACATCGGTCACCTTCTCGTGAACCATCGAGGTATCCGACTCCTTGACTGCGTCCTCGGACTCCTTCAGCTGTTTCTGAAGGGCCGGCAGCTGTCCGTACTGAAGCTCAGCTGCCTTCGTGTAATCGCCTTCCTGCTGGGCCTTCTCGATCTGCTTGTTGACGTCCTCGATCTGTTCCCGCAGCTTTGAGAGCGAATCCACACGGTTCTTCTCGTTCTGCCACTGGGCAACGGCTGCGTTGTACTTGTCCTTGCTTTCTGCCAGTTCCTTCTGCAGATCGGCAAGACGCTCCTTTGACAGGGAATCGTCCTCCTTCTTTAAGGCCTCTTCCTCGATCTCCATCTGCATGATCTTGCGGCGCTGCTCATCGAGCTCAGTCGGCATCGAATTCATCTCCGTCTTAATCATTGCGCAGGCCTCATCGACAAGGTCAATGGCCTTATCCGGCAGGGACCGGTCCGTGATGTAACGGTTCGAGAGCGTAGCCGCCGCGACAAGAGCATTGTCCATGATTTTGACGCCGTGGTAGACCTCATAGCGCTCCTTCAGGCCACGCAGGATGGAAATGGTATCCTCCACCGTGGGCTCGGAGACCATGACCGGCTGGAAACGGCGCTCCAGTGCCGCGTCCTTTTCAATGTACTTGTGATATTCGTTGAGGGTCGTCGCACCGATGCAGTGCAGCTCGCCTCTTGCCAGCATGGGCTTTAACATGTTGCCAGCATCCAGGGATCCTTCCGTGGCACCCGCGCCGACAATCGTGTGCAGCTCATCGATGAAGAGAATGATCTCGCCGTTTGACTTTGAGACCTCATCGAGCACTGCCTTCAGACGCTCCTCGAACTCGCCGCGGTACTTTGCGCCTGCGACCAGAGCGCCCATGTCCAGGGAGAAAATCTTCTTGTTCTTCAGGTTGTCCGGCACATCGCCCTTTGCGATTCTCTGTGCCAGTCCCTCGACGACAGCCGTCTTGCCGACGCCTGGCTCACCGATGAGCACCGGGTTGTTCTTCGTCTTTCTCGAGAGGATCATGATCACGTTGCGGATCTCATCGTCACGCCCGATGATCGGATCCATCTTCTGGGCCTTTGCCTTGGAGACCAGCTCCTGTCCGTACTTCTCCAGTGCATCATAGGTGTCCTCCGGCGAATCACTCGTCACACGGACATTCCCCCTGACCTGCTGCAGAGCCTTCAGGAACGTGTCCCTCGTGATGTTGTACTCATCAAACAGGGGCTTTGTCGTGCGGTCCGCATTCCTGAGCATCGACAGGAAGATGTGCTCGACGGAGACATAGTCGTCTCCCATCTTCTTGGCTTCCGTCTCCGCCTCGATCAGGCACTTGTTCAGTCCCTGGCTCACGGTCTGCTGCATGTTCTGCCCCTGTACCTTGACAAGGTTCGATATCTGCCGCTCGGTGTCAGCCGTAAACTGTGCCGCATCGATATTCATCTTCTCAAGGAGCTTCACGATCAGGCTGTCATCGACCCGTAAAAGCGCATCGAGCAGATGAACCTGCTCGACCTGCTGATTTCCGTTTTCTGTTGCAATCGCAGAGCAGTTGTTGATAGCCTCAACTGACTTCTGCGTAAATTTCTGAATGTTCATCTATGTCCTCCTCCTGCCCTCATCGGGCAGTGTCATTTTCTTTTGTTCTATTCAAAGTATAACGCATGTATCAGTACTGTCAACACCACCCTGCTTGCTTTTTCGGGAACAATTCTGAATAATTCATAATCTGGTAGACGGGGATTTCACCCGCCTCCAACACCACCGTGCGTACCGTTCGGTACACGGCGGTTCAAACGTTAACGTGAACTTTGTCATACTC
>OMXP01000054.1 GCA_900315055.1 uncultured Lachnospiraceae bacterium
TTTTATGTGGAGAAAAACAGTCTGTGATTTAAATTTTTCCCGCTATACTATGGAGGTTTTGGGCGAAAACTCAGCATAAAAACTTACTGAACATAAAGCGTCAGGTACTGGTTGCGGTAATGACCTGCTGCGTCGAATCCGTACTTGTAGTCGATGATGTCCTCGAGATCGATGTCCGCATAGGCGATGCCCTCCTTGCCGGACGGGACGTAGTCACTGCGAAGATTTCCGTCAGGTCCGATGATGGCGGTGTGCCCCTGCTTCAGGGTCTTGAAGTAGGCGAGGCGATCCTCCTCGAGATTGCCGTTCTCATCGGTGCAGAGCATCGTGTAGAGCCGGTCATCGTAGACGGAGCTTGTCATCAGAACAAAGGTGCCGGTCTGGATTGCGTAAGCCTTGCTTGCGATGTCGTCATCAAAGTATCCGGGCCAGGAGGCAACATGTACCTGCTCGTTCTGGGCGTTCATGGCTGCGACGTCGAGAGCGACATCATGCTCCCAGCACTGGCAGCCGCCGAGTCTTCCGAGTTCGGTGTCAAAGACCGGCATCAGGGAACCGGAGCCGTCACCCCAGATCAGACGCTCGGCAACGGAGACGCGCATCTTGCGGTGCTTGCCGATGAGATCGCCCTTGTTGTTGAACCAGAACTGGGTCAGATACAGCGAGCCGCCGTCCTTCTCGGAACCGGAGATGCAGACGTAGATGTCATTGTCACGCGCAGCCTGGCTGATCTTTGCGAGAGCATCGCTCGGTACCTCGACCGCATTCAGATACAGCTGATGATAGAAGCGGGGCACGTAGTCCAGCGCTCTTCCGAGGAATGCAAACCACGGATATCCCGGAAGGAATCCTTCGGGGAAGCCGATCAGCTTTGCACCGTTCTTTGCCGCCTCGGCGATGATCTTTACCGACTTGTCAACGGTTGCCGGAAGGTCCAGATAGACCGGCGCTGCCTGTACTGCTGCTACTTTGTACTTCGGATATGTTGCCATGGAATGATTCCTCCTACAATGATGAAAAATCAACATGTGTTTGAACCCCGGGGTGAAACAAAAAGGCGCCGGCAGGAGAATATTGAAACTCTTCTGTCGACGCCTTTGTCGTTTGCTGTAATCAGGTTAACTTGATTCAGAACAGAACTCAAGCAACGAAAATTTGAGCTGTATCACCTGCTGGTTTCAGGGAGAACCTGAAGGAGGTGTCCCTGAAATGCATTGGTTGTCTTTTGACAGTTCAGTTTGCTGCTCCGACACCTACCTTGTAGGAGCTGATGAACTGGTTCATTCCCTTCATGGCAATCTTCATTGCGTGGGTTGTCTCTTCAAGATTTTTGATTTCCTTCTTCAGATTCGCCTGGTCCTTCGGGCTTGCCACATTTGCCTTGAGTTTCAGTTCCACGGTCTTTTGCTCCAGATCCTGAATCTGCTTCACATACTGCTCATAGATCGTATCAGAGTAGCGGATATCACCTTCGTCGTTCAGGAAAATCTCCTGAACGGATACCATCAGTTTCGCAGACTGGAGGATGGTCTGTTTCTTCCCCATCAGTGCTGCCGCGCCACTGATTCCGGCGGCACCTGCTCCTGCACCAAGTCCAAGCAGTGCACCGCCTCCGACAATGGCCATTGTTCCGCCGGCCATGCCGAAACCGCCTGCTGCAATCGCTCCGCCGCCGAGATAGGCAAGGCAGGCACTGGTCAGCGCAGCACCGGTAAGACCGGAGAAGTTTGAGCCAACCAGAGCCACGGCGATCGCCGGTGCAAACATGCCTGCGGTCAGTACGGCAGCGACCGTAACACCCGCTGTGATAATGATTCCTCTGGTAACGTTTTTCTGCACCTCATTCAGTTTCGTGAGGTTTTTGTCATAGCAGCTGCGGAGTCTCTTCACGTATCCCTTCTGATAGTAGGGCTCCTGCTGGAAGAAGTTCTCGAGAAATCGGTCCCCGTCTGCTTTCTGATAGCCAAGGACAGGATTCTGCAGTTCCTGATACTTCCTGCTCGGGGTCTCATTGCCTTTCCTGTCCTTTTCAAGACTGAGAGCAAAGTATGGCTCAAAGACCATCGCCTCGAGCAGTACCAGCCGGAACCAGGTTTTCTCCGGAGAATCCTGCGCGATTTTCTTCTTCAGATCCTCCTTCGTATACCAGTGGAGAACCGCCCCT
Organism: uncultured Lachnospiraceae bacterium; assembly: GCA_900315055.1. Lineage (GTDB taxonomy): Bacteria > Bacillota > Clostridia > Lachnospirales > Lachnospiraceae > CAG-791. Next base: position 2,165 of record OMXP01000054.1, read on the forward strand.
TCCCGGTTCACAAAGCCCTGGAAACCCTTGTCCATATAGGCTCTCCACTCGGCAACCCATTCATTTTTGAGCGACAGGATATGCCGGTTTGTCACCGGCATCTTCATCGATGACGCGATGCAGTCCAGAGTCTTGTAGAACTCCAGGTTGTAGAGAATTTCCGTCTGTTCCTCTGTCAGTCCGAATTTGCTGATATCCACTTTCTCTTCCATACGTCCGTACATTCTGTTGTCGGTTTCTGTGAAGGTATTGCGGCGGATCGTCTCATACATGTCCCGGATCTTCCGGACATCTCTGACCCGAAGGAAGTTCACGGTTTCTCTGCCAAGAGCCAGCGTGAACCTGCCAAGTCCGACATAGTTAACGGAAACGAAATAGGATTTCGTCGCGACAGCTCCTGCAATATCCATCGAGGAAAAAACACCGGTGGCAATTGTGAGCATTCGGTCGATGGTGGGATTTCCGTAAGGTTTGCATGCTGAAAAATCCAGGCTACACAGGTCCGCAAGAGAGCGCGCAGTGCTGTTTCTGATCTGTTCCACCAGATGCCGGATGAAGTAAAACGTCCTGACGATCACCTCGTTGAGCACAACCGGCATGGCCTGTCTGCCAAGCTCCAGGGCTGCCCCGAGTTCTCCGCGAAGGTCGAAGCGGACCACCGTGTCCCTGATGATGTGATTGTTCGCGTCCTTCTTCGCAAACAGGGTGCCATTGAACAGCTTTGAGATCAGGGGAGAGATCTGTTCCTGCAGGTTCATGTTCCGAAATACCGGAAGGACACTGCATTCCTTGACAAGGGATACGATCGGCCCCGGAATACCTGTGCCGCCGCTGAGTGCTGCCGTTGAACTGGAACCGGCAACATCACTCACAAGGTGGAAAAACCAGGTCACGGTGCCTCTGAAGATCTTATCCGGAATGTCTGTGCCAAGATACTCCCTGCTCTTTTCAGGGACTGGCACAATGATGAAATTACCGCTGACATCTGTTCCAAAAGAAAAACCGGTGAACTGTGTTGCGATGGAGCAGATCAGACCGACGATCGACGGATGGTGTCCGAAATCCCGGAGATGATGGTTCAGGCCTCCGCCAAAGTCCGGTGTATTGCCGTCTTCCGGGATGGGGGCTATTTCTTCGAGATACTTTACGCATGCAGTCAGGTCATCACTGTCGCACCCCTTCAGATGCGCTGCTTTTTTCACAAAGTTCTTCACCTGCTCCGCGGCGGCATCTCGTCCCTGTTTCAGGTCAAACTCACCGACACCAACCGCGTCCAGCATGCCGCAGGCAAGGCCGGATGCCATGGCGAGAAAGTAATCAAAGCGATCAGCCTTACTTGTCAGATCCTCGATCTGCTGATCCAGATGAAACAGTGACTCTTTAATATCCGTGCTCGCCGCTGCCTCGTTTTCCTGCAGAAGCGTTACCTTTACAACGTCTTCCAATGCTGTTACTCCCCCTTTTTCGCTGATCCGTGCAGGCATGAGTCTTTCCTGCCAGTCAGATTCTTATCCCTATTATGTCAATGTAATCGAGTGAAAGGAAGAGGCCATGGTACAAATGGCAATGACCTGAAGCCCCGTAACGGAAGATAATCCGTTACGAGAGTGAGAGGAAACGGCATCGGATCCTGGCTCCGGATGAGTTAAGCATGGTGGCAGGACAGGGTATACTGAACACAGGGCAGCTTCGGACTGCCTTGGAGGAAACGTTCATGGCACGGCTTACGATTACGGGAGACACCCACGGAAAACTGGATATCGGAAAGCTCTCGGACGAGGCGTTCCCGGAACAGAAGACGATGACGCGGGAGGATCTTGTAATCATTGCGGGGGACTTCGGTGCTCCCTGGACGAACGGGGAGAGTGATACCGACCGGGCGGTCCTTGCCTTTCATGAGAGCCGGAATTATACGACGCTCTTTGTCGACGGAAACCATGAGAACTTCATGATGCTTGCGACCTATCCGGAAGTCATGTTCCTCGGGGCAAGGTGTCATCAGATCCGGGAGCATGTCCTGCACGTCGAGCGGGGCGAAGTGTTACACACGGCGCACCACAGGATTCTGTGCATGGGCGGTGCCTGCTCCACCGACAGGGACCTTCGTATTCCCGGCATCTCCTGGTGGCCGTATGAAGTGCCAAGTGAGAAAGAGTGGCAGCACTGCAGACAGAACCTCCTTGCAGAGAAACCGGACCTTCTGATCACCCATGAGGCCCCGGGCTCCATTGTCCGGCGCCTCGATTCTTCCATGTCCGATGAGGTGTCAGGAGGCATGGAAATGCTGCTGTACGAGATCGAAAAGAACAGAATTCCCGTCACCGACTGGTACTTCGGCCACCATCACATCGACTTCACCTTCCCGACGGGAACAGGAATCCGATACCATGCGCTGTATCAGGACAAGGCCGCGATGGAGCAGTAAAGGTCAAAGCACAGGAATGAAGACAGGGGCAGAGAGCCTATGGATCAGGATAAGGTCACTGAAGTGATATTGCAGCTGCTGAGCCTTCCCGGGATCGGCAGTGCATCGGTTCTGGAGCTTCTCCGGGAGCCGGACTTCAGGAACCGGGATACGTTTTCCTTCGGGGACCTGAAGGCTACACACGTGGCACGAGTGCGGAAAGGCCTGGAGGACGGGACGATTACGGAATCATCCTTTGCTTTGGGTGCAGAGACGGTAAAGAAGGTGATGGACGCATGTGACCGTCAGGCGATCCGAATGATCACAGTCTTTGATCCGGCGTATCCGGACAACCTGAAGATCCTGAAGAATCACCCGGTCCTTCTGTATGTCCGGGGAAATGCCGGGGTCCTGCAGGCAGAAAAGAGTGCAGCCATCATCGGGACGAGGGAGCCGGCGCCGTTTGCAGAGCGATGGGCGGAGTCGGCCGGCAGATGGCTTTGCGATCGCGGCTACGTGATCGTCGGAGGTCTTGCAAAGGGGTGTGACACAGCAGGGCACCGGGCAGCAGTCCTTTGTGGCAGACCCACCATTGCCATCCTGGGGCAGGGGCTTGGTACAGCACCCTATCCGGAGGAAAACGCCACTCTTGCAGAAGAGATACTTCAGACGGGCGGTGCACTGGTTTCCGAGTATGTTCCCTGGGAAAAGGTGAGCGGTCGCCATCTTGTTGAACGCGATGCCTGGCAGGCCGGGATCAGCGACGGCGTCATCAGTATCGAGTCGATGAAAAACGGCGGGACGCTCCATGCGATGAACAGTGCGCTGAAGTACAGCCGTCCGCTTGGCATACTGGATCATACTGCGGCGGCAGAAGCCTTTCATGATCCGGACCTTGCAGGGCTTCCGCAGGCGGAGGGGCTGGAGAGGATTGCCGAAAAGGCAGCGGACAGTGTGTACCGGCTCTATTCCGGGGAGTCCCTTCAGGCGTTTGCCACCGCGATGGAGGCGGCGCACAGAAAGCGACTGCAGGCAGAAGACGGGCAGATGAGCCTTACGGATCTCTGAGGGAAAAGAAATTTTAAAAGTTTTGGTTTTTCGTGTGACCATGTCCGGTGCTTCCGGTGTATAGGGGTAGAGACGAAAAACAGACATCGGAAACATTCCGGGAGGATAAAACATATGAAAAAGAAAACCATGATGAAACTGATGGGAATCGTGACAGCGGCTGCACTGCTTGCGGACTGCGGGATTCCGGCAATGACAAACGCCGCGGAGCAGACGACGCAGACGACAGAGGCAGAACCGTCAACGTGCCTGCCAAATCCCTTCGTCGACTACGACAGCCTTGAGGAGGCAGAGAAGGCGGCTGGCTTTACCTTTACTGTTCCTTCCTCTGTCACAGTGGAAGGAAAGACCTCAGCTTCCCGTGGGGTGCAGGTGATGAGCGGAACGATGATTCAGGTCCTGTACCTGGATGCGGACGGAAACGAGCTTCTCTGCCTTCGCAAGGAGGCAGGATCGGATGATCTCTCCGGTGACTACAACACCTATGACTATGAGGGGAAGCTCACCGCGGGAGATGTTACGGTGTCAGTTCGCGGTGCATCGAAGGACCTGCTGTCCGATGCCATCTGGACGAAAGACGGATACAGCTACAGCGTCTATGCGGTAAGTGGCATCAGTGAGACGGAACTGAAGGAGGTCCTGAATACGATGACAGGTGACAGTGGCAGCAAGGCAACGGCATCGAAGGCGGATACGCTTCTGCCGCTCCAGGTCTCTGCCGCAAAGCCGGTCGAGACGCTGGGTGAGGGGGAAGATGCCTTCACGTTTGAAATGTCCGACAAGTACAGCAACTGGCTGGAGCAGCACAGCGCGGTGGTCACCGAGAGCGCAAAGCTTCAGCCGATCCTTTCTCCGTTCTATCAGAAGACCATGCAGGCGTTCCTGACCGATGACGGAAAGTCGAACGTTGTCTACTCTCCCCTCAACGTGTACATCGAGCTCTCGATGCTCGCCGAGTGCACGGACGGACAGACAAGAGAACAGATCCTGAACCTCCTCGGCGTGGAGGATACGGACACGCTGGAGCGCATGATCAACACGCTCTGGACCGCAAGCGACCGGGATGATCCGATCGCGAAAACGCTCCTTGCAAACTCCATCTGGATGAGCAAGAATTACACCTTCAACGAGGATACACTGAAGACCCTTGCGGACTGGTACCATGCATCGACCTTTGCCGGTGACCTCACGAGCCAGGAGGCCAACGACTCCCTGCACACCTGGATCAACGAGAACACGAATGATCTCTTAAAGGAGCAGGCAGACAGCCTTCAGATGGACGATTCCACGGTCATGGCACTGATCTCGACGCTGTATCTCAAGACCTCCTGGGCCGACAGCTTCGAGGAGAGCAATACCTATGACGATACGTTCCACGCAAAGACGGACCTCACGGTCCCGATGATGCACCAGAGCCTGCATTCCGACGTTTACCAGGGCGACGGCTTCAGGGCACTGCCGATGGCCGTCTCCTCCGGCACCATGTGGATCTTCCTGCCGGATGAAAAGGACGGGGCGTCCTCTCTTGTATCGAATCCGGAGGTCTATGAGGTCCTGACGGACGGAAACAATGCATCCGATGTCACCTCTTCCTACTGCAGGGTCGATCTGTCCCTGCCGAAGTTTGATGTCTCTTCGGATCTGTCTCTCATCGACAGCCTGAAGGGTCTCGGGATCACCGATGTCTTCGGAGAGAATGCTGACTTTGGCCCGCTCACGAAGGATACCGGCTGCCTTGTCTCGGAGCTGGAGCACGCTGCCCGCGTAAAGACCGATGAGGACGGCGTCGAGGCCGCGGCCTACACGGCGGCGATGGTCGACGCAACGGCCATCATGGACGAGGAGAGCGTGGACTTCAACGTCGATCACCCGTTCCTGTTCGTCCTGACCGGAGAAGACGGCTCCGTCCTGTTTACGGGTCTTGTCAACAACCCGAACGGAGACTGAGACGGAAGGGAATTCCCCTTACGCTATAACTGATATAGGATTCATGACTGCCCGGCAATAAACCGGGCAGTTTTTCGTGCCGTGATGGCATCCTGACAGAGATGGCTGTCCGTGATCCATCCGCCGAGGGTATAAAAAAGACCAGCCGGGAGAGTGTATCCCCCGGCTGGTCCGGATTTCCTGATTGTGATGGACTTACTGCGGGTTCTCCCCGTTTACCATGCGCTGGATCCGCATGCCGGCTGCCATCTGGCTCTCCGGGTGCGTGAAGATGTAGAATCTCTCCTCCTCCACGGCGGTGAACACGCATTTGCCGACGTAATCGATCGGCATGCCGCGGGTGACCTGCTCCGTGCTGCGCTCGATGCCGGTCAGGTATTCCTCGCTCTGATAGAACGGATCGTCATCGATGGCAAAGCGCTCTGGGCGATCCCGGTCGGTCTCATGCACACGGGTCTGAATAAATGCCGGCATGAGGCAGTGCACATGGATTCTCGAAAGTCCCCGCTGCCGCAGAGCCAAGTAGGTGCTCTCCGATGCGGCAACGCCGGCAAATTTGGTGCTGTGGTACATGACGGCACTGCCGGTGGTCATGATGCCTGCGGTGGACTCGGTGTTCACGATCTCCGCCTCGGTTCCCTGACGGATCATCTGCGGGATGAAGATCTTCATGCCGTACAGATGAGAGAGATAGTTGATGCTTGTCAGCCACTCGATGTCCTTGTCCGGCAGATCCCAGATCGGGGCGCTGGACGCGACGCCTGCGTTGTTGCAGAGCATGTCCACACGCCCGTAACTTTCCATGGTCACATCAAAGAGCTTCTGGATGTTCTCCTTTTCGGTAAGGTCCAGTACCAGACCTTTCGCATCGCAGCCAAGATCACTGAGAATCTTCAGTGTTTCATCAACGTGTGCTTTTGTGAATCCCGCGAACACAACCTTCATGCCGCGCAGTGCGCCTTCTTTGGCGATGGCCTGCCCGATTCCGCTCGAGCCGCCAGTCACTACAAGAACCTTGTCCCTGAATTCCTTCATGATGGGTCCCCCTTCCCTATTCGTAAACAAATGCCTTGCGGAATGCCGCCTGCAGCGCATCACGGATCTGCCCGGGCTTTTCGGCGTCGCCGACAAGGATCGTGCGGATGCCGGCAGCCTTCAGCTCGGTTTCCAGTGCAGAGTTTGTGCGAACACCCATGGCAAGGATCACGGTATCGCAGGGGATCTCCTCCCGGAATCTGGTCTTTGCGTTCTTGACGATGACACGGTCATCCTTTATTTCGGCCAGCATGGTGCCGGTGCGGATCACGGCTTTGTTCTTTTCCAGTTCCTTCTCGAGCATGGCAAGGGATGCCTTGTAGAGACTGCCGCCGACCTTATCGAGCATTTCAACCACGGTGACTTCGTTGTCGGTGGAGAGCCATTCTGCGGTCTCGAGACCTGTCACTCCGCCGCCGACAATGACGATCTTCTTCCCATTGAGCTTTTCCCCTGCAAGGACATGCTCCGCGGTAAGGGCCTTTTCAACTCCGGGGAGCTTCGGGCAGATCGGATCGCCGCCGATGGCGTCAAAGACGGCCTCTGCGCCGATCTCCTGCACGGCCTTCACACTGCCCGGCGTGTTCAGATGCACGATGACACCGGCCTTTTCGATTTCCGCCTTCTGTGTCTCGACGAACTCGGCAAGAAGTTCCTTGTGCGGCGGAATGGCGGCGAGGTTTGCAGTACCGCCGAGATGATCTGCCTTTTCAAACAGATGGACGGTAAAGCCGCGCTGTGCCAGTGTAAGGGACGCCTGCATGCCTGCAGGTCCGCCACCGATCACGGCGACGGTGCGCCCTGCGCCGTCTTTCTTCTGCCGTTCCTCTCCGTAACGGTATTCATGCCCGAGTACCGGGTTCACCGTACACTCGAGAGCGCGGCCGAGGTTCAGAATCCGAAAGCATTCCATACAGCCGATGCACTTGCGGATCATGACATCCTCGCCCGCCATGGCCTTGTTGGTCCACTCGGGATCCGCAAGCTGTGCCCTTGCCGTGCCGACAAAGTCGCAGACGCCGTTTTCGAGGAGTTGCTCTGCAAAGGCCGGGTGTTTGATCGTGTTGACCGCGATGACTGGGATCTTCACGTTCTTCTTAATATCCCGTGCCAGATCCTGCTTCCAGCCCTCGGGAAGAGCGGCAGGCTCCACGATCGTGTAGCCGCTCTCATAGGTGCCGCAGCTCACGTTCAGGGCAGCGATGCCGAGGCTCTCGAGATAGCGCGCAATATCGATGCAGTCTTCCTTGGTCAGCCCGTCCGGGATGTACTCATTGCCGTCGATGCGGACCAGGATCGGGAACTTCGGCCCCAGGGTGAACTGGATACCCTTGATGATCTCTGTCAGAAAACGCATGCGGTTGAAGAAATTGCCGCCGTACTTGTCGGTGCGGTGGTTCGTGTGCGGGCTCAGGAACTGGTTCAGGAGATAGCCATGTGCCGCATGCAGTTCCACACCGTCACATCCGGCCGCCTTTGCGAGGTACGCACCCTTGATGAACTTCTTCACCATGGCTTCGACTTCCTGTGTCGTAAGCGGACGCGGCTTCTCGCCGATCACGGAGCAGGTGACATCAGATGCGGAGACGATCTGCTTTCCGCCGATGAGGCGTGACGGCGTCTGATTTCCCGGATGGTGCAGCTGCACGACGAGCTTTGTGTCATAGGCGTGCAGGGTGTCAGCAAGCAGAGTCAGCTGCGGGATCACCTTCTCGTCGGTGACGGAAAGCTGACAGGGTGTGCCGACGCCTGTCTCGTCATCGATCCTTGTGATCTCGGTGATGATCAGGCCGACCCCGCCCTTTGCGCGCTCCTCGTAGTAGCGGATCATCTTCTCGCCGGGAACACCGCTGGGCTCTGCCAGGGAACAGCCCATGGCCGTCATCACGACGCGGTTTTTCAGGCGCATCGTGCCGATGCAGCCTTCCTCAAACAGTTTCGGATATTTCATCTGTAACCTCCTCGCCGCCACAGGGGCGGCCTTCTGCTGCAGCCCGGAGATTCCCCCGAGATTCTCCGGGACATTCTGTTTGTCTCCAGTATAGGCCAGGACTTTGCATCCTCTGAACTGTGCACGGGATACGGAATATGTGGTGCGAAACTGTGCGTCATGCACTAGGATGAGGAGGGAGGTAAACGATGAGATTTCAGGAATTGATTGACAGGTTGGCTGAAAAAGTGCCGGTAGAGGCATTGAATATACAGCAGAACAACGAGATCAGCCGGGTGATGATCGAAGACGGGGCGGACTCAGAGCTGTGCACTGTTCACAATACCATTGTGATCGTTCCCCGGGGGCAGAACATGACCGGCAATGCCGGAGGCGCGGTGTTCATCGGAAAAGGAGAAGGAATCCTGCCCCCTGATGCGGCACAGGTTTCCGCCGGGATCCCGGCGGAGCGCATCGCTCTGATCCTGCAGGATCTGCTGCTGTCAGAGAACGGGAAAAAGGTGTTTGAGAACGAGATTCTGACACTGCTTGTCCGGGAGGAAAGCCTCGATACCGTGCTGACAAGGCTGGCGGAGCGCTATCAGTGCGCTGCCGTCATCCTTGATCTCTCCGGCAGGGTCCTGCATCACAGCAGCCCTTTCCCGGAGGGCGTCGCATATCTGTCGGAATATATGGAGAGGGGAATCTGCCCGCCTGCGTACATGGAGCACCTGCACAGGGTTGAGGCAAGGAAGAAGCGCCTCTGCGACAGGGAGCCGTTTACCTCCTTCTGTGACGAAGCCGGCATCTGGTACCTGTGTGCCAATGTCCTGGTGCACGGGGAACTGAGCGGATACTGTTTCCTGACCCGGGCGGAAAATGATTTTCCGGAAGAAAGCGGGAAACTTCTCACCCTCGTTGCCGGCGTGGTGGGAAACAGGATGGAACAGATCTACGGTGCCATGCCGACGAACAGACAGCGCTGGTCTCACCTCATCGAGGATGCACTGACCGGATTGTCCGGGCAGCAGATCCGGGAGAGAGCCGCGTCCTTTCCGGAATCTTTGCCGGATCGCATGCAGGTGATTGTCCTTGTAAGGCGCATGCAGGACGGAAGATCAGAAAATCCGGAGATCGTCCGGGGCGCTGCCGCATCCGCTTTCCCGGACGATCCCATGGCGGTGTATGACCATCATCTGGTGCTTCTGCTCCCTGCCGATGTGGAACAGGACGACGCCAGAGCACAGTCTCTCCGGGATCTGTGCGGGAGGCAGGGACTTGTCTGCGGCGTAAGTTTCCCCTTTTCGGATGCCGCCAGGATTCGGCAGCACTATGATGAAGCCCTGCGCGCGGTCAGGCTCTCGAGAAAACTGTATGAGGCGGACTGCCTTAGCACCGCTCATGCCATGATGATCTATGAGGTACTGGACCGCCTCCCGGAAGGTACGGATTTTGATGCGCTCTGTCACCCGGCCCTCAGGATGCTGAAGGACTACGATGCATCACACGGAACAGACCTGTACAATACACTGATCACTCTTGCTCTCAACAATTACAGCATGGCAAAGACCTGCCAGGATCTGTTTATTCACCGCAACACGATGATGTACCGGAAGAGACGGATCGAGGTTCTGACCGGGATCCCGCTCGACGATCCGCAGCTTCGCTTTGAGATTCAGTTTTCCCTCGCCGTGAGAAATTACAGGGCGGGACAGGACTAAAGGAGCAAAATACATGATTACCATATCTGACGATAAATGGATTGACGTACATTCAAGGCTCAATCCGCCTGCAGCGTATGCAGAGGACGGGGATCTTGTGGAGTTTTTAACCCGCGATTGCTACAACCGGTCGGTGACGGAAGAGTCCATGCCGATCGAAATTCAGACGAAGGGCCAGCCGGACAATCCGTCCACCGGCCCCTGTATGTACAGGGCACAGAACCCGGGGATGTGCTTGTGGTTGATGTGCTTGATATCAGGGTGGCAGACCACGGGGTGGTCGCTGTGGGCTGCGGGCCGTTTCAGGAGGAAGGACCGGAGGAGTTCCATATCCTGAAGATCCGGGACGGGGAAGTGAACTGGAAGGGCGTGCCGATCCCGGTGGATCCCATGATCGGTGTTATCGGAACGGCGATGGAAGACCGGGACGTGCCGACGATGCGCGCCTTCCCGGGCGGCGGCAACATGGACTGCCGGCTGATCCGGAAAGGAGCGAGAGTGTATCTGCCTGTCCGGGTCAGCGGGGCGCTTCTTTCCATCGGAGATGTCCATGCCGTCATGGGAGATGGCGAGGTCGACGGCACGGGGCTTGAGGTGGACGGCAGAGTCCTGGTGCGGGTCAGAATCCTCAAAGGATTTGAACTCCACTGGCCGGTCGTCGAGACAGTGGATGCCTGGTATGTGAACACCTGCGGGGATACCTGCGATGAGGCCATCCGCGCGGGGTATCTGGAACTGCGGCGCCTCCTTGCAATTGCCCATGGCTGGTCCCTCTCTGATGCCGGGATTTACATGACCCTGCAGTGCAGACTCTCCTGCAATCAGGCCTGCCTCGAGCCCCGGGATACCTTCCGAACGGGTGTGCCGAAGATCTCGGGACAGCCGGGGCTCCTTCCCTGTCTGTGACCGAAAGTGGTGAAAATATGCATGTGTGCAATTTTCAACGCGCAGAAATATGCATGCGTGCAGCTTTTAACACGCAAAAATATGCATCTACAACGATTCCGGGCTGATTGTCATGATACCGGAGAGGAGTGAGCGATGCTCAGAAGAGAAGTGGATTCTTATTTACAGGCGTACTGCAGGGGACCCGTGAAGAAGTGTCTGGTAATCCGCGGGGCAAGACAGGTGGGGAAGACCTTTTCTGTACGTGAACTTGCAAAGAGCGGGATCTTTTCCTCCTACATTGAGGTCAATTTCCTGAAGAACCCGGAGCTGTGCGAGATTTTCAGCGGGAGCCTGGATACGCAGAGCCTCCTCATGGCATTTTCCGTCTATATGCCGGAGAGCAGGTTCGTGCCGGGTAGCACACTTCTCTTTCTGGACGAAATTCAGGAATGCCCGCAGGCGATCACATCCCTGAAATTCTGGGCTGAAGATGGCAGATTTCGTGTGATTGCCAGTGGTTCCATGCTGGAAATGGACTACAAGAGACCGACTTCCTACCCGGTCGGGTCCGTGCAGTATCTAGATATGAAGCCTCTTGGTTTCCGGGAATTTCTCTGGGCACTGGGTATGCAGGACAGTGTCATCGATATGCTGAAGGGGCATGTCAAGGACTGTTCACCTGTTCCGGAAGGCATTCATGAGAAGCTCATGACGTACCTGCGCACCTATATGGTGGTCGGCGGCATGCCGGAAGTCGTGCAGAATTTAGTGGACACCCGCAACCTGGAAACCGTGGACGCGACACAGAGGGCATTGCTGGAAGACTACAGGAATGACATTGCCCACTATGCGCCGCCGGAGATCAAGATCAAGGCGGAGAAGTGCTATTTCTCCATTCCGAATCAGCTGGGAAAGGAGAACCACAAGTTCCAGTATTCTGTTGTGGAACGGGGCGGGAGTGCCAGGAAGTTCGGAGACTCCATAGACTGGCTGCGCAACGCGGATCTGGTTCTGTACTGCTGCAATGTCTCAAATGTGGAAAGTCCGCTTCGTTCCTTTGCAGACGAGGAGAATTTCCGTCTCTATCCAACCGATATCGGGCTCCTGACTGCCATGTATGATTTCTCCGTGAAGAAGATGATTCTCTCCGAACAGACCCGGGCTTCAGCGATCGGTCAGGCAAAAGGAGCTCTGGTGGAAGCGCTGGTTGCATGCATGCTGACACATACCCCGGACAGGCAGCTGTACTTCTACAAGAACGACAGCACACATATGGAACTGGAATTCCTCCTGTCCTCAGCAGACGGCGTCATTCCGGTGGAGGTGAAGGCCGGGAACAGCCGGTCCAGATCGCTGGACCGGATCCTGGAGAAGGACGGTGTTCCGTACGGCTGCAAGCTGGTTTCCGGCAATGCGGGGGTGACGGGCAAAAAGAGAACGCTTCCTCTGTACATGGCAATGTTCCTGTGAAAAGGCCAGTTATCAGTAGTGCCAGAATGGCGATGTCCAGAGATTTCGTGAGATCCGCCAGTGCATCCCGGGACGTGTTTTTTCAGGCGGTCCTGCTCAGGCCTTCGTCAGAAGCTCCCATTTGTATACAACCGGCAAAGAGAGGTTGTGGGCCCCTGCCTTGTCGAACACGATGACAATCCGCGGCGGCTCGATGCGCTCGATGACGCCGTTTCCGTACTCCTTGTGAACCACGGCATCGCCGACGGAAAGGCTCTCCACAAACCTTATGTATCCCTCCCTGTCAAACGGCTTTTCCTCCGGCTGCGGGACGGTCTGTGCCTTCTTTTTCTTCGGTTTTGCAGTCACCTGTGGCAGAACACCGGCCGCTCTCTTCAGCTGCCGGATCAGGGACGCGTTCTTTCCAAACTCGAACAGGATCAGGTTGTTGCGTGCCCTTGTGATGCCGACGTAGAAGAGACGGCGCTCCTCCTCATAGGCGGAAAGCTCCGCCCCCTGAAGGGATCTTGGATCCTCCGGCATGTCCTGCGGAAAGATGCCGTCCGCGGCATCGATGAGATAGACCGTGTCGTACTCAAGGCCCTTGCTTGCGTGGATGGTGGAGAGGATAAAGTTCGTCCGCGGATTGTCCCGGTTTGTGATGAACTCTTCCAGCTCATCGAGACGCTGTGCAAGGTGCGCGGCAGAATCCGTGCGGTTTGCGAGGTTGTAGAGGATCGGGATCTTGCTGTCCCGGATCCCGGAGCGGGAAAGATAGCTTCCGTAGCCGAGCGACCCCAGGATCCGGTTCATGGCATCGACCGCTTTGTCTTTCTGCAGCTGATTCAGATCGGAGCGCACGTTTTTCAGGGACCTTAGAACGGACTCCGGAAGGCTCCGGCTTTTGCGTGCCACATCCAGAGGAGATGCATGCCGCCGCTCTGCTTCCCGGCAAAGGGCCTGCGCGTTGACCTTCGAGAGGTAGGTGTTCAGCTTGTAGTAGATCTGCAGAAACAGGGAGACATCGGTCGGATTCTGCGCATAGGCGATGATGTTCCGGATGTCCGTGACAACGCGGGATGTAAAGAACGAGGTGTCACTTCTCTTTAACGTGAACGGGATCTTCTGCCTCTCGAAAAGATCGATGAGGGGAATGAGCGATTCGTTGTCGCGGGAAAGGACCGCCGTCACATCCCTTGGCGGTTCGGCTGCCGCCTTGGCAAGATACGTGTACTGGGCACCCCGGCCGCGCAGTTCAACAAAGCGTATGTCCGTTCCGGGCTTTCTTGCGGCCTTCATGTTCTTCTTGTGGCGCAGGCGGTTGGACTGGATAAAGCCGTCCGCCGCCGCAACGATCTTTTCGTTGGAGCGGTAGTTGGTCTCCATGAGAAGAACCTGTGCCCCCGGATACCGGCCCTGAAAGTGCAGCAGTGCCTCCGGGCAGGCGGCGCGGAAGCCGTAGATCGACTGATCCTCATCGCCCACCATGAACAGGTTCCGGGTATCACCTGCAAGGAGGGCAATGATCTCGTGCTGGATCCTCGACGTATCCTGCGCCTCGTCGACGCAAAGGTACCGGTATGCCCGCCGGCACTGTGCAAGGAGCTGCGGGACCTTCATCAGAAGGATTCTTGCGTAGATCATCTGATCGTCATAGTCCATGCATTTCTGGTCCTTCAGCTGTGCGACATACCGCTCAAAGATCTCCGAGATCGGGTATCCGTAAGAGTCGTCCAGGGATCTGATCTCGTCCTCTGTGAGCATCATGTTTTTGATGTAGGCGATGGCGGTCCTTACGTCTTTTAAGTCTCCCTCGGTGGGGTATTCTCCGACAACGTCCTGGTAGATCTTCCGGAGAAGCGGAGCGGTCCTGGACTCGTCGGTCAGAAGCGTGTAGGTGCTTTTTCCGATCTGCCGCCCGAAGGATGCGATGATGAGGGCGCAGACGCCGTTGATTGTCCGAAAGTGCATCCGGTCCGCGAGGGTATCCCCGAAGATCTTCCGGAAGCGCTCCTTCATGTCGGCTGCCGCGGAGACCGTGTAGGTGAGGGTCAGGATGTGCTCCGGTGCAATCCCGTGCACCAGTACGAGGTACCCCAGCCGGATCACGAGGGTCGTCGTCTTTCCGCTTCCCGGCACGGCAAGCAGAAGCACCGGCCCCTCGACCGCCTCCACGGCGGCTCTCTGCTGGGCATTGAGCCCGATATCATAGGTTTTCCAGAACGCTTCCGGCGTCATTCCCGTCCCTGCCTCTTCCTGTTGAGAGAAAACTGTTTCCTGACCATTATAGACGAATGCACTACAATGGAAAAAGAACAGCGCGATAAGACATGGCGCAGGAACATCGAAAGGGAAGGAAGACATGAACATACGGACAATCGGCATTGCAGGGGCCGGGACCATGAGATATTCCATGGCGGATATTTTCGCGGCACACGGATATGAGGTGACACTCTGGAACCACAGGAAGTAGAAACTCGACAAGGTAAAACCGCTGATCAGCGAGGAATCGAGAGAAAAGATTCACTATACGGCTGAACTTACGGACATCGCGGACTGCGATCTCATTGTGGAGAGCATCACCGAGAATTTTGACCTGAAGGCCGGGTTCTATGATGATCTCTCGAAGGTCGTCTCCGACCATACGATCATCGCGACAAACACCTCGGGGCTCTCGATCAACAGACTTGCGGCGCACGTAAAGAACCCGGAGCGGTTCCTCGGGATGCACTGGTTCAACCCGCCGACGCTGATTCTTCTGATTGAGATCATCCGGAATGACAAAACCGGTGATGAGGCCGCAGAGACGGTGCGGCAGGTGGCACTTTCCATCGGCAAGAAACCGGTCCTTGTGAACAGGGACGTCCCCGGCTTTGCCGCCAACCGCCTGCAGCTTGCCCTTTACCGTGAGGCGCTCTCGATGGTGGAGAGCGGTGTCATCTCGAAAGAAGGCGTCGATGACGTGGTCAAGTACGGCCTCGGCTTTCGCTGGGCATGCCTGGGACCTCTGGAGACGATGGACTTCGGCGGACTGGATACCTTCTACCACATCCAGGAGTACCTCAATCAGGATCTCGAGGATACCCATGAGCCGTCCCCTTCCCTGAAGGAGCACTTCGAGAAGGGAGAGCTCGGTGTCAAGACCGGCAAAGGCTTCTATGATTACAGCGGGGATAAGGCAAGGGAGGCCACGAAGGCGCGCGATGAAAAGCTGAAAAAAGTCTTTGATGCGCTCTACGGGGATTCGAAGGCGTGAGCGCGCTTACGGAAGCGCTGTCTTTGTGATAGTATCGGGACAGGGATAAAGAGGTCCGGAAGAGATGGTTCTTCCGGGCCTCTTTCTGCAGGCAGTATTCTTTCGGGAAAGCAGCCATCCTGTCTGCTGAATTTATGGCGGCATGAGGTCTGAAAAAAGCCGCATCCCGATGCAGCTCTGCGTGGACGCAGGGGGGAGTCATACAGTAAACTTAATGAAGAACAGTTACAGAAGGCGGCACCGGCTGCCACAGGGATCTGTACACATACAGAAGAAGGAGGAGAGACATGTCAAAACACCTGTCACCGGAAATCCGGGTTCCGATCGATCCGGACAACCCGTCCATTGAACGGCACGAGGAGAAGTGTATCCGCTGCGGAAAGTGCCGGGACGTCTGCAGAGACGAGATCTCGGTTCTTACGTATTACGATCTTACAAAGACCGGCGATGTGCCGATCTGCGTCCACTGCGGACAGTGCGCAAACGTCTGTCCCGTGGACTCGATCACCGAAAAGAGCGAGGTCGATGCACTGAAGGCGGCGATCGCGGATCCCGGAAAGCTCGTCATCATCTCCACGTCCCCCTCGGTCCGGGTATCTTTGGGCGAGGGCTTCGGACAGGCGCCCGGCACCTTCTCCGAGGGAAAGATGGTTGCTCTTCTTCGGGCACTTGGCGTCGACATCGTGCTCGATACGGACTTTGCGGCGGACATGACGATTGTCGAGGAGGCGTCCGAACTGCTTTCCCGTGTGACGACAAAGAGCGCACCGCTTCCGCAGTTCACGTCCTGCTGCCCTGCCTGGGTGAAGTTTGCGGAGACCTACTATCCGGATCTTCTGCCGCACATCTCGTCGGCAAAGAGCCCCATCGGCATGCAGGGACCGACCATCAAGACCTGGTACGCAAAGAAGCAGGGCATCGATCCGAAGACGATCGTGAACGTCTGTCTGACGCCCTGCACGGCAAAGAAGTTTGAGATCCGCCGCGAGGAGATGAACGACTCCGCCGACTACTGGAACGAGCCGTCCCTTCGGGACATGGATCTTTGCATCACGACAAGAGAGCTCATCGACTGGGCAAAGGATGCCGGCATCGATTATGCGTCCCTTCCGGAGTCGGACTATGATTCCCTGATGTCCGAGAAGACCGGCGCCGGTGTGATCTTCGGCGCAACCGGCGGCGTCATGGAGGCGGCGCTTCGTGCGGCGTACGAGTACCTGAACGGCAAACCCGCCCCGAAGGAGCTGCTGCAGCTCTCGGCGGTCCGGGGATACACGGGTATCCGCACGGCGTCGGTACAGCTCACGGAGTCTCTCAGTGTCCGGGTTGCCGTGATCTTCGGGACTGCAAACGTCCGGTGCTTCCTTGAGGAGCAGAAGCTCTCCGACTTTGACTTCATCGAAGTCATGACCTGCCCCGGCGGCTGCATCGGCGGAGGCGGACAGCCAAAGCACCTCGAGACAGCGGACGAGGCAAGAAAGGAGCGCATCGAGGGGCTCTATGCAAAGGATGCGGCAATGGATGAGAAGGTCAGCACGAAGAATCGGGAGCTGAACGACCTGTATGAGTCCTTCTACGGAAAGCCGCTCTCGGAGCTTGCGGAAAAGATGCTGCACACGTCCTATCACTCAAGAGAGCAGGACCTTAAGGAGAGTGCGGAAGGTTACCGGAAGCTGAGGAAAAACGGGAGTGCAGAGAGCGATTACGTCGAGGTCACCAGGAAGGGCGATAAGACAAGGAAGTGGAAGTGCCGGATCTGCGGCTATATCTATGAGGGAGAAGAGCCGCCGAAGGAGTGTCCGATCTGTCATCAGGGCGCGGACGCCTTCGATGAGGTAAAGACCTGGAAGTGCAAAATCTGCGGCTACACCTGTGAGGGCGTGACGCCTCCCGCGGAGTGCCCCATCTGCCATCAGGGTGCCGAGGCCTTCGAGGAGATCTGAGGAAGAGCCGGATCTTTTTGTTTTGCTGCGCGTATCGGGATTTGAATCCCGGTACGCGTTTTTTCAGTTCCTGGCATAGCACTTCCGGTACTGCACGAGGGAAAAGCCGGTCGCCTGGCTAAAGTGCACGTTCAGGTGGCTCTGTGAGGAGAAACCGAGGTACTGTGCGATGTCCGAGCAGGAGATGTCGGAGTAGGTGAGCATGTTTTTGGCGTGGTTGATCTTCTCGTAGATGCAGTACCTGGTGAACGTGATCCCCTCCTGTTTTGCAAAGACGGCAGAGAGGTAGTTGGGTGTAAGGTGCAGTGCCTTCGCCGTGTCCTTTACGGTGATCTTTCCGTGCAGGTGCGAGAAGATGTAGTTCTTTGCCTTCTGCACCCAGGGATTGCCGTACGGCGTCTCCTGAAAGGAGAGGCGCTCCCGGTTGTCGTGGACAAGGCCTGCATAGTGGCGCTCGGTCTGCCGCGCGAGGGCGATTACCTCGTCTGCGTCCTGCAGTGCCTCGACGTGCTGAATGGCGGAGTCGGAGAGACTGAACGAGAGCTCCTGGGACAGCCCGCCGCGGATTGCCGAGCGGGCGGCGAGGGCGATGGTGATGATTGCCATGGAGGTAAACGGCCACAGAAGCTCCGAGAACAGAGATCTCATCGAGGGGATCCTTCGAAATGAGTGGGGGTTCGACGGGATGGTGACAACCGACTGGTGCACGTTCGGAGAGCACTACAAGGAAGTCGCTGCCGGCAATGACCTGAAGATGCCCTGCGGCTTCCCGGAGCGGCTCTCTGAGGCAATGGAGAAGGGCTGCATCACGAGGGATACCATCCTTGCAGCCGCAAAGAACATCCTGGGACTGATCCTGAAACTCGACTGAACAAAAGACAAAGCCGAAATATCCCTTCTTCCGGCCTGTTATCCCTCCGTGGCAGCACGGGGGGATTTTTATCGTGCGCCCGGCGGCGCACGTTTCTAACCGGTGAAAGTCCGGAATCCGCCCGGTAGTGGGAAGGATACAGCCGAAAGCAAGGGTGTCCATCGCGA
>OMXP01000117.1 GCA_900315055.1 uncultured Lachnospiraceae bacterium
AAATTATTACTGTCGGCTACCAGCTCACTCTTTGTTGGTATTGCTATAGATCTCTGTTCCTGGCCTTCCACGGCAGCACCTTTCGGCGGACGTTTACCTGACGTGGTCGCCCAGTTCCAGTCTGCTCGCGACTGGATTCCGGGAGCAGTATCTGATCTGCCCCTCGAATCCAGCCACGAATGGTTGTGAATGTATATGTTACTCTCTGACGGCCCCGGAAGGGCCTGAATACGTTTTTATCTCAGGCTGCCTCTTCCTCCCACCTGATGTCAGCAAGCATCTTTTTCGCGTCGAAATCGATGCCACGCGTGAGGACAGCGTAGAAGATTCGAATCAGTTTGCAGGACACTGCTATCACCGACTGCATCTTTCGCAGCGGATTCTGCTTGCGCTCCGTGAAGTGTTTGTGGATAACCTGGAACTCCTCACAATGTCCCAGAACTGAGATCGCGGCTTCGTACATAACGTAGCGCAGATGCTTGCGTCCCCGATAACTGATGTGAGGCCGTCCCTTGTACTTGCAGGATTCGTTGTTAACGATCTGGAGTCCGGCAAGCTTCTGAAGTTCCTTGGGATTGTGGAATCGGCTGATATCACCAACCTCTGCCACAAAGCCAAGCGCAGTTCCGAAGCCTACACCCTTGATCGCCAGAAGCTTCTCAATGTACGGCACCTTCAGGAGGACTGTTTCGGTTACTGTCTTGAGTTTCGCCAGATCCTCCATGGCCTGCTTCAGATCTCGGATGTGTCTCTTGATTTCTTCGCGGGCAGCGTCCGCTGCTCTCTTGGATCCTACAGAATGCCGCGCCGCCTCCACGAGCTCTGAAGCCTTCTTGGGTCCTACTCCACGAAGTTTGGCATCACGCCAGATCTTGTTGATTCCGTCCTCGCCCAGCTTGACAATGTCATCAGGCAGCGGAGCGACATCAAGAACCATAAGTGCACTCTTGGCTGTATAACTCGAATAAACGTCCAGGAAGTTCGGGAAATAAATGCTGAACCATCGTGCAATCAGGTTTTTAAGCTCTGTGCTTCTCTGTGTGATCTGACGAATCTGAAAGTTATACTCTCGGAGATCTGCATAGATACCGTCGGGGATGTAGGGGATACAGTACCGCCCTTCACTGACGAGTCCGGCAATGACTTTGGGATCTTTCCGGTCATTCTTGGAAGGACTGTTGTCGTCCATTTCCTTCGACTTCTTCACATGCGCAGGGTTTACATGCACCACCTTATAGCCGCAACCGATCAGGAATATCGCCAGGTTGATCCAGTAGTGTCCGGTAGGTTCCATGCCAACAATAACGTCTTTTTTGTTGATGTCCTCCCGTTGCTTCTCGATCCACTCGTGGATTTCCGTAAAACCATCTTCCGTGTTGAGAAACGGAAATGGCTTCTTTGAGCATTCGACCTTTCGCCAGTCAAAGGATCTGGCAAAATGGTTCATGCTCCCGATGTCCATTCCCACGATCAGNNCTGCTGGTCAGCGATCTACATCATACCGAGAGGTATCTTTTGTTATCAACCTTCTTTCTTGTCGGGCCCTTCTGTTAGTATCTTACAGGAAGCTATGGTTAGTCTTTTCTTACTTTTATCTCTTTCCCTCCCCTTTTTCCTGCCTCAAACGTCACTTTCCTTTGTTTTCGCGTGAAAGTGTATCCATTATGGTATAGACTCTTTGTATTGCGTCCGTACAATACAGATCTGACAACAGGCCCGTACAGGGTTCTGTTTTCCGGAAAGGATTTTGATATGGCTTTTTCCAAAGATTTTGTCTGGGGCGCCGCAACAAGCGCCATTCAGGTCGAGGGCGGCGTCCACGAGGGGGACAAGGGTCCCTCTGTCTGGGACGTGTTCTCGCACACCCCGGGGAAGGTGAAGGACGGGTATTTCCCGGAGGATGGGTGTGATCATTACTACCGCTTTGCCGATGACATCGCACTCATGAAGAAGATGGGCATCAGAGCCTACCGCTTCTCCATCGACTGGTCGAGGATCCTGCCCCTGGGGTTCGGGGCGGTGTCCGAGGAGGGACTTGGCTTCTACGACAGGCTGATCGACAAGCTCCTGTCCGCCGGCATCGAGCCGTATGTCACTCTCTTTCACTGGGAGCTTCCGCAGGCCCTCGAGGAGCTTGGCGGGTGGCTGAACCCGTCGATTGTCGACTGGTTCGGAAATTATGCGGCGGTGATCTCCTCGCACTTCTCCGACCGGGTGCATCACTTCTTTACGATCAATGAGCCCCAGTGCTTCATAGGCCTCGGGTACGTCGCAGGTGTCCATGCCCCGGGAAAGCAGCTGCCCCTGGATCAGACGCTTCTCATGGCCCACCACGTGCTCATGGCAAACGGGAGAGCTGCGATCGAGCTTCGAAGCCATGCAAAGCATGCGATTCAGGTCGGCTTTGCGCCGACAAGCTCCGTCGCCTATCCCGCATCGGAGTCCCCGGCGAACATCGAGGCGGCAAGAAGGGAATACTTTTCAATCCCGAAGGATACGAATCGCTGGTTCTGGAACGTTTCCCTCTGGTCCGATCCCGTGTTCTTCGGGCACTACCCGGACGAGGCCTTTTCCACATACGGCTCTGCCATGCCGAAGATCACCGACGAGGACATGGCTCTCATCCATCAGCCCTTCGACTTCTACGGCCAGAACATCTACAACGGCTATGCGGTGCGGCAGGGACAGGACGGCAGGTCCGAGGTGGTTCCCCGTCCCGCAGGATTTCCCCGAACCGCAAGCGGCTGGCCGATTACCCCGGAGGCGCTCTACTACGGGCCGAAGTTCCTGTACGAGCGCTATCACACCCCGATCTACATCACGGAGAACGGGATCTCCTGCTGCGATGTCGTCTCCCTGGACGGTGCCGTCCATGATCCGGAGCGGATCGACTTCCTGTCGAGGTATCTTGGACAGTTAAAGAGGGCCGCCTCCGAGATCGACCTTCGCGGGTACTTCCTCTGGTCCCTCATGGACAACTTCGAGTGGTCGGATGGCTACACCCAGCGCTTTGGCCTCTGGTACGTCGACTACACGACCAAGAAGCGGATCCCGAAGGACTCCGCCTACTGGTACCGGGAGATCATGGCAACGAACGGGAGGGATCTGTGATGGCAAAGAAGCGTTCTGTGAATCCCCACGTGCTTGGCATCCTCCTCGTGATCACGGACTCGTTCTTTTTCTCCCTGATGTCTCTCTTTGTCCGCCTTGCCGGCGATGTGCCGACGCTCCAGAAGGCGTTCTTTCGAAACTTCATCGCGGCGATCATCTCGCTGATTCTGCTTGCGGGATCGAAGGAGAAGTTCAAAATCCGGAAGGGATCGCTCCCCTACCTCTTTGCAAGGGCAATCTTCGGGGGATCGGGGCTGATCCTCAACTTCTATGCGATCGATCACATCGGGCTTGCCGACTCGAACATCCTCAACAAGATGTCCCCGTTCTTTGCAATCGTCGCCTCGATCTTTGTCCTCGGGGAGATCCCGAACAAGGTGGAGATCCTGACCGTGGTCGTTGCCTTCATCGGGGCGATCTTCGTGGTGCACCCGACTGCAGGCGTGGCGAGCCTTCCGGCACTTCTTGGTCTGTGCTCGGGTCTTGGCGCCGGGATTGCGTACACGTTTGTGAGAAAGCTCGGGAACCGGGGCGAGCGGGGGAGCGTCATCGTGGCGTTCTTCTCCTGCTTTACCTGCCTCATGTGCCTGCCCTCGATCCTTCTTGACTTCCACCCGATGACGGCCGCCCAGTGGGGGTGCCTCATTGCAGCAGGCACCGTTGCCTGTGTCGCGCAGTTTGCGATCACTGCCGCCTACCGCTTTGCACCGGCCAAGGAGATCTCGGTCTTTGACTACTCCCAGGTGCTGTTCGCATCGCTGTGGGGGCTTCTCTTCTTCTCCGAGGTCCCGGATGGCTGGTCGATCCTCGGCGCCGTGATCATCATCAGCATGGCCGTGTTCAAGTGGTACTACACCGTGATCCGGCCGAAGAAGACGGAAGGTGCGGCCTCCTGAGACAGAACAATAAAACAATCCTGAACGGCATTGCCCCCCGGGGAGTTTTCCCCGGGGGGCTTTCTGTCGTACCGGACTTCTCTCAGATTCCGTCTGCTTACCTTTTCGAAAGTGCTTTTCCTTTGGCAAAGGACTATCGTTCAGCTGTCCTTCGACATGTGGTCAACGCCCCAGTAGCAGAGCTCCTCGATGATGGGGACAAGGGACCTGCCGGTCCCTGTCAGCGTGTACTCCCGGATGGTCGGCGTCCTGTCGATGCGCGTGATGAGGCCGTCCGCTTCCATCTGCCGCAGCTGCTCCGTGAGCGTCTTGTCGGAGATCGTGCCGATGTACTCCCGGATCCTGTTGTAGCGCACCTTTTCCTGTTCCGCGAGAAGGTAGAGGATGACCATCTTCCACTTGCCGCTGATGAGCTGCACGGTATAGCCGAAGGGCGTGTCCTTCAGGGTATGGATCTCATTGTCGAAGTTTCGGACACTCATGGGTTCTCCTTTCTGACAGGGCGGCACTGCTCCGGATCAAAGATCCGGTCCTGTCCGCCGTCGATCGGGGTAAAAAGCAGTTCGTCCCCGTCCCCGGCTTTTGACAGTGCCGTCTGCAGTGCCTCATCTGCCGTGCCGCACAGGGTAATCGGAAGATCATATGACTTTTCGATTCCGATCCTTCGCACCGCATAGGCGATAAGATCCCGGTCCTCTCCGAACAGGTACAGGCTCTTTGCATAGGCGGAGAGCATGAGCGCATACCCGTCATAGACCGCATCAGCAGGCGCGGATCCGAGTTATCCGGTGAGGATCACCGTCTTTTTCGGATACCCGACGAACACGGCGCAGGCCTTCGAGGGAAGGCCGTTATTCAGCTGCAGGTACAGACGGACTCCGTCTTTGTCCACCACCTGAAAGTGCCCGGGACAGCCGGTAAAGGACAGAAGGCAGGAGATAACCTGTGTCTTTGCCGCATATGCTGTCCCGACGGCAGAGGCTGCAAGGCAGGGGATCAGGTTCCGGTCGCCGGGAAGGCGAAGGAGGGATTGCTCCACCGGAAGATCCGATGCGGAAAACCACCTGCAGGGGCGATGAAAGATGGAGGAGAGGAACCGAAAGTCGCTGTTCACATAGAAAACAGTGGATGTCGGAAGAGACAGGGCAAAAGCCGACACGGCATCCAGAAGATCCCGGTAGCGGGAAAAACCTTCCGGCAACGGATAGGGCGAGATCGAGGTCACAACGACAAGGTCCGGCATGCAGGGAAGGTCCTCCAGATGGTTCAGAGAGACAACAAAGACAGCTGCTTTTGGCAGAATCTCATGCAGGAGTGCCGCCGTGTTGTGTTTTGCAAAAGATCCGGTGACGAGGATGTTCATACAGACCTCCTTACACCGGTAAGGATAGCACGCAGAACAAAGCTTCAGAAAGAAAGGAAACGGAATCATGAAAGGTGAGACGATGCACAAGGTTAAGATCACAGTCCTCGAGGTCACGTTTTCGAAGGAGCGCGCCGCAAAGTACGCAACGAAAGGGTACGGTCCCTGTGAGCTCCACGAGGCGGGACAGGTGTTCTACTCAAACGGCTGGCAGAAACCGTCGGGCCTCTGTGACAATGCGTGGAACTGCATGCGGGACTATGTCCTTGCAATCGCCCAGGGCGCGGGATTCATCTACGGGGACGGCGCCTGGATGAACCGGGAGGGCATGGTGGTCGTCTCCTGCAACGACGGCCTTCGCCCCGTCATCTTCAAAGTCGAGCGGACGGACCTGCCCTCCGATACCTTCAACGAGGACCTTGCGACCTGCAAGAGCCTCCACCACGATCCGGAGAATACCTCGACCAGGTAAGACCGGGCAGGACAGAAACAAAAAATCCCGGGGAGGGAATTCCGGTCATTGCGATCCGGATCCCTCCCCGGGATTTCGTCAGTCAACTGATGACTTCAGGCCTTTAAGGTCATTCGATCATTCGATCGCGATCCTCGACGTGCCCTTGTCCTCGTCCTTCTTCTTCGGAACGTTCAGAGTGAGAACACCGTTCTCATACTTCGCGGTGATGTCCTGAGGCTTTACATCCTCGCCGACCTCGAAGGCTCTCTCATAGGAGCACTCCGTGCGCTCATGGCGTACGTAGTTTTCGGACTTCTCGTCCTTCTTGTCATTCTGATCACCGGTGGTGTGCTTTGCACTGACGGTGAGGACACCGTCCTTCAGGTCAACCTTGATGTCCTTCTTGTCGAAGCCCGGAAGATCGGCCTTCAGCGTGTAATGATCGCCGTTGTCAATGACATCGGTCTTCATGCCTCTGACCATGCGGTCCATCTGACCGAGTTCGTGGCGGAGCTGTCTGCCCTCGCGCTTGCCTTCCTTGCGCTCATGACGGGCAATGCTCTTCGCATTCTGAATATCCTCTCTGGAAGGTACCAGAGAAATCATATCGTCAAACGGATCATACCAGGTATCCATCGGATCATACAGATCATCATCATCTAATACATTCGTCCAAAGCATAGGCATTAACATAAGTCATTCCTCCTTCTTTCAGAAGGCCTTGACCGTTGCTGTTGCGGCTAGCCTTTTGTTCAACTTCAAATTTCTTACCTCGTCTTCCGGGATCCGGATCTCTTTCTTTCTGATCCTTCTCCCTTTCGACGCCTATGTTATATCACTTATAGAACAACTATGTCAAGTGCTTTGAAAAAATTTTTTTGAGTTTTTTTGAGCTGTCACGTTCTGTGGGGGGAAACATCGTTCTTTACAGGCAGGAGAGTGTCAGGCTCCCGGATCCGAAGGCATCCCCCACACTTTGTGACAGCCTTCTGCTCCTTTTCCCGTCCCTTTCCTCCGTCACGTTTCTGCTTTTCACGCCCTTTTCCATCTGCGGTTCTTTTTATTCTTCCCGGAGCAGTCCTGTTTTGTGGGGGGATCCGGCAGGGGCCAGGGCGAGAGTCTCCCGGACCCTGCAGAAATCCCCCACGAAATGTGACAGGTCAGGTGCCGTTGCCGGGAAATGACGCAGCAGATATGATGTTAATGATCGTTAACACAGTGAGGAATCTACGATGATGGACGAAGACGCAAAAAACACCATTACGGCAATCGGCAGCAACCTGTATCAGGCAAGACGCTTCTTCGGGCTTACCATGCATGATGTGGCGGACAGAACAGGACTGTGCCGGCAGACCATCAGCAAAGCCGAAAACGGAGATCCCGGCCTGTCGATGGAAACGTACGTTCTGATCGGAAAGGCTCTCGATGTGCCGATCATGAACGATATGCAAAGCAGCATGGCAAAAAAGCTCCCGGATCACCCGATGAACAGGTGTGTCGGCTACACCAGAAACGGACAGCGCTTTGTGCTGAAAAAGAACGGCGAGGCCATGCAGATCTGCTTCCGGTACCAGGATACGGATTACGCCATACCGATGCCGGAAAGCCGCATCTCCAGGAGAGCACTGGGGACGGTGCTGTACAAAAAAGTGTATCTGTTTATTGCCGCAAGCGCGATCAAACTATTTACGATCGATCTGCAAATGAAAGAGTTTCGGGCAGAATATGACCGGAAAGTTGCTGCCAGGGCAAAGAAACAATCCGGTTCGGGTTCTGGAACTCCAAAAGGATGAAAAATCTCCGGGCAGTTCTTTGCTGCCCGGAGGTTTCTTATCCAAATGAATGTTACGAATTGACGCTTCTTCCCGGCTGTCACATTTCGTGGAGGATTGGTCCTTTTTTCCTCGTTCCTGTCGGATCTTCGCTTTGCCTTCCCCCCACATATTGTGATAGGTTTTCGGAGTTCACTCCAGCCGAGAGAACCAACGTTTTCTGCGTCTGTGAACTCTTCAATCCCCCATTGAATTGAATGTAAATTACATCACGTA
>OMXP01000108.1 GCA_900315055.1 uncultured Lachnospiraceae bacterium
GCGATGGACACCCTTGCCTTCGGCTATATCCTTCCCACTACCGGGTGGATTCTGGACTTACACCAGTTAGAAACGTGCGCCGCCGAGCGCACCAGAAAAGCCGCTCCCTTTCGGGAGCGGCCCAGTCTTACCTATATCAAAAGATCAAAAGCCAAAGGAACCTGTCCTCCTCGCACTTTCCTCACCTGTTTTCAGCTTCCAGCCACCTGTAGCAGAGCGCTGCCACGGAGCCTCCAAGAAGCGGGGCGACAATGAAGACCCACAGGCAGGAAAGCGGTGCCGCATTGCCATTGATCGCGGAGACAATCGCAGGTCCGATGGAACGTGCGGGGTTGACCGAGGTCCCGGTAAGACCGATTCCCAGGATGTGGACAAAGGTCAGCGTAAGGCCGATGACAAGTCCTCCGAAGGACCCGTGTCCTGCCTTCTTTGAGGTCACGCCGATGACCGTCAGGACAAAGACGAACGTCAGAATGAACTCCACCAGGAATCCTGCCGCTGCAGAGCCGCCTACGCCGGCAAGTCCGTTCGATCCGAAGGCGCCGGTCTGATCCGTGACATGGCCAAGTCCGAAGATGCCCATCAGAAGAAAGCTTCCAAAGAGTGCACCAAGCACCTGGGAGATGACATAGCCCACGAAGTCCTTTACGGACATGCCGCCGCTGATCAGAACACCCAGAGAAACCGCCGGATTGACATGGCAGCCGGAGATGTTGCCAATGCAGTACGCTTCCGCGACGATGGAAAGACCGAACGCAAGGGCGGTCAGAAGGTACCCGGTCCCTTTCGATGCGTCACAGCCGACCAGCATGGCTGTTCCGCACCCGAAGGTGACAAGAACAGCTGTTCCGATGAATTCCGCAACATACTTTTTCATGTTCTCCTCCTTTGGCATTTCCCGGATGGAAATACCGCAACTCGAATTTCATTTCTCAATACGGATGTACCGGGAACATTTTAGCACGCATGACACACCCGAAAGGGTCCTCAGGAAAAAAAGACGAATCAGAGCTGTCACTTTTGTGCCGCTTTGCCAAAAAGCCAGGCATCCGCGGATTCCCGCGAACACCTGACTTTCGTAAGCAATGATGTATCAATAGAACAGTGAGATGAAGAAAGAGACTACACTCTTCCGGATTCTATACGGCGACATCCTCTGCGGTGGGCGCAGCCGGCTCTGTCATCGCGTAAGGATCCAGCAGCGTATCGAGCTCCTCTGCGGTAAGAAGGCCCTCGGAGAGGCAGATCTCCCGGACGGAGCGGTTCTCCTTGACGGCTCTCTTTGCGATCTCGGCGCTCTTCTGATAGCCAAGACGGGGGGACAGAGCGGTTGCAACGCCTGCGCTGTGCTCGCACAGATCTCTGCAGCGCTCGCGGTCTGCCGTGATGCCGGTGATGCAGTTGTCAATGAGGGTGGTGACAGCGCCTGTCATGGCGCTCAGGGATTCGAACATGTTGTAGAAGAGAACGGGCTCAAAGGCGTTCAGCTCCATCTGGCCTGCCTCTGCTGCCATCGAGATGGTGGTGTCATGGCCTGCGACGAGGAAGGCAACCTGTGTCACGACTTCCGGTATGACGGGGTTGACCTTGCCGGGCATGATGGAGGAGCCGTTCTGCTTTGCCGGCAGGTGAATCTCGGCAAGTCCGCACTTGGGGCCGGAGGAAAGAAGGCGAAGGTCATTGCACATCTTGGAAAGATCCAGCGCGCAGGTCTTCACGGCGCCGGATAAGGCGACGAAGGCATCGAGGTTCTCGGTGGCATCGAACAGATCCGATGCCTGATGAAGCGGATACCCGGTGATGCGGGAAAGGGTCGGAACAATTTCCGACAGGTAGACGGGAGTGGTGTTGATCGCACTGCCGATGGCGGTTCCGCCAAGGTTTACGGTCTGCATCGCGCAGGAGGCTTCCTCGATTCTGCGGATATCGCGGCCGACCATCACGGCGTAGGCGTGGAAGCTCTGGCCCAGGCGCATCGGAACGGCGTCCTGCAGCTGTGTGCGTCCCATCTTGAGGACATCATCGAAGGCGTCTGCCTTGGCATAGAGGGCAAGGCACAGACGGCGAAGTTCCGAGGTGAGCGGCTGTACGAGATCGAGGCAGGTCAGCTTTCCGGCTGTCGGGATTACATCGTTCGTGGACTGCGCCATGTTGACGTGATCGTTCGGGTGAACCAGGCTGTAATCGCCCTTCTTTCCGCCGAGGATCTCGCAGGCTCTGTTTGCGATGACCTCGTTCATGTTCATGTTTGCGGAAGTACCGGCGCCGCCCTGAACGGCATCGACGATGAACTGATCGGAGAGCTCTCCGTCAATGACCTCATCGCAGGCCTTGCAGATCGCCTCGGCGATCTTCGGGGAAAGGGTCTGTGCCTTCCGGTTTGTCAGTGCTGCGGCTTTCTTGATCCTTGCAAGATTCCGGATAAAGGAAGGATTCATCTGGTTGCCGGTGATCTGGAAATTCTCCTTTGCGCGAAGTGACTGCACTCCGTAGTAAGCGTCTACAGGAACTTCTCTCGTACCGATCGAATCCATCTCTACACGTGTTTCCATTGCAAGCCTCCTTTTCGGTTGCCGGACTGATTTGCTTTGTTGCCGGCAATCCTAGTCCTCCCGTCCGCCGTTGTAAATATTTTTTCCCGAAATCGTTGTTTCGGTTTGAAATTCGGCCATTTCGGCTTAATCATTTTCATTTTTACGGCGTCCCGCTTTCATTTTTTAGGTTGCAAAGTTTTCCGCCCGGATGTAGGCTGAAGCCGTGAATAAAGGATGGAGATGGATCAGGAAGGAGACGCCTTATGGACGAACCCAGACTCGACACCATCGACAAGAAAATCCTGGAACTTTTGCGCGCAAATGCGCGCACCCCCGTCAAGGACATCGCAGCAGCGGTCTTTCTCTCGTCGCCTGCGGTGTCCAATCGTATTGAGAAACTCGAGAGCGCCGGCATCATCCGCGGCTATCATGCCCAGATCGACTACCGGCAGTTCGGCTATGGCATCAAGGCCTTCATCAATCTCGAGGTCGCTCCGTCCCAGAAAAAGGAGTTCTATCCCTACATCCGCACCGTCGACAACGTCATCGAGTGCAACTGCGTGACCGGGGATTACTCCATGCTCATCGAGACCGCTTTCCAGACCACCGAACAGCTCGATCACTTCATCAATGAACTCCAGCACTTCGGAAAGACCAAGACCCTCATCGTCTTCTCGACCTCGGTGGAACATAGGGACGTGCCGATCCGCTGAGAGCAGACAAGACAACCCCAATGAAAGAAGCAGAACAGAAAACAAAGAGGAAGGTGCTCCTTGCGGGCTCTTCCTGTGTGGACGTCCACGTCTACATCGACCATCTGCCCGAAAAGGAAGAGGACATCAACGCCAGTGACATGATCCTGACCCCCGGCGGCTGTGCGCGAAATGCCGCAGAGGTCCTGAAAAAGGAGAACGTCCCCTTTACCTTCCTGACACCACAGGGCAGCGGAACCTTCGGGGACTTCATGCGAGATCACCTGAAGAGCCTTGACGTCACTCCGGTCGATGTTCCCGGGGAGAACGGGGCATGCTTCTGCCTTGTGACTCCGGAGGGTGACCGGACGTTTTTGACCGTCCACGGCGCCGAGTACGATTTCCCGGAAGATCTGTTCGATCACACGGACCCGAAAGACTACGCCTTCCTCTACCTCTCCGGCATCGACGTTGAAGCGGACCAAAGCGGCGTCCTCACCGCCTCCGCAGAGCGCTTTGCAAAAGAAGGTGTCCGGCTCTTCTTTGCCCCGGGACCAAGGATCACGCACCTGAACAAAAACGTCCTTGAACTCCTCCTCTCCTGCCGTCCGGTTCTTCACCTGAACCGAAGAGAGTACGAAGCACTGAACAGGCGTCTTGAAGGCCATCTGGAAGAAAAGACGTATGCCCTCATCATCACGAACGGAGCATCTCCCGTGGAGGTCAGAGAAAACAAAGTCCGGACCTTCTGCCCCACGCTCCCTGTTGTCCAGAAGGACGGGACCGGTGCCGGGGATGCTCATGCAGGTGCTGTCCTTGCAGGACTGTGCAGGGGCGAGGACCTCGTGACAAGTGTCCTTCATGCAAACAAAGTCAGTGCGGAGAAGATCAGCAAGGCACGCTGACAAAATCAGCTCAAAACAAAGCGGGGAACTGCTGCAACTTAACATGCAGCAGTCCCTCGCTTTTCTATTCCGTAATCACCGCTGTCCTCTGCCGGTTACCAGCAGGTCACAGCTTTTCACCGTCTGTTTTTCAAATGGAATGCTTTCAAGATGCCCTTCAGCAGGACCTCTCCGGCATCCAGGATCATCTTTTCATTGGCGGGATTCTCGATCCACTGAAGGCCTCTCTCAAGTGCATCCTCAATAATCTTCTGCCCTGCCTTCTGATATCCGATTCCAATTTGCTTAAGGCGATTTCCCCCACGGTTGCCCAAATGAGAAAGGGCAGGGCCTGCACTTGCCAGCACCGGAGCAGGTGTCACCTCATATCCCTTGTCTTTCACAAAGGCGATGGTTCGATCCCCGAAGAGAACCACGCATGCTTTTTTAAGATTCCTGCCGTTGAATGACTCGATGCACTGCACGGCAATTTCCAGAGCAATCGACCGGTCAAACCTGTTATTGCCTGATGCCAGGAGCGGGAATGCGATCGTACTGCAGCTCATGGTATCTGCAAGATACAGGGACGACAGATACGCCGAGCACAGCAGATCATACTCGTTATGCTGTCCGTCGATCCACCTCGGAACAACGGCATGAATGATGAAATTGGCATTCAGGTGAAAAGCCTGTGTCGGAACGGCATGGCCGACATCACAATGTCCGATCTTTGCGCATGCCTGTGTCAGTTCCTGCCGCCCGGCAGCCTTGAAGATCGCCTCTGATGAACCACTTCCTTCGCGCAGGTTTTCGTTTGCCGGAAGGACAATGGCATCTGCCGAGAATTCACTGATGTCACCGCTGTAAAACTGAATTTCCATCTGAGAGCTCCTTTACCTTTGAGGATGATCAAACGAACTGAAATCCGGTACCAGATCCGCATTGCTGACCCATACATGGACCGGCACCTGCGGTACGGATCCGTCAATGACGGGCGGATCTGAAAAAATGATCATTCCGGTGTAGCCTTCTTTCGCCGGCGGCTTATCCCCTGTGTAGACTCTGACGCCTTTTGCAGTCTTCTTATCCACAAGCCGGTCCAGCACTTCAAAAACGCTGGTATCGCAGATCTTTCCCGTGGCTTCATCTTTGTATGTTGCTCTGGATGGATATTTCTGTTCGAATCGGTACAGGATTTCCATCTGCGTGCTGTCCAGATATTCGGTTGCTCCAAGGATCAACTCTTCGGGAACTCCGTAAAAGGCTTCTGCAACAGAACCTGCCATTGCAGCAATGGTGTCGGAATCTCCTCCGACGGAGACCGCCGTTCTGATGGCGTCCTCGAAATCAGAGGATTCCAGAAAGGCTTCCAGCGCGACCGGCACAGAGCCCTGACACGAGACATCAAATCGATACGTCGGCCGTATCTCATCGATTGTAAAATTGATGTCGTAGTAGTTGTTTTGAACAAACTTTCCTATTTCCGCCTTACTCACCCCGGCTCTTGCCAGAACGATCGTCACGGCGATTGCCTCTGCGCCTTTCATGCCTTCCGGATGGTTGTGGGTGACACAGGTGACCAGATCGGATAAGGCTTTTGCCTCCCTGTTATCCTTTGCTGCAAAGCCGCAGGGACCAACCCTCATGGCAGCTCCGTTTCCGTAGCTTCCATAGGGCTTCGGATGGTTCTCAAGAATCCACTTTCCGAAAGTGCCGCCATAACCGGCATTCGGGTACTTCCTGCCAAGTTCCTGCATGCAGGAGACTGCCCGCGAGGAGAGATTTCTGTAGTTGTCTTTGCATTCAAGGATTGCTTTGGCGATAGCCAGAGACATGACACTGTCGTCCGTAATATGGCTGTCATGATGGAAGATCCGAAAGTTCTTGGATTTTCTGTTGAGCCCTTCAAACCTGGATCCGGCCAGATCGCCGATGATTGCCCCGATCATTACGTTCTCCCCCTGTATCGACGTGAAAAGATGTCCCGATGATGTGAATCTACTCGCCTTCAGAATCGGAACCCGATGCCTCCGGCAGATAGTAAAGCTTTCCGTCCTTTGCGATCAAACGAACGTCTTCCTGGAATAAGTCATCTTCTCCAGACATCTGAGCACCAGTATTTCCATTCTCCTGATGCTCAATCATCGTCGTTGTCTGATCGGACATTTTCTTGTAGTTCAGATCATCATCAAAAAGTCCGAAAGCTCTCATCAATACGCCCTCAAGACCCTGACGTTTTCTCCTGCCTTCCTCTAGTTCAATACCAAATCGCTCTGAATTTTTATGATGCCAGTCATTCAGCTGCTGCAAGGTGTCGTCTGACTGCTTCACATACGGCTTAACAAGAGCATAGCTGTTATCTCTGGAAATTGCTCCTGCATTTAGCACATAGTTCAAATCAGCAATTTTGTACATGATTTCAAGCAGGATTTGCTGAAATTGATACCACATCTCAGCCTGATGAATAGAATCTTCGTATTCGTTAAAGTTCAAGCCATCTTTTTTTGTGACATCCTGAATTCCCAGGTTCGACTGACAAAGCAACTGTGTACATTCATGCTCAAGTGATTTCAGGTGCTGCAATTCTCGATTCCTGAGTTCATTGTCTGCCATTGTTTCTGACTGGAAAGAAGAACTGGCCTGTATTTCAGCAACGAGGTTATACACCTTACTCTTGAATTCGTTCTTTTGAAAATTTGTTATTTTCTCTATATCTGAATTAATGATTCCAGTGCAAAATTAGGTGCATAAGGCTTGAAGCTCTGTGTTACATTTGTTATAATACAATTATAACATTTATTTTGGGAGAACTATACCCATGGGACGCAGAGCTAAAGCACCTTATGTCCAAATGAATCTCGGTGACAGTTTTCTGAACCTCTCTGAGCGAGGCC
>OMXP01000079.1 GCA_900315055.1 uncultured Lachnospiraceae bacterium
TTTATGTATTAGCTATGCAAAAGTCAGAAAAATCAGGCACCCCATATGGAGTGTCTGATGCCAATTTAGCCTATTCGGTTAGGCCGTGAACTGTAACCAGTCTTTGCAGGCGTCGACAAAAAGCAGCACCCGATAACAGGTGCTCCATGTACCGGTGTCCGGGCAATAAAAAGCCGGTGCAAAGGTGGTCTGGAAGGTTTCCCCAACTTTGCACCGGCAATCGTCACTTCTGTCCGGATTTCAGTTTTCCTGTATTCCTTTTATCTGAACTCCCCCTGTGGACAGAAAGTACCTGCCTTATCTCACCCCATGGTGACCTTGACCTGGACCTCGCTCTTTCCTTCCGGAAGAGGAATGAGGTTCCCGGCAACTTCCCTGCCGTCCACCAGCATCTTCACGACGCCCTTCTCCACGTGGTTCGGGTTCTCGATACTGATGTGATACATCACACCGCGATAACGTCTCTCCACGGTGTATCCGTCATACTCCTTCGGGATGCACGGATCGATGCGAAGGCCGTCGAGCGTCGGCTGGATCCCTAAGATGTACTGTGAGAGCAGGGCAAACGTCCAGGCACTGGTACCGGTGAGCCAGCTGTTCTTTCCTTCACCGAAGGTTGCGGCATCGCGGCCTGCGACCATCTGGCAGAACGCATAGGGTTCGGTCCTGTGGACCTCTCCCTGATCCTCGAGATAGATCGGGCTGATCTTGCGGACGATCTCCATCGCCCTATCGCCGTGACCAAGAACGGTCTCTGCGCAGGCAATCCACGGGTTGTTGTGGCAGAAGATACCGGCATTCTCCTTGTATCCCGGCGGATACGAGGAAATCTCTCCGAGTTCCACATGGTACTTCGTATAGGCGGGCTGCAGGAGGATGATGCCGTACTTCGAGTCAAGATACTTCTTCACCGAATCCATGGCCTGCTGTGCCTTGCCGTCTTCGACACCGACACCTGCCATCACGCACATGCCCTGGGGCTCGATGAAGATCTTGCCCTCCTCGCAGACATGGGAGCCGACGGGGTTGCCGTAGGCATCGAAGGCGCGGACAAACCACTCGCCATCCCATCCGGCATCCTCGATCGCATCGACCATTTCGGCGACGTTCTGACGGACCTGTGCCGCTTCTTCATTCAGTCCCCTGTGCTCGCAGATATCCGCGTACTCATTGCCGTACTTCACGTACATGCCGGCGATGAACACCGACTCGGCGACAGGCCCCTCGGAGGGTCCGAAGGTCTGGAAGCTCTCGCCCGGCTCCTTCGAGAAGCAGTTGAGGTTCAGGCAGTCGTTCCAGTCCGCACGGCCAATGAGAGGCAGCTTATGCGGTCCCTTGTGGGTTGTCGTGTAGTTGAAGGAGCGGCGAAGGTGCTCCATGAGAGGAACCGCCTTCGAGAAGTCGGAGTCAAAGGCGCAGGGCTCATCGAGAATCGACCAGTCGCCGGTCTCTCTGAGGTATGCACTGGTTCCTGCAATCAGCCATAACGGGTCATCGTTGAAGCCCGATCCGATATCGGCATTGCCCTTCTTCGTGAGGGGCTGGTACTGATGATAGCAGGAGCCATCCTCGAACTGCGTGTTTGCGATATCGAGGATCCTGCCCCGTGCTCTGTCCGGAATCAGATGGACAAAGCCCAGCAGATCCTGGCAGGAATCGCGGAAACCCATGCCGCGCCCAAGACCCGATTCATAGTAGGACGCCGAGCGGGACATGTTGAAGGTGACCATGCACTGGTACTGGTTCCAGATGTTCACGGTGCGGTTCAGCCTGTCCTCCGGCGTATTCACATGGAATGCGGAGAGAAGACTCTTCCAGTGATCGGCAAGTTCTGCAAAAGCCGCATCGACCTTCTCGTCGGTGTCGTATTTGCCAAGGAGTGTGAGAGCCGGCTTCTTGTTGATGATGCCGGGTGCCTCCCACTTCTCCTCGGGCTTGTTCTCGCAGTAGCCAAGGACAAAGACAAAGCTCTTCTTCTCTCCGGGCTGTAAGTTCAGATGAATCTCATGCGCACCGACCGGGCGCCAGCCGTGGGCGATGCTGCCGGTGCAGTGGCCGTTCAGGACCGCCTCCGGATTTCCAAAGCCGTTGTACTCGCCGATAAAGGCATCGCGGCTCGTATCGAAGCCGTCGACCTTGGTGTTTACGGAGAATACGGCGTAGTGGTTTCTGCGCTCTCTGTACTCTGTCTTATGGTAGATGGTGCTTCCCACCACCTCCACCTCGCCGGTGGAGAAGTTTCTCTGGAAGTTGGACGCATCGTCCTGCGCATTCCAGAGGCAGAACTCGACGAAGGAAAACAGCGTGAGGTCCTGCGGTCTGTCACTCTCATTCTCCACGACCACCCGGTCGATCTCGCAGGGATCGGATACCGGAACAAAGGCGGTCAGCGTTGCTGCAACGCCGTCCTTCTTTCCTTTAATGACGGTATAGCCAAGGCCGTGTCTGCACTCGTAAAAGTCGAGCGGCGTCTGCGTCGGCTGCCAGCCGGGGTTCCAGATCGTTCCGTTCTCGTTGTTACGAATATAGTAGTAACGGCCGCCCTGATCGAGCGGGCAGTTGTTGTAGCGGTAGCGTGTAAGACGCAGAAGCTTCGCATCTTTATAGAAGTCATAGCCGCCCGCCGTATTGGAGATCAGCCCGAAGAAGTCCTGGCTTCCCAGGTAGTTGATCCACGGCAGCGGAGTCTTCGGTGTTTCGATGACGTACTCGAGGGCGTCGTCGTCAAAATGCCCGTATTTCATTGATTTCCTCCTCTTTCTCCGGCTTATCCGATTTTGCCGGAGAGCTTCATTTGATACCCTGTACCCCTTGCAATGCATGAATCGAAATCGTTTTCGTTCATGTATTTCTCATTCTACGTTCTGTTCGGCATTTTGTAAATGGAGAGTTTGTTCCGGAAACGGTTCCTCTGCGTTTTTCACAATTTTCCCCTACGAAATTTAGCATTTATTCGTGTTGACGCTCTATCAGGTGTCGAGTATTCTTAAGTTACTAAAACGATTTCGTTCAGAGAACAAAGATTAAAGATCCATCACGAAACGGTTTAGCTGAAGTTTTCTGTATAAAGGACAGTCCATGGTAACGATCAAGGATATCGCAAAGGCCTGCGGGGTTTCCCCGACGACCGTGAGCAAAGCGCTTAACGGCTATACGGACGTGAGTGAAAAGACAGCCGGCAGGATCCGTGAGATGGCGGCCTCGATGCATTACCTGCCAAACTCGGCAGCCAGAATGCTGAAGACCGACCGCAGTCACAACATCGGCGTCCTCTTCGAGGACGAGACACAGTCGGGTCTGACGCATGAGTACTTCTCTCATATCTTAAACGCCGCAAAGTACGAGCTCGAGGACGCGGGATACGACATCACCTTCATTTCAAAGAAGGTCGGCGGGAACTCCTTCCTGGAGCACTGCCGCTACCGCAAGGTTGACGGCGTCCTGATCGCGAGCGTGGATTTCACCCAGCCGCAGGTCCGGGAACTTGTCGAGAGCGACATCCCGGTGGTGACGATCGACTACATGTTCGATTCCCACTCCTGTGTGATGAGTGACAACGAGAGCGGTGCCTATGAGCTGGTGAAATACCTCTACTCCATGGGCCATAGGAAGATCGCCTTTATCCACGGTGAAATGACCAGCGTCACCGTCAAGCGTCTGACGGGCTTCAACCGGGCAAAGCGTGAATTTCACCTGAACCTTCCGGAAGAATACTTCCGCCAGTCCCGCTACCACGACGCGGCGAGGACCTGGCATGAGTTCGAAGCCCTCTGGAAGCTGAAGGACCGTCCCACGGCGGTGCTCTTCCCGGACGATTATTCGTACATCTGCTGCAAGACCGAATTTGAGCAGCACGGAATCCGGATTCCGGACGATGTGAGCATCGTCGGATACGATGGCATTCCGATGTCCCAGCAGGTTCGTCCGAAGCTCACAACACTCGAGCAGGACGCCGACAGGATCGGCAGGGCCTCGGCAAAGAAGCTTGTCGAAGCGATCGAGCATCCCAAGGCGGTGTTCGTTGAGGAGATCAAGGTTTCGGGCCGGCTTCTCACGGGAGGCACCGTAAAGCAGTTAACCTCTTCTCCGGAAAATACCGGAGAGGTTAAACAATAAAAAATAGCTTATTACAAGGGAGGTAAAGCTATGAAAAAGAGAATGCAGAAGTTATTCAGTCTGGCGCTGGTCGTCTCGATGACCGCAGCGCTGGCAGGCTGCGGCAGCAGCTCCTCGAGCACGAGTGCTTCGAGCGCAGCTCCTGCAGCAGACACCACCGCAGCAGCAGAGACCACGGCAGCAGCCGCTGAGACCACCGCTGCAGCAGCAGAGACCACGACCGAGGCAGCTGCCGACACTAGCGCTGATGAGGGCAAGACCCTGAACATTCAGTGCTGGAACACCGAGTTCCAGAGCCGTATCACGGATCACTATCCGGGATATGAGAAGGTCGATGATACCCACGGCAAGATCGGTGATGTCGATGTCGTCTGGACGATCACTCCTTCCGATGACAACGCATACCAGAACAACCTGGACTCCATTCTGCCGGACAATGCAAACGCAGATCCCGACAGCAGAGTTGATATCTTCCTCGTCGAGGCTGACTACGCACTCAAGTACATGAACGCGGATCCGGCTGTTGCAATGAGCATGGACGAGCTGGGAATCACCTCCGATGATCTCTCCAAGCAGTATCAGTACACGAAGGACATCGTCACCGATTCCAACGGCGAGCAGCGCGGTATTTCCTGGCAGGCTTGCTCCGCAGGCCTCATCTACAACCGTGAGGCTGCAAAGGAAGTCCTCGGAACCGATGATCCCGATGAGGTCCAGGGCATGCTGGATTCCTGGGATAAGTTCGCAGATGTCGCAAAGAAGATGAAGGACGCCGGCTACACGATGTGCTCCGTCAACGATACGTATCGTGTGTACTCCAACAACGTCTCCGGACCTTGGGTCCAGGATGGCAAGGTTGTCGTTGATGACAACATCAAGAAGTGGGTTGATGATTCCAAGGCTCTTGCAGATGCAGGTGAAGAGAACACCTACGAGCTGTGGGGCGATGACTGGGCAAAGGGCAAGTATCCGGACGGCAAGGTATTCTGCTACTTCGGGCCTGCATGGTTCTTCAACTTCTCGCTCTCTGCTGATGATGCTTCCTCGATCGCAGCAAACGGCGGCTGGGGCTTCATTACCGGACCGCAGTCCTTCTACTGGGGCGGCACCTGGATCTGCGCTGCAGAAGGCACTGACAACCCGACTCTCGTCAAGGACATCATGCTGAAGATGTGCACCGATGACGACATCATGACCGAGATCGCTCAGAAGGATTCCGATTGCGTCAACAACAGTGCCGTTCTTGAGAAGCTTGCTTCTGATGATTCCGGTAACCTGGCAATCCTCGGTGGCCAGAACCCTTATTCGATGCTCGCAGCAGGTGCTGAGAAGGTCGATATGAGCAACATCTCCGATTACGATCAGGGCTGCAACGAGGAGTTCCAGACCGCAATGAAGGGTTACTTCGACGGCAGCTATGCAACGTATGACGATGCTCTTGCAGCATTCAATACCGCCATCACCGAGAAGTATCCGGAGCTGACCACGGACTGATCTTCACCGAACTATAATCCACTGAACGCAGTGTAACCGTTCACGGTAAGGTGCCTGCCCGCCGAAGAGGCGGACAGGCGCTTTTCTATTCTGGAG
Source organism: uncultured Lachnospiraceae bacterium (assembly GCA_900315055.1). GTDB lineage: Bacteria > Bacillota > Clostridia > Lachnospirales > Lachnospiraceae > CAG-791. The sequence goes on from OMXP01000079.1 coordinate 5,707, forward strand.
GTTTTCATGGCAAACGAAAAAACAGCAGAACGGCACGGCTCCAGCAAAGTGGTGCGCTACAACCGCTGGGGGTACATCTTCCTGATCCCGTTCTTTACCATCTTCGTCATCTTCCAGCTGATTCCTCTCGTCACCACCATCTGGAACAGCTTCTTTGAGAACTACCGCTCCGGTCTCAAGCAGATCGGACCGAACTTCATCGGTCTTGCAAACTACGTCTCCATCCTGGAGAACCCGGATCTGTGGAAATACGTGTCGAACACCCTCATCATGTGGGTCATCGGCTTCATTCCACAGATCGTCCTCTCGCTCCTCATGGCGTACTGGTTCACGGATCCGTCTCTTCGCCTGAAGGGACAGCGCTTCTTCAAGACCGTCATGTACCTGCCGAACCTCATCATGGCATCGGCATTCTCCATGTTGTTCTTTACATTGTTCTCGGACCACGGTCCGGTGAACCAGATGCTGATCGCCGCCGGGATCCTGAGCCAGCCGTTCAAGTTCTTCTCGAGCACGGTCGCATCGAGAGTCCTTGTCGGGTTCATGAACTTCATCATGTGGACCGGCAACACGATGATCCTTCTCATGGCCGGCATGATGGGCATTGATCCCTCGCTCTACGAGGCAGCCGAGGTCGATGGCGCAACCGCCAATCAGATCTTCTGGCGGATCACGCTCCCGCTCTTAAAGCCCATCCTTCTGTACGTCCTCATCACCTCCCTCATCGGCGGCCTGCAGATGTACGATGTGCCTCAGATTTTAACGAACGGCACCGGCGATCCGGCCCGCAATACGATGACCATGATCATGTGGTTGAACAAACACCTGTACAGCCGCAACTACGGCATGGGCGGTGCCCTCTCCGTGCTGCTGTTCATCCTGACCGGTATCCTGAGCCTTGTGGTCTTCAAGGTCTCCGGCAATGCCGACAAGGCAAAGCAGGCAAAGTAGGAAGGAGTACGGTATGGAAACAAAGAAAACACACGGCGGTGTTCACGCAAGGCGTGTCGTCGCCTACATTGTACTTGCCATCATGTCGTTCCTGTGCCTGATCTGGTTCTACATCCTGTTCATCAATGCGACCAGATCCAACGGTGAGCTCTCAAGAGGCTTTACGCTTCTGCCGAGCAGCCACCTGGCAGAGAACTTCGTCAACATGCTTCACTCCACGCAGCCCGTGGCACGGGGCATGGTGAACTCCCTCATCGTCGCAGGCTGTGCAGCGCTTCTTTGCACCTACTTCTCGACGATGACCGCGTACGCGATCCACGCCTACCACTTCAAGGGCAGACAGGCCATGTACACGACGATCCTCGCCGTCATGATGATCCCGACGCAGGTCACGGCCCTGGGCTTTGTGCAGTTGCTGACCAGGATGAACCTGATGGACAACTACCTCGGCCTCATTCTCCCGAGTATCGCTGCTCCCGCAACCTTCTTCTACATGAAACAGTACATGGACTCCGTCCTCTCCCCGTCCCTGATTGAGGCGGCCAGAATGGACGGTGCCGGAGAGTTCCGCATCTTCAACACGATCGTGCTGCCGCTCATGAAGCCGGCCATCGCCGTGCAGGCAATCTTCACCTTCGTTGCGAACTGGAACAATTACTTCACTCCGGCCCTGGTCCTGAAGAAGGAAGAGATGAAGACCCTCCCGATCCTCATCGCAGAACTTCGAAGCGCTGACTTTTTGAAGTTTGATATGGGCGTCGTCTACATGACCATCGCCTTCTCGATCTTCCCCGTCATCATCGTCTACCTGCTCCTGTCGAAGTACATCGTCGGCGGCCTGCAGCTTGGCGGTGTGAAGGAGTAAGCAAGCACAAAGAGAGTTAAGGGAATAAAAGGGAAACGGAAATCCGAAAGCAACACAGAAAGTAAAAGAAACAAAAGAAGTAACAGGAGAAGTAACAAAGAAAGAAACAAAAAGGAAAATTGAAGGCCGGCAAAGAAACAAAGCCAGGCCCGGTTGACAAACAGGACGGAAATCGGTCGTACAGACAGCTATGTAGTACACAAACCATCATTCCTCCAGAATGAAAGGTCTCACACCGGAAGGTGCGGGACCTTTTTTCTGTGTCCATATTTAACATGAAAGCGCATGCAAAGCGTGCTATTCTGTACCTGTACCATTAACCGGTTATAAGGTTACCACAAGGAGGGAATGCCATGTGCACCTGTGCAACATATGCGACAAAAGACCATTACTTCGGCCGAAACCTGGATCTCGAGTTCTCCTATGAGGAGTCCGTCACGATCGCACCCCGGAACTTCCCGATTCCGTTCCGGACAAAGGAGACGATGACGCACCACCATGCCATCATCGGCATGGCGTTTGTCGCGGGAGGGTTCCCGCTCTACTATGATGCGACGAATGAGTACGGCCTCTCGATGGCAGGCCTCAACTTCCCGGGGAACGGATACTTCCCGGAGAAGGATTCGGACGCTGCCATGGGAAAGGATGCCATCTCGCCGTTTGAGTTCATCCCGTGGATTCTCGGACAGTGCAAAGATCTCAAAGAGGCAAGGCACCTGCTCGACAGGATCTGCCTTGTCAATATCCCCTTCAGCAAGCAGCTTCCCATCACCCCGCTCCACTGGATGGTGGCGGATCAGACAGGGTCCATCGTCGTGGAATCCGTCAAAGACGGAATCCACATCTATGAGAACCCGGTCGGCGTCATGACAAACAATCCGACCTTTGACAAACAGCTCTTCCGCCTGAACGACTACCGGAGCGTGTCCGCAAAAGCCAGTGAGAACACCTTTGCAAAGGGGCTCGAGCTTGATCCCTACAGCCGCGGCATGGGCGGGATCGGTCTTCCGGGGGATCTCTCCTCGGGATCGCGCTTTGTAAAGGTCGCCTTCACGAAGATGAACTCCACCTCCGCAGGCGATGAGGACTCGTCGGTCAGCCAGTTCTTCCACATCCTGGGATCGGTGGAGCAGCAGCGGGGCTGCTGTGATCTTGGAGACAACAAGTACGAGATCACGATCTACTCCTCCTGCACGAACATCGACAGGGGGATCTACTACTACCGTACGTACGATAACTCCCAGATCTCTGCCGTCGACATGCATCACGAGGACCTGGATTCCAGCACCCTTGTCTCCTATCCTCTTGTCACGAAGCAACAGATCAACCGGATCAACTGACAAAAGCCCCCGGAATCAAAAGCACGAATCCGTGAAACCTTAAATCAACCCATAGCAAAAGCCGCAGCGAAATGCCGCGGCTTTTGTCATCCGATCATAATATGAAACCTCACTCCTTCGGGTTCCTGACGACGCTCTCCCGCCTTGCCTTTTTGGCCTCGTAGAGGGCCAGATCCGCGCCGTTGATGAGCTCCTGCATGTGACCTGCCATCTTCGCGTCAAAGAGCATGTAGCCGCACGAAATGTCCACGTAGTAGGGCTTCTGCGTGACCTGCTCGAAGGAGCGGATCTTTGCCTGCAGGGCGGACAGGGACGCCTTTACCGCCTCCTCATCTGCCGGGAAGAAGGCGAGGAACTCGTCTCCGCCGATCCTGCCGATGAGGGCTTTGTCCGGAAGGGAATCCCGAAGGAACTGGGCGGACTTTTTGATTGCAAAGTCCCCTTCGATGTGCCCGAACGTGTCATTGATCTGCTTTAAATGATCCAGGTCTGCCATCACCACCGCATAGCTCCTGTCCGGGGTGCTGCGGACCATGGAGAGGGCGCGGCTGATGAGGGCCGCCCGGTTGTAGAGACCGGTCAGGTTGTCGTGCTCTGCCTCGAAATCGAGGACCTGATTCTTGTCCCGAAGATCCTGCAGGAGATTTCTCTGCTCCTCCAGAAGGTGCTGGACCATGATGCCGGTGCCGATTTCCAGAGACATGCCGTAGTAGTAGGACGCCTCCTCCGGGGTGCATTCCACGGTAAAGGTGCCGTACTGGATATCCTGATAGAACAGAAGGTAGGTGAACGTCTGCCGGGGCCTCTCCCCGTCCAGGAACTCCATGGTGCCCCCGTCCTCGCAGACGGGTCCCTCATTGTCGTCCCAGGCAGTGACGTTCTCGCCCTCCTGAGAGAGGGCAAGGCGGATCACGGCCGGAGGCTCCAGGATCCCGCCGTCCGAGATCCGGACCGGCTCCTCCAGAAGGCAGATCCAGGACGCGGTGCAGCCCATGTCGCCGAGCTTCTGCCCCAGGGTCTTCAGGAAGTCCCGAAGGCAGTCCGCGCGAAGCAGGGCCTCGCGAAGAAGCAGAGCGTTGGACCAGCTCTTGGCAAAGTTCTCCTCCTGCCTTGTAAAGCGCACCAGAAGGTCCTCTTCCTCAAGGCTCTGGTCCTGATCCGCACATCCGCAGCTCTCCCTTGCCCGGAGAATCGGCGGGACCTTGACGTCAGGGGGCTCCTTCCCCTCGATGAGGTCCATCGCAGCAACCGCTGCGCTGTGGACGAGTTCCGGGTAGTTCTGATCGACCGTGGTAAGCGGCGGGTTCATCTGACGGGCAAAGATCGCATTGTCAAAGCCGGTAAGGAGGATGTCCTTTCCGACAACATAGCCGTGCTTTTCAAGGACCGGCACCGCAGCCCGTGCCATCTCGTCATTGGAGGAGACGAGGGCATCGATATGAGGCTCCCGGGAAAGCAGTGCGTCCACCAGGGGGCCGATATTCATCGAGAAATCGCCGTAGACAATCCGGCTCTCCGGAACGTCCAGGCCGTATTTGCTGCAGGTATCGAGGAAGGTGTGAAAGCGGATCTGCGCCTCGGGGTTCTGCATGGGACCCGTGATGAACGCAGGACGCTGAATGTGGTGTTCTTTGATGAGATGCTCGGTGACCATGCGCATGCCCGCCGCATTGTCGACGGAGATCGCAACACAGCCGGGGCGGTCGGCCTCGCACTCCATGACGACGGATGGTGCCTTCGGCAGGACGTCGAGGAAGTTCGAGAGAACCCACTCCTTCTGGTAGATCAGAATGGTACCGAAGCTGATGACATGGACATCGGGGATGTCATACCTTGCATAGCAGGGAAGGGATGCATACTGATAGTCATAGCGGGCCGCCTCGAGCTTTACCGCATCGAGAAACCCCTGGCTCTCGGTCTGGAGGTAGTAGCGGACGTCGACGTCCTCTGACTTCATGTTTTCGTACATCCAGGCGACCAGGCGTTTCGGATGGTCCGTGTGATAATTGCCGCAGAAAAATGCGATGAGCGGTCGTTTTCTCCCTTTTTTGTCTGCCGACATGATGCAATGTAAGCCCTTTCCCCGTTGATACGTCTATCGTACCACACGGAAAGGTGTTTTGCACCGGCAGTCATCATTTGTTCACAGATCATTCACCATCATTATGGATTTCGTACTGGGCAAGGGCACGGGTAAGCCACTCCCGGTAGGAGGAGACCACGTCCTCCGGTCCCTGGATCCTGATCCCGCCGTTGTAGCGAAACACCTCGGCAAACAGGTTCGGGCTGACCGCGACCTCGACGTCCGCCAGGAAGTGCTGATCGTCCACGATGCTCGTCCGCACCGCAAACCCGAACTGATCCAGGATGTTGTTCATGCGATCGTTCTCACAGAGGAGCTGCACGTGTCTGCGGCTCCTCCCGGAGCCGAACATCCCGTACATGGACCGCACGTACTCGTCGATCGAAAAGCCCTGTGGCGGCGCTGCAGCCTCCTTCAGGACCACCCCAGCTCCCGTCATCCGGTCTACCCGAAACTGCACCATATCGGACAGCTCGTCCGACCAGCAGACGAGGTAGTAGCGGGAGTTCGAGAAGACAAGAAAGCAGGGGCTCTCCTCATAGACCTTGCCCTTATGGCGGAGGCGCTTTCGCTTTTTCGGGCCGTAATCAAAGTACTGGAAGGAGATCCGGGCTCTCCCGTTGATGGCCCGGTTGATGACATCGATCGTCTCATAGACCTTCTCGGAGATCGGACGCAGGGCATCGGCGCAGTAGAGGTGCCGCGTGAAGTCTCTCGCCTTGTACATGCTGGTCAGCTGCAGGAGCTTACCCACAAGCTCATGGCTTTTTTCCTTTGTGAGGAACGGGGCGGAGGAGACGGCATCGATGAGCATCCTGAGCTCGGGATCTTCAAAGAGACGGTTCTCCAGATAGTATCCGTTCTCCCGCCCGCCGGTCACTGAGATCTGAAAGCCCGCTTCTTCCAGTGTTTTGATATCGGCACTGACCGTCTTCCGGTTCAGGGTATGTCCCTTCTCCGAGAACATCGCCATGATCTGCGTCGTCGTCACCGGATGCTTCTCATCGGTCTGCGTCCACAGCAGGGACAGCAGCTCCAGGATCCGCTCCTTGTTCTGTCTCATCTCTCTCCGCTCCCCCAAGGAAATAAGCAAGTAATATCTGATTTATTATCAGCCCGGTATTTTACCGTGTCAATACTGCAGTGTGCTACTGCGTTAAAGCATGCAGACCGTAAAGAACCGGCGGTCCCCGAAGGAACCGCCGGTCCTTTACGGATCAGCTCCGCTTACTGCTGCTCGTTCTCGTGATCTCTTCTCTTCTTCCGGTAGATACTGCTGCCCGTGATGCCCGTTGCTGCAAGAGCAATCAGGACAAACCAGATCAGAAGATGCGAGTCATCACCGGTACGAGGTGTGTCGTTCGAAGAATCGTCTTCGATCGTCTCGGACTGATTATCGCTGTCCTCGTCCTCGAACGGCATGTCGTTCTGGTTGTCACCCTCTTCGTCGAAGAAGTCGTTCGTCGTGTCGTGATGCGGTGTATTGCCGCCGCCGTTGTCGTGCGGCGTATCGCCGTGCGGGTGATCCTCGTTGTACGTGTTCGTGAAGACCATGCCGTCTGCGCCGGTTGCCGTAACCTTCAGCGTATCCGTGCCATCATCCGTTACCGAAACATGCACGTTGTAGACGGTGGTGTCGTATGTGACACCTGCCATCGAGCCTGCTGCCTCGCGCACCGTGTAGTCATGCTCGCCGACCGCCGTGTAATTGATGGTCGTGAACCGGACCACACCCGATGCATCGTTCGTGCCGGTCGCAACAACGCTGCTGCCTTCCAGGACCTCAAAGCTGAAGTCCCCGGCCTGAAGATCAGCACCAACCAGGTTCTTGGTGGCTGTCAGAGTGATGGAACCTGCCTTCTGACGGGTAATCGTGTGCGTATTGGTGATGGTGAACGCTGTCTCGTTGTTCGTCACACTCTTCGTGTAACCATCCGGTACCTGCGTCTCATCGACCGTGTACGTGATCGCCTTGCCTGCTGCATTCACTGCCAGATCAGACCATGTGTAGCTCCACTTGTTGTCCTCATTCAGCGTAACCGCATTGCCATAGGCCTTGCCGTCTGCATACAGCTGAACCGTGATGCTCGTAGGACGGATATTGGCTTCGTTGTCATTGTCGTCCCAGACCTTCCGGACACTTACCTGTGTCAGGCCGGTCTTGTGCGTGTTGATGATGTCAAAGCCGTTGATCGTTGTCATATAACCTGCGACCTCGTCCTCGGTCACCGTGTACGTGATCTCCTTGCCGTCTGCGAACTTCGGAAGGTTGTCAAACGTGTACTTCCAGCCGTCCGCTGCCGTCACCGACTTCGTCCCGGCTTCGACGCCGTTCGCATACAGGTGAACTGTGATGCTCGTAGGACGGACGCCATCCTGGTTGTCGTTGTCGGACCAGGTCTTCGTACCGGAGATGGAAGTCGTCTCGGTCGTGTACGTATTGGTGATGTCGTAGCCGTTGATGGTGGTCGCATATCCTGCAACCTCGTCCTCAGCTACCGTGTAAACAATTTCCTTGCCTGCTGCATACTTCGGAAGATCCGTGAACGAATACTTCCAGCCAGTTGCCTCAGTTGCTTCTGTACTCTTTACCTCCTTGCCATCTGCAAGCAGACGAACCGTG
>OMXP01000028.1 GCA_900315055.1 uncultured Lachnospiraceae bacterium
CCAGTCAATGCACAGTTAACTATTGAAACCGCCGTATACCGAACGGTACGTACGCGCGGTGTGAGAGAACGGGGGTTAACCACCCCCTCCTACTCGATTACAGGAGAGAAAGGAAGGTATGCAACTTGAACAATGGCCTTGATCTGGAACTTGTGCGTGCCGCCGAGGACATCAACCGTCTCCTTGCCCGCTACGGGGTGCGGTTTGGTCTCTACCGGAAGGGCACGTTCCACGAGCAGCTGTTCCCCTTTGATCCCATACCCCGTGTCATCACCGCCCCGGAATTTGCCCTTCTCGAGAAGGGGTTGTCCCAGCGCGCGGCGGCGCTGAACTGTTTCCTGAATGACATCTATGGAAAGAAGCAGATCGTCTCCGACAACGTGGTCCCGGCGGACTTTGTGGCGGCATCGAGCGGATATCTGGTCCCCTGTGAGGGATTCAAGCCTTCAAAGGGGATCTGGAACCACATCTCGGGGATTGACCTCGTAAAGGCAAGGGACGGGAAGTGGATCATCTTAGAGGACAACCTTAGGGTGCCATCGGGTGCCTCCTATCCTCTGATTGCGCGAAGCATCAGCAGGATCTGCTGCCCGGACGTGTTTCACCAGACAAGGATCGAGGACAACCGGGACTACGGGGAAATCCTGAAGCACACGATGGACTACGTAAACTGCGGCGGCATCAACGTGGTCCTCACCCCCGGCCGGTACAACGCGGCCTACTTCGAGCACAGCTACCTCGCAGAGCGCACGGGAGCGGAGCTTGTGACCGGTGCTGATCTTGTCGTTGAGGACAACGTCTGCTACCTCAAAACCTATGACAACAAAAAGACGAGAGTCGGCGCAATCTATCGCAGGATCTCCGACGACTACCTCGATCCCATGACCTTCCGTCCGGAGTCGGTGATCGGCGTGCCGCATCTGTTCGATGCCGTCCGCGCCGGGAACGTGGCACTGCTCAATGCCCCGGGAAACGGCGTTGCCGATGACAAGGGCATCTACTACTTCGTCCCGAAGATGATCCGCTACTACCTGAACGAGGAGCCGGTGCTCTCCAATGCCCCGACGTATCTTCCCTTCTACGAGGAGGACAGGAAGTACTGCGAGGCCAACTTTGATACGCTTGTCTTCAAGGACGTCGCGGAGGCCGGCGGGTACGGCGTTGTCTTTGCCGACAGGCTATCTGCCAAGGAGAAGGAGAAGTTCCGGGACCTCGTGTTCTCCGAGCCCCGGCGCTTCATCGCCCAGAACGTCATCGACTTCGAGGATCTCGACATCCTCGAGGACGGACAGGAAGTGCCGCGGAAGGCGGATCTTCGGGCGTTTGTGCTGCTCTCGGAAAAGCCGGTGGTGTGGAAGTCGGGCCTGACCCGGTTTTCGCGCAATCCCGATTCGTTTGTCGTCAATTCTTCGCAGGGAGGAGGTTTCAAGGATACATGGGTGGAACAGTGCTGACACAGGATCAGTCCGATGACCTCTTCTGGCTCGGACGCTATACGGAGCGGGTGTACACGACCGTCCGCAACTATTTTCCCGAGTTCGATGCGATGATCGATGAGCAGATGGACTCCTTCGGGGAATATTGTGTGCGCATGGATATCCCGAACGTGTATACTACCAGAGAAGACTTCCTGAAACGCTATCCCTTTGATCCGGAGAATCCGGACTCGATCGCCGCGAACCTGAATCGCGCCTTCGACAATGCGATTCTTCTTCGGGGACAGATCGGAACGGGGTGCTTTGCCTATATTCAGCTTGCGGTCTATGATCTCGAGAGGGCAAGCGTTTCGCATGCACCGTTCATCGCGATGCAGGATCTGACGGATCACATCCTGGCGTTCTGGGGAAGCATCGATGACGAAGTGGACGATGAGAAGATCAGGAGCATCTTCAAGGCGGGAAAGCGCCTGGAGAGGCTCGATCTCTATGCCCGCATGAGAAAGGACAGGGAGGCGCTTTGCCGGGAGCAGAAGAGGCTCGCAAACCGCCTCGAGAGGAGCGGCCTTTCCTTTGACCGGCAGCTTCTCGAGGAGATCGATGCGTGCATCGAGGAGAACCCCATCGACTACCGGAAGGTGATCACACTTACGGAACAGATAGGAGCACACGTTTAAGTCCAATGCGCACAACCACTCTGTGTTTTGACTATGAAATGCAGATCCGGTACCTGGAGAAAACCTTCGGAGGTGCCTTTACACTGCGGCTTTTGCCGCAGGATACGGGGCCTCAGAAGGTTCTCTTTGTGAAGGAGGAGATTTCCCCGGACTGCGGCATCTGGCATGGTAAGGACGCGTTCGGGAACGTCCTGACCTGCGGAAACCTCCCCGTCGGAGCGGACCATCTGACAAGCCATGTGCATGGCGAGGCGATGGTGGGGCTCTCGGAAGGCGAGAAGGCGGGGAGCGATGCGGAAGCATTCAGCTATACCTTCTCGAAGAGCCCCCTCACACAGCCCGGGGAAGGGATCAGCCATCTTGCTGAGGAGGCACAGAAAAGGGCGGATTTCCAGAACCCGGATTCCTCGGTGACAAGAAGGGCGATGGTCCTGTGCCATCTGGTGCACGAAGCCATGACCTACGAGAAGGGGCGGACCGGGATTCATACGAGCGCGGAGGAAGCTTTGTCCTATCATGCGGGGGTCTGTGAGGACTACAGCCATGTGCTGATTGCGCTCTGCCGGCATTTTCACCTGACCGCGCGGTATGTCACGGGATATCTTGTCGGGGAGGGCGAGAGCCACGCCTGGGTGGAAGTGAAAGACAGGGATCTCTGGGTTCCCCTGGACCCCACAAATGACTGCAGGATCACGACGCAGGCGGTGCGGGTCGGCGTCGGGCGCGATGCGTCCGACTGCCCGATGAACCGGGGCATTCACTTCGGGAAAGCGGGGCAGGAGATGAGCGTCCATGTGGACGTAAAGGAGAAAGAGATCTGAGTGATGATGGAGGCAGATCGATGATTCAAACCGTAACGAGCGTTCAGCTGCCGGTGGACGAGACGCTCTCGATCAAAAGGAACCGGCTGCTGCCGGAGGGTGTAAGGGAAGGCGATGCACAAAGCACCGGGATCCCCAGGATCAGCATCGTCACCGGCATCCACGGCGATGAGCTGGAGGGGCAGTATGTCTGCTACGAGCTGCAAAGAAGAATCAAAGAGAACCAAAAGTGCCTGACCGGGATCGTGGACATCTATCCTGCCATGAACCCTCTCGGCATCGATTCGATCACAAGAGGAATTCCGGATTTTGACCTTGACTTAAACCGCCTCTTTCCGGGATCCGGGGACGGGGACATGACCGATGTCCTTGCTGCCGGGATCATCGAAGCGGTAGAGGGATCGGACCTTGTCTTTGACATCCACGCAAGCAACATCTACCTCACCGAGATCCCGCAGATCCGGATCAACGAGAAGACAAGGGACGCTCTTGTTCCCATCGCGATGCACTGCAACGTCGATTTCCTCTGGGTCCACAGCGCAAGCACGGTCCTCGAGTCGACCTTTGCCTGGGCCCTCAACAGCCGGGGGACAAAGACCCTTGTTGTCGAGATGGGGGTCGGCATGCGGATTACGAAGTCCATCGGCAATCAGCTGGTGGACGGGATCTTCTGCGCAATGAAGGAAATGGGTGCCTGGTCCGGGGATGTGATCACCCCGAAAACTCCGATCCTCTCAGAGGATCCAAACGAGGTGGTGTTCCTGAATGCAAGCACCGGCGGAATCTTTATCCGCGATAAGAAGGCCGGGGATCCGGTACGAAAGGGCGATGTCGTCGGGCGCCTCGTCGATCCGCTCTCCGGGACACTTCTTGAAAACGTGACGTCCCCGGTGGACGGGCTCCTCTTTACCATCCGCGAATATCCGGTGGTATCCCAGGGGTCTTTGATGGGACGGATCCTGAAGCGCGGGGGTGAAAAGAAATGACAGAAGAGATCATCTATGAGCTTCCGGGACTTTACCGGGACGCTCTCCGGGTCCGGGGATTTTCCTTCGGACAGGGAAAGAAAGCCTGCTGCATTGTCGGCGCGATGCGGGGAAATGAGGTGCAGCAGCTCTACGTTGCCTCGCAGCTCGTAAAGCGCCTTGCCGAGGAGGAGAGCGAGGGACGGCTCCTTTCCGGGAAGATCCTTGTCATCCCGGCGGTGAACCCGTATTCCCTCAACATCTCGAAGCGCTTCTGGCCCACCGACAACACCGACATCAACCGCATGTACCCGGGGTATGACCTCGGGGAGACGACGCAGCGGATTGCGGCGGGGGTATTTAAGCAGATCGAAGACTATCCCTTCGGCGTGCAGCTTGCAAGCTTCTACATGCCGGGCACCTATGTGCCCCACACGAGGGTCATGGACGCGGGATATCCCGTCAACCTCGAGTACGCAAAGCAGTTCGGCATGCCCTACGTGGTCCTTCGGAACACGAGGCCCTATGACACCACGACCCTCAACTACAACTGGCAGATCTGGGGGTGCCATGCGGTGAGTCTCTATACGACAACGACCACCACGATCGACAAGGACAGCGCCCAGCAGGCGGTGCGGGCAATCGTGCGGTTTCTGTCGGCACAGGGGATTCTCACCTACCACGGCCACGGAGGATATGTCTCCCGCGTGATCAATGACCGCGACATGATCCAGATCCGCCCGAAGTGCGCGGGCTTTTTTGACAGTCATGTCCGCGTCGGGTTTGAGGTGAAGAAGGGAAAGAACCTCGGCCGCATCATCGACCCGCTGACCGGAGAGATCATCGAAAAGCTCACCTCCCCGGTGGACGGGATCGTGTTCTTCCAGCACTCCAATCCCCTCACCTATGCGGACACCGCGGTGTTCAAGCTGATCCCGCTCGAGGACTAATCCGTGACAGCTCCCGGGTAGTGATCCTGAAAGGCCGCCTCGGCGGCGTCCTGAAGAAGGGCGAAGGCATCGGAGAGACCGAGCCGTTTCGGAGTGTCGAAGACCGCGGTCCGGATCTCCTTTGCGACCTTCTGCGCCCTTGCGTTCTCATTGATCTGTCCCAGCCCGAACGCCACCGCATTGTAGGTGCGGTCATTGTCGCAGAGGCAGTAGTAGCGCCAGAAGGCGTTATAGAGCTCGTCAAAGAGAACATCCTCCCCGAAGGTATCCACCTGATCGAGGCAGAACGCGGTGAGAGCTTCCTGTGCTTCGGCTTTCTGCATATGGGAGCTTCTCGCATCGAGGGTGCGGAGCATGAGATAGGCGCGAAGGAAGTTGTCGACCTCCTGCCCCTTCACGCGGCTGTAGCGATGACCGAGAAGCTGCCTTCGAAGCTCTGCCTTTTCATCGCCGTATTCCTCAAGGAGCAGGCGGCGTGTTTTCGGATCCGGCTCTGTGCGGAATGCCTCGGCAAAATCCTCGCCCTCGTGCAGAAGGACGGGAGCACTTTTCTTCTTTCGTTCAAACATGGGTTTCCTCCGAATGTTGTGGTATTCGTATGTTAACACACTTGGGGCCGGGAGGGCCTGATGATCATCCGGAAGGAAAATCAGACGGAACTGATCACGGCTTTTGTTTCGGACAAGGGACCATTCGGATCTGTTCCATTGAATTTGGATAACTGCATGATGATAACCTACAGAAGTCCCGGCCGCGATGCCGGGATTTTTGCTGCCGGGGAAAGAATTTCAAATTTCATATTGCTTATTATAAATTAAGATAGTATTAATATATTAACGAACTGAAGTACGAAGCATATCTTATAGAAGTTATCTCAGAGATTCTCATTGACCGGGCAGACTTCCTGCCGGTCATTCCGTGAACACACCCACTTAAAATCAGCAGCAATATCATGGCGATTGCCGTAACAGGAATCGTTGGATACAATTAAGATAAGGAGTGGCGGATGGCAAATAAATACACTCCCTATGAGCAACTGAAGTTCTCGGACGACTACATGTTTAAAAGCGTCATGATTCGGGAAAATATCTGCAGGAGAGTGCTGGAGCGTATCCTCGGAGAGCGTGTTCGGGAAATTAAGTTCCACGAGGCGGAAAAGTCCGTGAAAAACTCTCTTCCCGGTAAGGGCGTGAGACTCGACGTGTATCTCTGGAACGATACAACGGCTTACGATATCGAGATGCAGACAAAGGCTGAGCTTGCGATCGGAAGGCGCGCACGGTATTACCAGAGCTCGATGGACATGGATTCCCTGAAATCGGGCGAGGACTATCAGCAGCTGAAGGAAGGAATTGTCATTTTCATCTGCCTGGAGGATCCCTTTCAGAGAGGAATTTCGAGATATACGTTTCGGGAAAGATGTGAGGAAGCACAGGACCTGGACCCGAAAATCGGAACCAGAAAGATCTTTCTGTATGCAAACGGTAACGCGGATCAGGAAACAGAGGAAATGAGACGGTTTCTTGACTATCTTCGCGACGGACTCGTACCGGAAGAAGATGAGCTGATCCGTGATATCGAGGATGCTGTGCAGTTCGAGAGGCAGGACACCAGGGGAAAGGAGATTTACCGAGGGGTCTCAATGCCAATCGTGGACGCGGAAAACAGAACAACTATACGAATAAACACACAAAGCATCATGCATCTTATGCACGCACATGGCATGACATTTGATGAGGCAGCCGACTTTCTCGGACTGAAGAAATTGGACCGGGAAAATTGCCGCACGGTGATTGAGAAAGAGGAGCAACAGCCATCAAACTGATCGAATTGCAGAGATACCAAGTGAAAGGAGATAAGGCGAATGAAACCAATGATAATCCAGGATGCTGAAATCAGAGCAACGATAAGAACAAACGCCAAGAATATCATGCATCTCATGGATGTCCATGGTATGACATTTGATGAGGCAGCCGACTTTCTCGGGATAAAAAAATTAGACCGGGAGAACTGTCGTCCAGTGGTAGAGGAAAAAGAAAAAGAAAAGCAGCCTGCCTCTGTCTGAGCGGATCACAATCACAATCTCACTTCCGGACGGGGCATGAGATGTCAGGAGATATCGGAAAAGGAGGCAGGCAATGGTCTCGATGGTGTTTCAGGACGGAGAAAACGAAGGCATTGCCGAAGCATACGCTAAAAACATTTCGATTGTCATGAAGAAGCTGGAAATGTCGTTTGATCAGACGGCAGACCTGCTGGAAGTCCCTCCGGATTTTCGGGTGGTCGTTCACGATCGGCTGTTGAAAGAGGAAAAGGTTTCTGTCTCAGACTGAGCGGAGATTGCGTCCTTCGTCTTTGTGCATTTATGGCGCATTCCCGCGGAAACTCCTTGAAATGATCTTGCACCCTATGTTAGAATACCCTCGTTGTGCAGTTACCCTGACACAGTGCTGCGGGTCTCCGCCGGGTGCTTTGTCAGCGGTGAATTTCATGTCAAGGAGAAAAACAATGACAGCAGAAAGAAAACAGGAAATTATCAAGGAGTATGGCCTCAAGGAAGGCGATACCGGATCCTCTGAGGTTCAGATCGCACTTCTGACCGAGCGCATCACCGAGCTCACCGAGCACATGAAGAAGAATCCGAAGGACTTCCACAGCAACCGCGGTCTTCTGAAGATGGTTGGTAAGAGACGCGCAATGCTCGACTATCTCGCCAGGACTGACCTGGAGGGCTATCGTGCACTGATTGCGAAGCTGGGCATCCGTAAGTAATTATCCGGCACGAAACGGCGAATCAGGGGAACGGCATCTGCCTTTCCCTTATTCGCTGTTTTTTTATTTGGGTATCAATGTATTGGGGAATGAGGACGAAGGACCCTCACAGACGAACAAAGGAGAATGGATATGGCAGACTTCAAAAGGGAAGAAAAAGACGGGTACGTGACCTACTCGATGGAACTGGCGGGCAGACCGCTCTCCGTTGATATCGGACGCGTCGGCAAGCAGGCAAACGGCTGCGCGTTCATGCACTACGGGGATACGACCGTTCTGTGCACGGCAACCGAGGCAGCTCAGCCCAGAGACGGCGTGGACTTCTTCCCGCTCTCCGTGGAATATTCCGAGAAGTACTATTCGATCGGCAAGATGCCCGGCGGCTTCAACAAGCGCGAGGGCAAGGCATCCGAGAACGCGGTTCTGACGAGCCGTGTCATCGACCGCCCGATGCGCCCGCTGTTTCCGAAGGACATGCGCAATGATGTCACCCTCGAGTGCATGGTCATGTCCGTGGATCCGGCCTGCCGTCCGGAGCTCATCGCGATGATGGGTGCGCCTCTTGCAACCTATATCTCCGATATCCCGTTTGCAGGCCCCTGCGTCTCGACCCAGGTGGGCCTTGTCGACGGCCGTGTCATCATCAACCCCTCTCAGGAGGAGTGGGACAACGGAGACCTGCGCCTGACCGTTGCTTCGACAAGAGACAAGATCATGATGATCGAGGCCGGTGCCAATGAGGTGCCGGAAGGCGACATGATCGACTACATCTATCAGGCAGATGCGGTGAACAAGGAGGTCCTTGCCTTCTACGACATGATCCGCAACGAGTGCGGAAAGCAGAAGCAGGATTACGTCTCCGTCCACGTGCCGGACGAGATGATGGAAGACATCAAGAAGATCGTTCCTCCGGAGGAGATGGAGGTTGCGGTCTTCACCGATGACAAGCAGACCAGAGAGAAGAACGTCGCCGACATCACAGAGCGCCTTGCCGAGGCCTTTGCGGACAACGAGGAGTATCTCGCGCAGCTTGGCGATGCGGTCTACAAGTATGAGAAGCTCACCGTCCGCAAGATGATCCTCCAGGACCACAAGCGCCCCGACGGAAGACTCCTCACCCAGATCCGTCCGCTGCATGCGGAGGTGGGTCTCATCCCGAGAGTTCACGGCAGCGCCATGTTCACGAGAGGCCAGACCCAGATCGTGGATGTCTGCACGCTCGCACCGCTCTCCGAGGCACAGCGCGTCGAAGGACTCGATCCCAACATCACCTCCAAGCGCTACGTCCACCAGTACAATTTCCCGGCGTACTCCGTCGGCGAGACGAAGGTCTCCAGAGGACCGGGACGGCGTGAGATCGGCCACGGCGCACTCGCAGAGCGCGCGCTGATGCCGGTTCTGCCCTCCGTCGAGGAGTTCCCGTATTCCATCCGCTGCGTCTCCGAGACGATGGAGTCCAACGGCTCCACGTCCATGGCATCGACCTGCGCCTCCTGCATGGCTCTCATGGACGCCGGTGTTCCGATCAAGAAGCAGGTGGCCGGCATTTCCTGCGGCCTTGTCACCGGCAAGACCGATGATGACTTCGTTCTCCTGACCGATATCCAGGGCCTCGAGGACTTCTTCGGCGACATGGACTTCAAGGTGACCGGAACCCATGACGGCATCACGGCCATCCAGATGGATATCAAGATCCACGGCCTGACACGCGCCATCATCGAGGGCGCCTTCCAGAGATGCAAGGACGCAAGAGAGTTCATCATGAACGGCGTCATGCACAACGCAATCGCTGCGCCTCGCCCGGAGGTCGGCAAGTATGCGCCGAAGATCGAGATGATGACCATCGATCCCGAGAAGATCGGCGATGTCGTCGGCCAGAGAGGAAAGACGATCAACGAGATCATCAAGAGAACCGGCTGCCAGATCGACATCGAGGAGGATGGCCGCGTCTCCATCTGCGGCACCGATGCACAGGGCATGGCAGATGCAAAGCGCATGATCGAGACCATCGTGACCGACTTCTACGAGGGACAGATCCTCGAGGGTGTCGTCGTCTCCATCAAGGACTTCGGTGCCTTCCTCGAGTTCGCACCGGGCAAGGAGGGACTGGTCCACATCTCCCGCATCGCCGACCACCGTGTCGAGCACGTGGAGGATGTCCTGACCCTCGGCGACAAGGTCCGCGTGGTCTGCATCGGCAAGGACAGACTTGGCCGCGTGAGCTTCTCCATCAAGGACGTGAAGGCCTATGAAGAGGGACGCCGCCCGGCACCGGACGACAGACCGGAAAGACCCGAGAGGCCGGATCGCGGAGAACGCCGTGACCGCGGAGATCGCCATGGGGATCGCCGTGACCGCAGACAGAGCCGGAACGACAACGCCTCTGACGGCGAACAGTAGGATAGGTTAGGGCCCGGGACCGGAGACGGTCTGCCGGGCTTTTCGTGCTGCCCTGAGCGCTTTGGCGTCCGGGGCAGTCTTCTTGTGCAGAGGAGATTTCACATGGCATCACTTGCACTCATCACGGCGCGCGGCGGAAGCCGGCGCATCAAGGACAAGAACATACGGCCGTTCCTTGGAAAGCCGATCCTTTGCTACTCCATCGAGGCGGCGCTTTCCTCAGGCCTCTTTTCCGAGGTCATGGTCTCGACCGACTCGGAGAGGATTGCTAAGATCGCAGAGAAGGCGGGGGCAAAGGTCCCGTTCTTCCGGAGCAAAGAGACTGCCGGCGACTTTGCAACCACCGCGGACGTCTGCCTTGAGGTGATCGATGCCTACAGGAAACAGGGACAGGAGTTCGACTCATTCTGCTGCATCTATCCGACAGCGCCCTTTGTGGACGCGGCGGTCCTTCGGGAAGCTGCAGAAAAGCTCTCTCTTCCAGGTGTCTCCGCAGTCGTTCCGGTGGTCCGCTTCTCGTTCCCGCCGCAGCGCGCCTTTGAGATAAATGACAGGGGTTTTCTGTCCTACCGCCACCCCGAGTGCGCCTTAATGCGCTCGCAGGACCTCACCCCTCTCTATCACGACGCGGGGCAGTTCTATTTCCTGAAGACCGCAGCGTTCCTTTCCACAAAGTCCATGGTACCTGCGGGGACACAGCCGCTCGAGCGGGAGGAGTCCCTCGTGCAGGATATCGACAACGAGGAGGACTGGAAGATCGCCGAGGTCAAGTACCGCGTTCGGCATCCGGAGGCATGAGATGATCTATATCAGAACAGACTGCAACGACAACATCGGCCTCGGCCACATGATGCGCTGCTTTGCGATTGCAAAGGCCCTCCGAAGAATGGGAGAGGAGGCGACGTTCTTTGTCGCCGACGAGGAGAGCGCATCTCTTGCCGCAGGCGCGGGATACGGGTATGTCTGCCTGCACACGGACTATGACCACCTCGACCAGGAGGCGGACCGGCTCCTGCAGCACATGCGGGAGCGGAACGTCGAGCGGCTTCTTGTCGACTCCTACTTCGTGACCGGCAGCTATTTAAAGAAGATCCGGGACGTGGCACGCCTTGCCTACATCGACGACGTGAACCGCTTCATCTATCCCTGCGATCTTCTGATCGACTACAACATCTATTCCCCGCTCCTTCGCTATGAGGAGCGGTACAAAGAAGCAGGGCTTTCCACCCGCTTTGCGCTCGGCACCTCCTACATGCCCCTCGATCCCATCTACATGGATCTCGAGCGGATTCCGCATGAGGATTTCCGGATCCTCGTGACCACCGGGGCGACCGATGCAAAGAACGTTCTCGGCTCTTTTCTTGCAGCGTATGAGAAGCGCTATGGAAAGGATTTGTCGGCGCCTTCCATCTATGCGGTGATCGGGCGCTTCAACCATCACAAAGAGGAACTGGTATCCGCGTACGGCAAGGATTCCCGGATCCACCTCCTGCCCCCGCAGCCGGATCTTACCGAGCTTATCGCATCCTGCGATCTTGCTCTTACGGCCGGCGGGACGACGGTGTACGAGCTGTGCGCCGGCGGCGTGCCCTCGGTCCTGGTTACCATCGCGGACAACCAGATGATGGCGGCGAAGGAATTTGACCGTCAGGGCATCATCCCCTATGCCGGGGATATCCGGACCGACATGGAGGGCAGCATGGAGAAAGCCCTGAATCACCTGGAAGAGTACCGGAAGAATCCGGCGCTTGCATCTGCGGCATCGGAAAAGATGCGCACTGTGGTGGACGGCCACGGGGCGGAGCGGATTGCAAAGCTTCTTTTGACATTTTAGAGGAGATTTTTTATGACAATCAGAGAGGAAATTGAGAGGCGGCGGACGTTTGCGATCATCTCGCACCCCGACGCCGGCAAGACCACCCTGACGGAGAAGTTCCTGCTCTACGGCGGGGCGATCAATTCCGCGGGCTCGGTCAAGGGCAAGGCGACGGCAAAGCACGCTGTCTCCGACTGGATGGAGATCGAGAAGCAGCGTGGTATCTCGGTGACGAGCTCCGTTTTGCAGTTTACCTATGGCGGGTGCTGCGTGAACATTCTCGACACCCCCGGACATCAGGACTTCTCCGAGGATACCTACCGCACCCTCATGGCGGCGGACTCCGCGGTCATGGTCATCGACGGATCCAAGGGCGTCGAGGCGCAGACGAGAAAGCTCTTCAAGGTCTGCGCGATGCGGCACATCCCGATCTTTACCTTCATCAACAAGATGGACCGCGATGCGAAGGACACCTTCGATCTTCTCGACGACATCGAGCAGAACCTCGGCGTCTTTACCTGCCCCGTCAACTGGCCCATCGGCTCCGGCAAGGACTTTAAGGGCATCTATGACCGAGATTCGAAAGAGGTCATTCAGTACTTCGACACCCAGAAGGGCACGAAGGAGGGTACGGAAACCCGTGTCCCGATCGCGGATACCGAGAAGATCATCGGGGAGATCGGACAGGACGCCTATGACAAGCTGATGGGAGAGATCGAGCTCCTTGACGGCGCATCCGAGGCCTTTGACCTCGGGAAGGTGCAGAAGGGAGAGCTGACGCCCGTATTCTTCGGTTCTGCCCTCCAGAACTTCGGCGTCGAGATCTTCCTTCAGGCGTTCCTTCGCATGGCCCTTCCCCCGACGGCCCGCCGCTCGGATCAGGGACTCATCGATCCCGTGGAGCACGACTTCTCGGCCTTTGTCTTCAAGATCCAGGCGAACATGAACAAGGCCCACCGCGACCGTGTGGCCTTCATGCGCATCTGCTCGGGCAAGTACGAGGCCGGCATGGAGGTGCGCCACGTCCAGTCCGGACGCGTCCAGCGCCTCTCCCAGCCCCAGCAGCTCATGGCAGATGACAGGAAGATCCTGACCGAGGCTTATGCCGGCGATATCATCGGCGTGTTCGACCCCGGGATCTACTCCATCGGCGACACCCTGTGCATGCCGAAGGAGAACTTCCGCTATGAGGGCATCCCGACCTTCGCTCCGGAGCACTTCGCAAGGGTAAAGCAGGTCGATACCATGAAGAGAGACCAGTTCGTCAAGGGCATCCGCCAGATCGCCCAGGAAGGCGCGATTCAGGTCTTCCAGGAGTACAACACCGGCATGGAGGAGATCATTGCGGGCGTTGTCGGCGTCCTGCAGTTCGATGTGCTCCAGTTCCGGTTAAAGAGCGAGTACAACGTCGAGATCAAACTCGAGATGCTCCCCTACGAGCACATCCGCTGGATCGCAAATCCGGAAGAGGTCGATGTGGAGCACATCGTCGGGACGACGGACATGAAGCTTGTCAAGGACATGAAGGATCGGCCGCTCCTTCTTTTCATCAACCCCTGGAGCCCGCAGATGGTGCTGGATCGGAACAAGGGCCTTGAGCTTACCGAGTTTTCGAAGAATAACACGTTCGAGAACATATAAGCATTTCTGTGGTCAATCCACGGGAACTTTGCTAAAATGGTCTCGATGTCATACAGACGAGAATTCTTTTGTCAGGAGGGTTTCATCATGGCAGAGAAAGAAAATACAGCCGGTGCAAGAACCATTCGGGAAGAGGACATCGGAACGGTGAAGATCGCCGACGATGTGGTGGCGATGATCGCAGGATACGCCGCCCGGGAAGTGGACGGTGTTGCAGAGATGGCAGGCGTCGGATATACGAGCCAGCCGCTCTTTGGCAGACAGCAGAGAAACAGAAACAACAGGAACCGGGGTGTCCGCGTGGATGTCTCGGAGTCGGGCGTTCGCGTCGATCTCGACGTGGTGTTAAGCTACGGCTACAATATCCCGACGACGAGCGCGAAGATTCAGCAGCGCGTGAAGCAGGCCATCGAAAACATGACAGGGCTGAAGGTCCTCGATGTCAACGTGCGCATTGCGGGAATCGACATGCCGCAGGGAACCGACAAGAGCAAGGAGTGACGCCCATTGAAACGAACGAGTCTTAGGGAACAGATCTTCAAGATCCTGTTCCGGGTGGAATTCAATACCCCCGATGAAATGCCGGCGCAGGAGGAGCTTTTCTTCGACGCGGGCGACATCGAGGTCACCGATGAGGACAGGACCTACATCACGGACAAGACCAACCGGATCATCAAAAAGATCCCGGAGCTGGACAAAGTCCTCTCGGAGCACATGACTGGCTGGACGCTCGACCGCATCGGGCGGGCGGAGCTTACCATCCTTCGCCTTGGTGCCTACGAGATCCTCTTTGATGAGGACATCCCCGACAAGGTCGCGATCTCCGAGGCCGTGGAGCTTGCCAAGCGCTTCGGCTCCGACAATGCCGCGTCCTTTGTGAACGGCGTTCTGGCAAAGATCGTCCCGGGCTCCGAGATGAGAAAGAAACCGGAGAACAGGAAGACGAGCGTTGCCGCAAGGAAGAAGGAAGAGGCCTCCGGCGCCGTCATCAGGGTGGTGTCCGCAAAGAATACGGAGAGCAGGAAAAAGTGAGAACGGACGGGAACGTCTACAGCGTGGGACAGATCTCTGTCTACCTGCAGCGCATGTTCCGGTCGGACTACCTTCTGCACTCGGTTTATGTCCGCGGAGAGGTCAGCAACTTCAAATACCACGTCCCGAGCGGAAATCTATATTTTACCCTGAAAGATGCCTCTGGAACGCTTGACTGCATGATGCGTGTGGGAAAAGCGAAAGGAGGCGTTTCTTTTGGATTTCAGGACGGCTCCGATGTGATCGTCCACGGGACGATCGGCGCTTATACAAGGGGCAGCAAGTACGAGCTCTACGCCGACGGGGTGACCCCGGCGGGAGCCGGCGCCCTGTACCAGAAGTACGAGGAGCTAAAGGAAAAGCTTTCGGAGATGGGCCTTTTCTCCGAGGTCTACAAGAAGCCGATCCCGAAGTACATACGGCGCCTCGGCGTCGTCACGGCCTCGACCGGCGAGGCTGTCCGGGATATCATCCACGTCTCGAAGCGCCGGAACCCCTACATCGAGATCATCCTCTGCCCGTGCCTCGTCCAGGGAGACGGGGCGAAGGAGTCCATCGTAAAGGCGATTGAGACTCTGGATCATCTGGGCGATAACGACCCCGAAAAGAAGATCGACACCATCATCGTCGGGCGCGGCGGCGGCTCCATGGAGGACCTCTGGGCCTTCAACGAGGAGATGGTCGCGCAGGCGGTGTTTGACTGCAATACGCCGATCATCTCGGCGGTCGGGCACCAGGGCGATGTCGTGATCACGGACTATGTCGCGGACCTTCGCGCCGCAACCCCGTCCCAGGCGGCAGAGCTTGCGGTGTTCGAGATGAAGACCGTGGACGATACGCTGGAGCGGGACAGGGAGCGTCTCGAAGATCTGATGCAGCACCGGATTCTTGACGCAAGACGCCGGTGCGAGAGCTATGGAAGGCAGCTCCAGGCCTTAAGCCCCAAAGAGAAGCTGAAGTCCCAGAGGCATGAGATCCAGACAGCCGGGGAAAAGCTGCAGCGCGCGATGGAGGACAAACTGTTTTTCTGCCGCCAGCAGCTTGAGATTGAGCGGGATCTTGAGGATGCCATGGAGAGGAAGCTGAGGGACCGCAGGCAGAACCTGCAGCTTCTTGCGGCAAGACTGGATGCCCTGTCCCCGGTAAGGCGTCTTTCCGGTCCCTACGGGTATCTGGAGACGACAGACGGCAGGAGCATCCGGTCGGCAAAGGACATCGAAGAGGGACAGACCCTCATCACGCAGATGCGGGATGGAAAAATCACGTCCCTCGTACAGAAACGGGAACTTTCGAATGAGTGAGAATACAAAGACAGCGGCGGAGCCGGAAAACGAAAAGAGCCTTGAGGAGATGCTGCAGGAGCTGAATGCCATCGTGGAGCGCATGCAGAGCCCAGACAGCACGCTGGAGCAGTCCTTCAGGGACTATGAGAGAGGCATGTCGCTTCTGAAAACCTGCAATGACAGGATCGACCGCGTCGAGAAACAGGTTAAAAAGATTGCAGCGGACGGGTCCGTTTCGGACTTTACGGTGGAAGAGGACAAGTGATGGACGAGAAGACGTTTGACGAGAGGCTGAAGGCAGCACAGGAGCACGCGGAGAGCATCGTGCGTTCCTTCCTTCCGAAGGAGGAGGGCTATCAGAAGACGGGACTTTCGGCGATGAACTACTCGGTTCTTGCCGGCGGAAAGCGACTTCGCCCGGTCCTTCTGTATGTCACCGCAACGATGTACGGGGCAAAGCCTGCCCTCTATGAGCCCTTCATGGCAGCTCTCGAGATGATCCACACCTACTCCCTCGTGCACGATGATCTCCCGGCCCTCGACAACGATTCGTACCGCCGGGGAAGAAAAAGCACCTGGGCGGTGTACGGAGATGATCAGGCGGTGGTTGCAGGAGATGCCCTCTTAAACTTTGCCTATGAGACGGCCCTTACGGCTTTTTCCTGTGCGGAAACGAAGGAGGAGACGGACCGGGTGGTCAAAGCTCTGCAGCTCCTGGCGTCCAATGCCGGGATCTATGGCATGGTCGGAGGACAGGTCGCGGATCTTGAGAGCGACAAGCATCAGGAGCTTGTGGACGAAAAGCTTCTCACCTTCATTCAGGAGAAGAAGACCGCGTGCCTCATCGACAGCGGGTTTGTGATCGGTGCGATTCTGGGCGGTGCACCAAAGGAAGATATTCAGGCGCTGCATCAGGCGGCAAGGAACGTCGGTCTTGCCTTCCAGGTACAGGACGACATCCTCGATGTCACCGGAGATGCGGCGGTGCTCGGAAAGAGCATCGGCAAGGATGCGGCCGAGGGGAAGGCAACCTATGTCTCTCTCCACGGGCTCGACGCAGCAAAGAAGGAAGTGCAGGATCTTACCGATGAGGCGGCAGATCTTCTTTCGCACCTGTCGGTTGACGGGTCCTTTCTTGCACAGCTTGCAGCAAGTCTTGTCGGGAGAGAGAAGTAGAGCAGCGGGACATACATCATGGGAAATTGGTTGGATCAGATAAATGAGACCGGGGACATCCGGAAGCTCCCGCCGGATGCGATGCCGGAGCTTGCTTCCGAGATCCGTGCCTTCCTCATCCGGAAGGTCTCGGTCACCGGAGGACACCTTGCGAGCAATCTCGGCGCCGTCGAGCTGACGATGGGGCTCCACCGCGCCCTGAACCTGCCCGAGGACAAGATCATCTGGGACGTGGGACATCAGTCCTACACCCACAAGATCCTCACGGGGCGGAAAGACGGGTTTGACAGCCTTCGGCAGTTCGGGGGCATGAGCGGCTTTCCAAAGCGCCACGAGTCCGACACCGACGCGTTTGACACGGGCCATGCGTCCAATTCGATCTCGGTGGGTCTTGGCTATGTAAAGGCAAGGGATTTGACCGGCGGGACGAATACGATCGTCTCCGTCATCGGGGACGGCGCCCTGACGGGAGGACTCTCCTATGAGGCCCTGAACAACGCCTCACAGCTCAAGACCAACTTCATCATCGTATTAAACGACAACAACCGCTCGATCTCCGAGAACGTCGGCGGGATGTCGAGCTATCTCAATGACATCCGCACCTCGGACAAGTACCTGGACTTCCGAGAGAAGGTCTACAACTCCCTGCAGAGCAGAAGCCCGCAGGCGGTGGACCGGGTCCGGAAGGCCAAAAACATCGTCAAGAGCTTCTTCGTCCCCGGCATGCTCTTTGAGGAGCTCGGGATCACGTATTTAGGGCCCATCGACGGGAACGATACCCTCGCGGTGCAGCATGCGATCGAGGATGCAAAGCGCATCCGCAAGGCCGTCATCGTCCATGTGATCACCAAGAAGGGCGACGGCTATGCCCCGGCGGAGCGCCACCCGGCAAGGTTCCACGGGACCAGTCCCTTCGAGATCGAAACGGGACTTCCGAAATCCCTCTCGCAGGTCGGCTACACGGACATCTTCTCGACCGTCATGATCAAGATGGCAACGAGGGACCCGAAGGTCGTCGCGATCACGGCGGCAATGGGAGACGGCGTGGGGCTGAAGCGCTTCCACAACATCTTTCCGGATCGGTTCTTCGATGTCGGCATCGCCGAGGAGCACGCGGTGACCTTTGCCGCAGGGCTTGCGGCAGGCGGCATGAAGCCGGTGGTTGCGGTCTACTCGACGTTCCTGCAGAGGGCCTACGACGAGATCGCAGAGGATGTCTGTCTCCAGGATCTGCCGGTGGTCTTTGCAATCGACCGGGCAGGCCTTGTCGGCGCGGACGGAGAGACCCATCAGGGCATCTATGACCTGTCCTTCCTCTCCACCATCCCGAACCTCGTGATCTGCGCCCCGAAGAACAAGTGGGGCCTCTCGGATCTTATCAAGTTCGCGCTGCGCTACGGCCACCCGATCGCGATCCGGTACCCGAGAGGCGCGGCCTATGACGGTCTGAAGGAGTACCGGAAGAGCGTGTCGCTCGGAAAGAGCGAGACGATCTATGAGGGGAAGGACATTCTCCTCTTTGCCGTGGGATCCATGGTGGAGACCGCGGTGAAGGTGCGCGAGAACCTTTTGAGGGAAGGCCTCAATCCGACCCTTGTCAATGCACGGTTTGTCCGTCCCTTTGATACGGAAATGCTGAAGGAAAAGCTCCCGACGCACCCTCTTCTTGTCACGATGGAGGAGAACGTTGCAAGCGGCGGCTTCGGGGAGCACGTGCAGGCATGGGTGCAGGAGAACTTCCCGGAGGAAAAGGTGGTGAAGGCTGCCATCCCGGACACCTTCGTTCCCCACGGATCCCCGGACCTGTTGAAGAAGAGTCTTCATATCGATGCGGACTCCGTGACGGAGAAGATCCTTGCCGCATGGAAGGAGCGCGCATGAAGAAACGACTCGATGTGCTCCTTGTCGAACAGGGCCTTGCTCCCTCGAGGGAGAAGGCGAAGGTCCTTCTCATGGAGGGAAAGGTCTTTGTCAACGGCGACAAGGAGGATAAGCCGGGCACCACGTTCGACCCGGAGAAGGTCAGGATCGAAGTAAAAGGAGAAACCCTTCGCTATGTCTCCCGCGGCGGCCTGAAACTCGAGAAGGCATTAAAGGTCTTCCCGATCGACCTTTCGGGCCGCACCTGCCTTGACATCGGCGCCTCGACCGGCGGCTTTACGGACTGCATGCTGCAGAACGGGGCGGCAAAGGTCTACTCCGTCGATGTGGGCTACGGGCAGCTCGACTGGAAACTTCGAAATAATGCAAGAGTCGTGTGCATGGAGAAGGTAAACTTCCGCTACATGAAGCCGGAGGACCTTACGGGCGATGCCCCGTCCTTTGCATCCTGCGACGTCTCCTTCATCTCCCTCTCGAAGATCCTGCCCGCGGCGTATCCGATTCTCACGAAAGAGGCGCAGATGGTGTGCCTCATCAAGCCCCAGTTCGAGGCAGGGCGGGAGAAGGTGGGAAAGAAGGGCGTTGTCCGGGACAGAAAGGTCCACGCCGAGGTGATTGAACAGGCGATCGGGTACGCGAGGGACAACGGCTTTGTCCTCACCGGCCTTGACTTCTCGCCGATTCGGGGACCTGAGGGGAACATCGAGTACCTCATGTTCCTCACAAAGACAGAAGATACCGCCGTCTCTGACCTTGCCCCCACCGGGCAGGACATCAGGGACCTTGTGGAAACCTCACACCAGTGCTTTGGAGAAGAGACTTGAAAAACTTCTACCTGGAAACCAATACGCTCAAGGATCCGAAAGGGGAGATGACGGCAAAGGTTGCCGCCTTTTTGACATCCCACGGCTGCAGGGTCGTCCCGACCTATGAGGATGCGGACTGCATCCTCGTTCTCGGAGGCGACGGAACGGTGCTTCGGACCGCGGGTAAGTCCTTTGGCAGCGGCGTGCCGCTTCTTGGCATCAACCTCGGGCACCTCGGGTACCTCGCCCAGATCGAGGCCTCGTCCTGGGAGGAGGACCTGTTAAAGGTCATTGAGGGGCACTACGACATCGAGGAGCGCATGATGCTGAGCGCCGTGACGGGAGGCAGGAAGATGCACGCCCTGAACGATGTCGTGATTTCCCGCAACGGCCCGCTCCGGACCATCCGCTACGGAGTCTATGTCGGGGAGCAGTTCGTTCACACCTTCCATGCGGACGGGATCATCTTGTCGACCCCGACCGGGAGCACGGCCTACAACCTCTCCGCCGGAGGCCCCATCTGCACACCGGGATCCTCGATGATCGTCCTGACCCCGATCTGTCCCCAGACCCTGAATATCCGCTCCATCGTCTTTGGCGGGAGCGAGGTGATCCGGATTGAGATCGGTTTCTCCCAGGGAAGCGATGATCCCGGCGCCACGGCATCCTTTGACGGGCGGGGGGACATCCTCCTGCACGGGGGAGATGTGATTGAGGTGCACAAGAGCTCGAAGACGACAAAGCTCGTCCGGATCTCGGACCTGAGCTTTTTGGAGACCCTGCACCGGAAGATGGAGGATCTGAAGTGACAAAGAAAGAGCGGCAGGAGAAAATCCTGGAGATCATCGACCGGTACGAGGTGGAGACGCAGGACGATCTGATCAAACGTCTTACCGACGAGGGCATTGCCGTGACGCAGGCGACGGTGTCGAGGGATATCCGGGAACTTCGCATCACGAAGGCCCATACCGCAGACGGGCGGCAGAAGTATGTGAGCCCTGCGCGTGCGGACGATACGATGCTCTCCGAGAAATACTTAAGGGTGATGAAGGAGGGCGTGCTCTCCATGGATCCCGCTGTGAATATCCTGGTGATTCACACGGTATCCGGCATGGCGATGCCGGTCGCCGCGGCGATCGACGCGCTGCACTGCCCGGAGGTTGCGGGCTGCATTGCGGGCGACGACACGGTGTTTGTCGCGACCCATTCGGTGGAGGAGACGGGGATCCTCGTCCGCCGCCTGAAGGACTACCAGGACTGAAACACACCTGACGCACGGGAGAGGCCCGGAAGACAGGAGCTTATACAATGATCACAGGCTTACACGTGAGGAATCTGGCACTGATTGAAGAGGAGGAGGTGACCTTCACCGACGGACTGAACATCCTGACCGGTGAGACCGGTGCCGGCAAATCGATCATCATCGGTTCGATCGGTCTTGCCCTCGGGGCAAAGGCTGACCGCAGCATGATCCGGACCGGGTGCGACTTCTGCCTGATCGAGATGACGTTTTCCCTCGACAATGACAGGCAGAGGAAAAAGCTTGAGGAGATGGATATCGAGGTCCCGGAGGACGGGATCCTTCTCATCAAGCGGAAGGTCTACCCGAATCGCACGACCTGCCAGATCCAGGGAGAGTCTGTCACGGTCTCCCAGCTGCGTGACTTTGGCAGCACGCTCATCGATGTCTACGGACAGCGGGAGAATCAGAGGCTTCTTGCCCACGGGGCACAGCTGAAGACCCTCGACGACTACGCGGGGGACGAGGACGCCGCGCTCCGTGCAAAGATCCGGGAGCACTACAGGGCCTACATGAGCCTTAAAAAGAAGATGAGCGAGGACATCGATGCCGCGGCCCGTCTTCGGGAGATCGATCTTCTGACCTATGAGGTGCAGGAGATCGAGGATGCGGACCTCAAAAAGGGAGAGGACGCAGAGCTTGAGGAGAAGTACAAAAAGCTCTCGAACTTCCAGAGGATCACCGCGGCAGCAGGGGAGGCGGGAAGCCTTACCTCCGATGAGGACGGCTCGGCCTCAAGTCAGATCGAGCGGGCCCTCCGGGAGCTGAACAGCGTGCAGGGGCTGGACGCGGATCTTGATGCGATCACGGGACAGCTCTCCGACATTGATTCGCTTCTTTCTGATTTCCAGAGATCCCTCTCCGACTACATGGATTCCCTCTCCTTTGATCCGCAGGAGTTCTCCGAGATCGAATCGCGCCTCAACCTCATCAATCACCTGAAGGAAAAGTACGGGAACAGCTTTGAGAAGATCCAGAACTCCCTTGCAAAGAGGAAGGAGCGGCTTCTTGAGCTCTCGGACTATGATGCCGCACGGGAGAAGATGAAAAAGGACCTTGCAAGGGAAAAGGAAGCTCTCTCCGATCTTTGCCACAGGCTCACCGCGCTTCGAAAGAAGGCAGCCGATGCCTTCACGAAGGACCTCACGAGACAGCTCCTCGACCTCAACTTCAACCAGGTCTCGTTCCAGGTGGACATGAAGTCCGGGGAGGAGTATCTCTCGTCGGACGGTGAAGATGAGGTGACGTTCCTCATCTCCATGAACCCCGGCGAGGCACCAAGGCCCCTCGAGAAGATCGCATCCGGCGGCGAGCTCTCGCGCATCATGCTGGCATTAAAGACCGTCTTTGCAGGGCAGGATGACATCCACAGCTTCATCTTCGATGAGATCGATGCCGGCATCAGCGGACAGACCGCCTGGAAGGTATCGGAAAAGCTCGGGAACCTCGCAAAGGATCACCAGATCCTGTGCATCACGCACCTGCCGCAGATCGCGGCGATGGAGGACTCCCACTACCGGATCGAAAAGCACGTGGAAGGGGAGAGAACTGTGACAAGCATCACCCGCCTTGACGAGGACGCATCTCTGAAGGAACTCGGACGGCTTTTAGGGGGAGCCAAGATCACGGAGGCGACCCTTACGAATGCGCGGGAGATGAAGCGTATGGCAAAGGCTGCCAAGGAACAGCACAAAGAAGGATAGCTGATGGAAGAAAACTGGACCCGCGAATTTGACGAGATGGCCTCTGCCCTTCCCTTTGTAAAGAGCGAGGACATCCCGGATATCGACCTGTACATGGATCAGGTGCTGACCTTTCTCGAGAGAAAGCTCGCCCCGATCAGCGGGGAGCCAAGCGACAAGCCGGTCACGAAGACGATGATCAACAACTACGTGAAGGCAAATGTTCTGCCCGCTCCCGAGAAAAAGAAATACACGAAGGAGCACATGATCTATCTGCTTCTTCTCTACTGTCTGAAGAGTCTCTACTCGATCGACGACTCCGGAAAGCTCCTCTCTATGGTGCGGGAGCTGACGGAGGAAACGAAGACACCGGAGAAGGGAAAGATACCAGAGGATGGAAAGAAAGAAGGGGCAAAGCAGACACCCCTTCTTTCTCTGCCGGAGATCTTTGACCTCTTAAATGAGGATCTGAAAGAGCAGGTTGAGAGCACGACAAAAAGCGCAGAGGAAGCCTTTGAGAAGGCGTCCGCATCGTTCCGGGATCTTGACTGCACGGAGGAGCAGAGAGAAGAGCTTCAGACCTTTGAGGCGCTGATGCGGCTCTCCCTCGATGCGTACCTCAAGAAGCGGTTTGTGGAACATCTGCTGACGAAGGAGAAATAGAAAAAAGTTGAGTATTTACGACACGCTGAACGAGGAACAGAAGAAGGCCTGCTTTCAGACCGAAGGACCCGTGCTGATCCTTGCGGGAGCAGGAAGCGGCAAGACAAGAGTCATCACCCACCGCATCGCCTATCTCATGGAGGAGTGCGACGTGAACCCCTGGAACATCCTCGCGATCACGTTCACGAACAAGGCCGCGGGAGAGATGCGAAGCCGTGTCGATTCCCTCATCGGGTTCGGCGCGGAGAGCGTCTGGATCTCGACGTTCCACTCGATGTGCGTCAGGATCCTTCGAAGGTTCATCGACGGCATCGGATATGACACGAACTTTACGATCTACGATCAGGACGATGCAAGAAGCGTCATCAGGCAGATCCTCCAGGACATGAGAGACACCGGGGATCTGAAGGATAGGCAGGTGCTCTCGAGGATTTCCCAGGCAAAGAACAACATGGAGGATGCCAGGTACTTTGAGGAGCATCACCAGGGCACCTATCAGGACGAGATCATCGGGAAGGTCTACGAGGAGTACGAGAAGCGCCTCAAGAAGAACAATGCCCTCGACTTTGATGATCTCCTCTTAAAGACCGTGGAGCTTTTTGAGGCAAGGGACGATGTCCTGCAGAACTATCAGGAGCGGTTCCGCTACATCATGGTCGATGAGTACCAGGACACGAACAGGGTTCAGTTCGAACTTGTCCGGCAGCTATCGGGGAAGTACCGGAACCTGTGCGTCGTCGGTGATGACGATCAGAGCATCTACAAGTTCCGGGGAGCGGATATCCGCAATATTCTCGACTTCGAGAAGGTCTTCCCGGATGCGTTGGTGGTAAAGCTCGAGCAGAACTACCGCTCCACCCAGAATATTCTCTCCGCGGCAAATGCGGTAATCGCAAACAACACGGAACGAAAGGAAAAGAGGCTCTGGAGCGATCGGGGACCCGGGGACAGGGTCCATGTGGTTCGGACATCCTCGGGGATAAGCGAGGCCTCCTTTGTCGCGGGAGACATCAAGGCCTGCATGAAGCGCGATTCCGCTCTTACCTGGTCGGACTTTGCGGTGCTGTACCGGACGAATGCGCAGTCGCGTCTTCTCGAGGATGCCCTGTTCAAGGCATCGATTCCCTACCAGATCGTCGGCGGCCACAACTTCTATGACCGCGCCGAGGTCAAGGATATCCTGAGCTACCTTCGGACGATCGACAACGGGCGCGACGATGTGAACAGCAAGCGCATCATCAACGTGCCGAAGCGCGGCATCGGGGCAACAACCGTCTCCCGCATCGATGCCTTTGCAGCGCAGTTCGGCATCAGTTTCTTTGAGGCCTGCGAGAGAGTCGGTGAGATCGAGGAGATCAGCAAGGCGGCGAAGGGAAAGATCGAAAAGTTCACCGAGCTGATCCACGGCCTTCAGGACTATGCCGGGGTGAACAGCGTCGATGCCCTGGTCAAGCAGGTGGTGGACGTGACCGACTACAACCGGTATCTTCGCGACTTCGATCCGGAGGGCGCAGATGACCGCATCGGAAACGTCGACGAGCTGATCTCCAAGGCAACGGACTTCCATAAGGATTACACGGAGAAGCTCGAGAGCGGTGAGATCGATGATGCGGGAACGGAGCTCTCTGCATTCCTGCAGGACGTCTCCCTCATCGCCGACATCGATCAGGTGGACAACGATGAGAACGGCAAGGTCCTTCTGATGACGCTGCACTCCGCGAAGGGTCTCGAGTTCCCGCACGTGTACATCACGGGCATGGAGGAAAATATCTTCCCGAGCTTTATGGCACTCGGAGGACCCTACGGGGAAGAGGATTCCGAGGCGATCGAGGAGGAGCGGCGTCTTGCCTATGTCGGCATCACGAGGGCAAAGGACGACCTGACACTCGTCTCCGCCGCAAGCCGCATGGTGCGAGGCGATGTGCATTACAATCCGGTGAGCCGGTTTATCGGGGAGATCCCGAAGGATCTCATCGAGTGGAGAGATGACTCGTACGGCCTTGGCGGCGGGTTTAATGAGGACGATGACGACGACCTGCCCTTTGCCCCGGTCCGGCATGTGACCTCCTGGCAGAAGCCAAAGCCTGCTGCCCCGGCTCCGAAGCCTGTTCAGAAGCCTGCTCCCTCCCCTGTCCGGAAGGACACGAGGCCTAAGGCGGTGCTTCGAAAGCCGGACCCTGCAAAGAAGCCGTTCATTGCCCGTCCCGCAGGGCTCGATTCCCTGTCGAAGGGAGCACCGGTCATCGGAAAGCCAGGCTATGACGTCGGAGACCGCGTGCAGCATGTAAAGTACGGGGAAGGAACAGTGCTTGCGATCGAGAAGGGACCGAGGGACTACAAGGTCACGGTCAAGTTCGATACGGAAGAGAAGCAGCGGATCATGTATGCGGCGTTCGCAAAACTTGTGAAAATCTCCTGACAGATCCAGAAAACCGGAGACAGACCGGCATGGTTCGTGGTAAGATGAGGACAGGTTTTACGGAACGGAGGAGCGTATGGACATCAAGATGGAAGAACTGGTCAAAGAGGTTCGTGACCTTGTCAAAAAGGAACGTGAAAAGCCCAACACGGCGCTGGTTGTCTTTGCCGTGATCGGCATCATTGCACTGTGCGTGCTTGGCATCTACATTGTCTACCGGTTCGTCAGACCCAGTTACTTCGAGGACTACGATGACAACGTCTACGATGACGAGTATGACGATGAGGACGAGGATTCCGAGAAGGACGCTTAAGCGGCTGCATGAGAACCTTTGTGGGTTTATTCTGCCCGGAGAGAGAAGATCTCTCCGGGTTTTTCGTGTGAGAGGACAAGATGAAAAAAGGCGAAATCGTCGAGGGCGTGATCGAAGAGGTGAAGTTCCCGAACAAAGGGGTGATGTCCCTGGACGGCGTGAGGGTTGAGGTGAAGAACACCCTGCCGGGGCAGAAGGTAAAGGCAAGGGTGCAGAAGAAGAGAAACGGCTCGGCACAGGCAGCCCTTGTCGAGGTGACGGAAAAATCTCCCGACGAGCTGGAGCCCCCGTGCCCTGCATCCGGTGTCTGCGGCGGGTGCACGTATCTGTCCCTTCCCTACGACAAACAGCTCTCCATCAAGCAGGTGCAGGTGATGAAGCTCCTGCAGCAGGGACTTGATGAGGCGGCCGCGTTCCTCCCGGAGGACGACCCGCACCGGAAGGTGTTTTCCTGGTATGAGGGGATTTTTTCGAGCCCGAAGATCTACGGCTTTCGCAACAAAATGGAGTTCTCCTTCGGCGATGCCATAAAGGGCGGCCCTCTGCAGCTTGGCATGCACCAGAGAGGGAGCTTCTATGACATCGCGGATGCGGGAGACTGCGTAATCGTCGATGCGGACTATCGTAAGATTGTTCAGACGGCGCGGGATTTCTTTGCCAGGAGGAATATCCCGTTCTATCACCGTGCGGGAAATGAGGGATACCTTCGTCACCTCATCGTCCGGAAGGGCGCTCACACGGGACAGATCCTGGTGGATCTTGTGACGACGACACAGTGGAAGGACGAATACGGAAGTGAAGAGGAGGTCCTTGCCGATTTTGCAAAGGCTCTGAAGGATCTTGATCTTGAGGGGAGCATCGCAGGGATCCTGCGGACGAGAAATGATGCGATCGCCGATGTCGTAAAGGACGAGGGAACGGATATTCTTTACGGGACGGACCACTTCGAGGAGAACCTTCTGGGGCTTACCTTCGAGGTCACGACGTTCTCGTTCTTCCAGCCAAACAGCTACAGCGCCGAGGTTCTGTATCAGTATGCAAGAAACCTCATCACCGATGCGGTGCACCACATGGAAGAGGACGGCAGCCGAAAGGCACCGGTGATCTATGATCTCTACTGCGGCACCGGGACCATCTCGCAGATGGTATCGAGTGTTGCGTCGGAAGTCATCGGTGTCGAGATCGTGCCGGAGGCCGTGGAAGCTGCAAAAAAGAACGCCAGGAGGAACCACATCGAAAACTGCACGTTCCTGACGGGCGATGTGCTCACAACGCTCGATACGATCCCGACGAAGCCGGATCTTATCATCCTCGATCCTCCGCGCGACGGAGTGCACCCGAAGGCTCTGCCGAAGATCCTGCACTACAACGTGCCCTATATCCTCTACATCTCCTGCAAGCCGACAAGCCTTGCAAGAGATCTGCCCGCCTTCATCGAGTCCGGGTATGTGCCGGTGAAGGGAGCAAGCATAGATCAGTTCGCGTGGAGTTCAAATATTGAGTCAATAACTCTTTTTACCAATAATAAGACAGACATTAATGATCGCTTCAATCCTGATGTGGTCAAATCTGATAAGATCATTGATTGATCCGCTTCGGCTGCATGCGTACTTCCTGCGCCGGAATTTAGAAAAGTCCCGTCTACCGTGCGGCTGATTCTCCAAAGTTACCTGATGAGCGGACGCCGCACAGATTTAAAGCATCAAGTGAAGCTTTCAAGAGGCAAAACGATCTGCAGA
Source organism: uncultured Lachnospiraceae bacterium (assembly GCA_900315055.1). Classification (GTDB taxonomy): domain Bacteria; phylum Bacillota; class Clostridia; order Lachnospirales; family Lachnospiraceae; genus CAG-791. Next base: position 27,773 of record OMXP01000028.1, read on the forward strand.
CTGCTGCAGTCTTCGAATCAGGAACAAAGGAGGTAGGGCTCATGGAGAGAGAGAGGCAATTGGCATTACAGGAGTGGATCATGAAATGGAACCGACTCGTGCAGAATTTGATGCCAGAATGGCCGAAGGACTGTGTCAGGCAGAATGCGGAGACGTATCGCCTGTGGCGGACGTCAGAAAAAGAATCATGGGTGAACTGCAAAGACTCGCATTTTAAGACGGGACTGTGCTGATACCAGACATGAAACGAGAACAGAGGATTCCGGAGACTACCTGAAAAGGCGGCTCTCCGGAATCCTTTTGCTGTGAAAAAGCTTCGATCGAAGACCGGGACAGGAGACAGAGCGGCGTCTGCATTGGGACTATGGACGAAACCGTCCTGTCTGCGATTTGCAAATAGTCCGATTTCGGATTATTATATGGTAGACATGAATTCTACATCTATCGAAAGGATTTTCCAGCACAACAACCTCATCTTTGAAGTCTGATGCGGTACGGGAGCCGTACCGCTTATACTCCTGCATCCAGTGGATACAGGAGCTTTTGTCGTGCATTCATCAGCTTCGAAAGGACAGTCTTGCGCTTAATTCATACCCACTCACACTCTGACAACATACAACCCATACAACTTACGGATCACTTTACCATCGCGCGCCTACTTCGCTTTGTGCTGCCGTCCATCATCACCATGGTCTTTACGAGCATCTACGGCGTCGTCGACGGGTTCTTCATTTCCAACTATGTCGGGAAGACCGCATTTGCGGCATCCAACATAACCTGGCCGCTTCTCATGATCTTTGCCGGCGTCGGCTTTCTGTTCGGTACCGGCGGCAGTGCACTTGTGGCAGCGTATCTTGGTGCAGACCGGCAGAAGAAGGCCTGCTCCCTCTTTACCGAATTCAGCCTGGTGCTGTTTGCGGCAGCTCTTGTTCTGACAATCCTTGCGGAAGTCCTGCTTCCGTCCGCGGTGGTATTTTTAGGGGCTGACGAGAGCATGCTGCCGGACTGCATCGCCTACGGGCGGTTTCTGCTTCTTGGAATTCTGCCCTTTGCTTTCCAGAACTTCTTCACCCCGTTCCTTGTGACTGCGGGAAAGCCGGGCCTCGGGCTCACCTTCACGCTTCTTGCGGGCTTCACCAACATGTTTTCGGATGCCCTCTTCATGGGTGTTTTTGGCAGCGGGGTGGCAGGCGCAGCGCTGGCGACGACTCTGTCTGCGATCGTCGGTTCTGCTCTGCCGTTTCTGTACTTCCTTCTGCCGAACAAAAGCAGCCTTCATTTCCGTGCGTTCTCGTTTGACGGCAAAAGCCTTCTGAAGGTTCTGTCCAACGGCTCCTCGGAGATGATCACTCAGCTCTCCCTTGCCCTCGTGAACGTTCTTTACAATATCCTTCTCATGAAATACCTCGGGGAGGACGGCGTTGCAGCCTTCGGCGTCATCAGCTACGTCAACTGCATCTTCACGGCGGTCTTTACCGGCTATGCGATCGGCAGCGCCCCTGTTGTCTCTGCCCACTGCGGAGCGGGAGATCTTGCGGAGGTAAAGGGGATCCTGAAGAAATCGATACTTCTCCTTTCGATTTTCGGGCTTTCGATGGCACTTAGTGCCTCGGCGCTGTCCCCGGCTCTGTCAGCGCTCTTTACCGGGTATGATGAGGCACTGTGCGTCCTGACAACGCATGCCTTCCGGATCTTTGCCATTTCCTTCCTGTTCATGGGCTTCAACATCTATACATCCTCGTTCTTTACGGCCCTCGGGAACGGCAGGATCTCATTCCTGATTTCGTTCCTTCGCACCTTCGTGCTGCAGGTTCTCTGCGCTGTGCTGCTTCCGCTGTCTTTCGGAGCAGAAGGCATCTGGTGGGCAACCGCTCTCGCAGAACTGATCTGCCTTGGGATATCTGCGCTCTTTCTTGTTTTCAACAGGGACAGCTTCGGGTTCCGGAAGCCGGAGAAGGAGAGGACACGCTTCCATGGAGATCTGCCTTCGGAGGAATCCTGATCTAGTTGCCGAACACAGTTGAAAGTTTCTGCATCTGCACGGGGCGAGCTGGCAGCCTGACTGCTCCCACGGGCAAGCCCGTGGGGTTCTGATTGCCAAGTGTAGCTTGTAATCGTTCATCATTTGCAGACTTTGGAGTTACAAGTGTAATTCTGTTTGAATCAGAATTTCTATTACCCAGCGGCCCTGTGGCCACATTAGCGGTAAATTTCTGCTTTTCAGCAAGGGAGTGCAGTCGTTCTCCCTGATATTAAGTTAGTTTAAGCTCTTCAAATCCCGCTGTTCAATACCTTGATCTCATTGGCCCTGATCCATGCGATCAGGGCTTTTTCCTTCTCATAGAGTCTTTCAAATTCCTCATTGCATTTATCTTTGTCAATGCACCGTGTCTTCTTGTCATAGTTGTAGAGAATATAAGACGAATACCAGTCCCTCTGCACTTCTGTACCGTCCTGCAGGCAATACATCCGGTCAGACAGGTCTTTTTTGATGTAATCGTCTGCCGTATGATCATACTGTGAAGCTCTGTAGCTGTTGGGCACTTCAATATATGTGCCACCTGTGGTTTTGAACTTGTTTTCTGCGGCAGCCTGAAATCCACCAGGACAACGGTTTCTGACAGACTTTCCAAACCGCTTTTTCCTGTTGAACCTGCCGCTGTTGTTTTTCGTGGTTTCTTTAGCCCGCCTCATCAGCCTGCCTGCATTTTTCGGCTCTGTGACAAATGTATCGCCAAGGCTTCTTAAGTGATTTACGTCCTCGTTTATCGCAAGCTGTCTGTTAATAGCATTGATACGGCACAGTTCAGAATGCCTGGCCTTCAATTTCCTATAGTGGTTCGAATATTCCCAGGTCTTGCAGCCTTTCTTAATCGTTCCATCGGGATTATAGTTCTGCGGATTGGTGGCCCGTCTTGACCGATCCATGGCGCGGTACAGCAACCGTTCTTTCCTTTCGGAGGTCTGGATACTGTTTCCACGTTCTGCAAGATTTTTCAGCCCGACTTCGGTATCAGAAGTGTAGGCAACTGTCTGGGTTCCAATATCAGCGCCGATCGTCCCTTTTTCGTATTTATGACGATAGTTCCCGTTTTTATCATATTTGGGCTTTGCCCTGCCTTCTACCACCAAATGCAGATATACCCTGTACCTGCCTCTGATCATTTTGGGTACGAGAGTAACATAGCAGGGCCTGTATGTATCGATGCAGTATGCTTCTTCCAGTAAAGTATCAACCGCTCTCCGGTCTCTGACTTCGGGCCCGGCAAGGTACGACAGGACAGCCTGAACCTCTTCCTGCTGAAATCTGTCTTTGATTTTTATTCCAAAGACGATCTTTCCAAGATTAAACTGCAGGCGGTCATCTTTTACAGAGATCGGGATTCCACGGTTTGCCTGTTTTGCTCTCATGCAGGGAAGTTCGCCATACTTCGAAAAATGTATTGTCTTCCCGTTTCCGTAAAGACACTTTTCGATGCCGCACCACACATCCTCAGCCTTGGTTAAAGCAAAAATCGACCCAATATCATACTTTTTACCGATCGGAATCATCGCCTTCCTGCAGAACTCCCAGGTAACATGGTAGGCTTCCTGCATTTCCTTAAGCTGACGTGCCAGGTCTTTGCGTCTTGTCTCATCATCGGTACGGCCATACAGAGAAAGTAATTTCCGGTATCTTTTGGTACGAAACAGCTGGTCGTAATTTTTTCTCATAAGACCGACAAGTTCATTGCCTGCCTTGCGGATTTTATCAGAAAGAGCTGCGACTTTAAGCACATCAGGATAAGGCATATCCGTCTCAACGACCAGGACATGCCTCTCAGAGAGCTTATGATACTTCTTCAGGAGTTTCGTGTATTCCGCGTCAGTCATGGGCTTTCTGTTCCTCAATGTATTTGATTACCGTGGCTTCGCTAATATGTCCTACCGTTGATATGAAATATCCTCTTGACCACAAAACGCCGCATCGTGCGTAAAACTTCTTCAGTTCCGGGAATGCTTTGAACAGTTCAATAGCGCTGATGCTTTTCAGCGTTCTGACTACATCGCAGGGAGCAACCGTCTGCGGAACGTCTACAAAAATGTGTATATGATCAGGCATCACCTCAAGTGCCTTAATATGATAGTTATAATCAGTGCAGATTCTTTGAAGTATCTGCTTTAAAGTATCCTCAACGTTTCCCTTCAGTACAGAAAACCTGAATTTTGGACACCAGATGATGTGGTACTGGATCAAATACCTGCAATGCGAAGCACTGGGATATTGTTCATTGCTCACGATGGCTTTCTCCCAACTGATATTTTTCCTGAATCCCCCTGCGCATCAGATCAAGAAACGTCACAGTTTTACCTTCCTCAACAGAATAGATACGCGCAAGGTTTTCAAGTTCTGCTTTCCATTCAGAAGGAATAGAAATATTGATCTGTACGTTATTACTTTTTGGCCGTGCCATTTTTTCCTCCATGCCTCGAATTATGCATAGATTATACATACTATATATGTCAATGTAAAGCAAAAAGAAAGCGGCTTTCATCCCACACGCAAGCGTGTGGGTTTTTCGCCGCAAGTTTATAACGGATTCTGTGTCACCGCATCTGGACAGTCCCCTCGGGGAAACAGAGTGGTCAGATGTTATCTTGTATCTGAAATGTCCGCGGGGGCGATATACTGTTGTCAATGGTGTGACGGGAAAGAACCGTTCAGTTCATGCATTTTAAAATGATTCAGAGAGGATCCAGGGGATGCGGTATCCATACATGACGTTCGATGACGAGACGGAAGTGACGCATTCGAAAATGGGGAAAGACGGAACCGTCAGAGTGAGCATCGAAACGCCGACGGAAGATGGCTTTAAGAGTCTACTCTTCACATTGCCGGGTGGGGACTGGGTAAATAGAGGTTACAGTGACAATGAGGTAAAGCATTGGAAAGCCTTTATGCAAAATAATGCGCACCTCATTATGGAATCGGCCAGAACGAAGAGTACTGATGATTAACTATGCAACAGCTCGGTGGCCTGGATCCCATCTGTTTTCAGGCTTTCGCGATTACTTGTGCTAATTCACCGGTACCGTACGGAAGCCCTTACGTCCTGATCTTTCGATCCGAAGCGCAACCTGCATTAACACAACAACCCGGCAAGGGACGATGGAATGGTCTGCCCCTGCCAGGTTGTTTCTGTATCTATGAAGTTTTCAGAACGCCTTTAATCTTCCCGCCATGGATTCACAAGCGGAAGACTAACATAGGAACCGCATCCTGCGAACGGATTAATTCCCGGGTTGACCGTATTGATCACATTCTGAATCCAGGTGTCCACCGGAGCAAGGCTGAAACGGTGGCAGGCAAAGAGAGCGGTGCAGTTTGCTGCGTTGATGCTGACATTTTTGATCTAAATGTGGCACTGCAGCAGGGCTTCATGGCCAAGACTGTCCGCACTTTTCAGGATACCGCCTGCCGCCTGTTGGGCAACGTGAATAGAATGATCCCGTAAAAGAATTCAGGCTTTGATTTGAATAAAGGGGTACTCATCAACAAATGAATGGTTTTGTTCCATCAAACTGAGCATTCTGCTTGAAGGACCGGACGGATGATTGGTCCCCGCTTCCCATGCTTCCACAGTTTTAATCGATACGCCCATATATTCGGCGAACAGTTTCTGTGACATGCCAGTGCTTTGACGGATTTTTTTTACTTCAGTAGCGGAATAATCTTTAACGGGGACTACGGTTACAGTCCTTCTGGGCAGCTTTTTCTTTCCGGTAACATCTTCAGTCACTTCCTGAAGGCCACGCATGATGCTTTCATATACATCACTCATATTAATTACCTCCCTGGGTTTGTCGAATTTCTTTCCGAAGAGTTTCAATAACTTTCTTGACGTTGTTGCGTTCAGCCTTTGACAAATTTGCCTGCTGATTTTTACTGAATGCTGTGACAAGATACACGGTATCTAAGGATACAAAATCCACGTAACAGACCCTTACACTTCCGCTTTTCCCGCGCCCTTCGTATGCAAACCGCATCTTCCGTAGACCACCAGTGCCCTGCATAACAACACCCACTTCCGGGTTTTGCATAATCATTAGTTCCAGGTGTCGAAGGTCTTCGTCATCAAAGCCCAAAGCCCTCCATTGCCGGGAAAATTCTTGGGTCTGGATAAATGTACGGGTCATTTCCTTATCGAACATGGCGATGATCTCTCCTCACACCGTATATATTACCCTATTTAATAGGACATTTCAACAGGCTCTCTTATTCGAACCACTGAAAGAAGTTAATAGCCAGACATTCTGAACGTAAGCGGTCATAGAAACGTACATTGCGTGTTTTCTGGACTCATTATACAATCACACATTTACAGGCACGACAGTAAGCCGGGATGGCATCGCCACCCG
>OMXP01000078.1 GCA_900315055.1 uncultured Lachnospiraceae bacterium
TCTCGCGATGGACACCCTTGCCTTCGGCTATATCCTTCCCACTACCGGGTGGATTCTGGATTTACACCAGTTAGAAACGTGCGCCGCCGAGCGCACCAGTAAAAAACCGTCCCCGCAAAGGGACGGCTTCACATCCGGTTCTGCTGCCCTGCATGTTCTACAGGGTCCTGTGTCTTTCCTTCAGATCGCGTTCTGCCTTCTGAATCTTACGCACCATGTCGCAGATCGTCCAGGCGATTGCCATGCCGGCGGAGATCGCAAGGGCGTAAAGGAAGGTATCAATCCCGTACTGCTTTGCGTTACCGCCTTCATTCTGCACGAGGGCATCAATGCAGTAGTAGAGCGTACTGCCCGGCACGAGTGGCAGAACCGAGGTCAGAAAGAACGGAGTAGACGGCGCATGACAGATCCTTGCGAGAATCTCCGCATAGACCGCCGTCGCAAAGCTTGCCGTCAGAGTCGGAAGAAAAATCCCCGAAAAAAGCCAGTGCGATGTCAGAAGGTAGACGAGCCAGGAGAGAAACCCGCCGATGGCGGCAAGCGGCAGGAAGGACTTCCGAAGGTTATAGAGAAAACCGAATCCGACGCAGCCCGCAGCGCCGGCTGCAAGCTGAATGATCTCAAGGTGTGTCATGCGGATATCCTCCCGACAAGCAGAATGGCGGCAAGGAATCCCACTGTCAGCACCACGGCAAGAAGCAATGCCTCCACAAAGCGCACAATCCCGGACAGCGTATCGCCAAGGAGCACATCCCGAAGGCTGTTGGTGAAGGCAACGCCCGGGATCAGCACCATGATGTCCCCGATCATGATATGGGACATGTTGAGGAACGGGAACGCCCGGCACAGAAGGACAATGATAAGCCCCGAGAAAAACGAGGCGACAAATTCCGAGACGACGCCGTTCATGCAGAAGGGGCCCACATAGACCATCATCCAGAAGATGAACACGCCGACAAGTCCTGCTGTCAGGGCGTCGGACAGGCTCCCGCCGAAAAAGAACGTGAAGGCCAGGGCGCCGAGCACGTATCCCAGAAGGAGAAAGCGCCGTCTTGCTCTTGTAGAGACAAGAGAAGCGGTTTTCTCCTCAAGCTCCCTTGTCGGGATCGGATTGGCACACACCTCCCGCGAGAGTTCATTCAGGTTCTCGAGTTTCGTGAAGTCGTTCTCCACCGCCCTCCGGATCCGCCTTGTCTGCGTCCTGGGACGCCTTCCCGGAAGTTCGAGGGTGAGCACGATGCTGGACGTAATGATGAAGACCTCGCATTTTACTGCCCCGTAGGCGGCGGCGATCCGGCGAAGGGTATCCTCCGCCCGGTAGATCTCCGCCCCGCTCCCGATCATCGCCTCTCCCATGTCAAGCAGGGAGTGGATCAGGTCATCGGTCTGATCCTCTCCCGCCGTCTCCCCCTGCGTTTTCGCAAGTGCCATACATTACCTCAACTCAACGATAGTCCTGAACCAGAAACAGCGGCTTGATGGTTACAACCTGGGTATAATCCTCCCCCGATAAGGCAACGGAGGAATCCATGCCCCGAAGATCCTCCTTGAGGACAGCAAGCGCCTCCCCGGCATTCTCTGCCCGCCCCTCCTGGATAATCTTTATCATGCGGTCGATGACATAGGGGTGACAGTAGGGTGCGGGGATCGGGAAGCCCTCCTCCTTTTTCAGGGAGCGCTCCATGTCTTCCACCGCGCTGTCATATTCCTTCTGCAGGGCTTTTCTCGTGGTTCTTCTGTTTGGCAGCACATGGCTGTTGAGCATGAGAAAAACGAGCATGGCACCAAAAAGAAGAATCAGGATGATAAGAGTTCCCGCAAAGCCGCCCCTTATGGCCATCACAATGCCTGCGGCAAGAAGACATAAGCCGAGGATCAGCATCACAAGGGCAAAGATCTCATACCCCGGCTTTACAAGATCCCTTCGGCGTTTCATCTTCGCCACCTGGACCAGATGCTCATAGAGGCTCGGTCTCTTCTCGAGAAAGCGTCTTGCCGCCATGAGCATGTTCTTCTCATGCTCCGCCGTATCCGACAGTGTGCGGTTCCTGACGGCGTCCTCTTTAGCTTCCTTCTGCACCTTCTTCTTTTCCCCCTCCGGGGAGAGCAGGCTGATGTTCGGGTGGCGCGCCTCCAGCTCGTCCAGCATCTTGTCGGCATCCTGCAGATAGCGAAAGCTCGTCTGATACTCCTGCCCGTCGCCATAGCGCACCACAAGGTACAGAATCGGTGCAAGGAATCCCTTGCCGCTTGCCGTGCTCTCGGCGACCCGCTTGTAGACATGCGTCACCTCGTCGTAGGGCACATAGCGGGAGCGGGGCGACATGGTGCTTCCCATGTAGATCGCCTTTTCTCCGAGGCCGCACTGGTCGTAGCGCTTTGCCTTCTTCCTGTCCTGTTTGAGTTCCTGATCCGAAAGGGTCATATTTCCCAGCGGTTTCGGTAATGCCATAAATCGGCTCCTTTGTCTTTCAGTTCGTAAATCCGATATCAAACAGCGAGAACTGGTTGGAATCCGGAAGATCCCCCAGGATTCCGAGCTCCCCCATCTTGTCGAGGATGGTCTGGGAGACCTTCGACCTCTGCCGGATATCGTCCTTGGAGACGAAGGGTCCTGCCTTGCAGGCCTCCTCGAGCTGAATTGCCACCTGATCGCCCATGCCGTGGATGGCCGTATACGCGGGCATGAGTTTTCCGTCGACAATCGAAAAGTGCTTTGCCTTAGCCGTGCCGAGTCTGATCGGCGTGAACTCGATGCCTCTTGCGTACATCTCGCGCACGACCTTCATGTCCTCGTACTGGTCCTCCTCTGCCGCGGAGAGCTTCTGCGAGCGGTCGTCCGACTTTTTCCGTGCGTCATAGGATTCCATGACCTCGAGCAGATGCTGCTGCCCCTGGGCCATGATCTCATAGTCGAAGGCCTTCGCGCGGATGCTGTAGTAGGCCGCGTAGTAGGCAAGCGGCTTGTGCACCTTGAACCAGGCGATACGCAGAGCCATCATGACGTAGGCCGCCGCATGGCCCTTCGGGAACATGTACTTGATCTTCTCGCAGGAGTCCATGTACCAGTCGGGCACATCGTGGGCCTTCATGTCTTCCTTCCACTCCGGCCACTGCTTGCAGGCTCCCTTTGCGACCTTGCCCTTTCGGACGTTCTCCATGATCTTGAACGCCTCGGCAGGGTCGAGCCCCTTGTTGATGAGGTAGATCATGATGTCGTCACGGCAGCCGATGCAGGTCGAGAGCGTGCACTTCCCGCTCTTGATGAGGTCCTCGGCATTGCCAAGCCACACATCGGTTCCGTGGGACAGGCCCGAGATCTTGATCAGCTCCGACATGGTCGTAGGTTTTGTCTCCTCGAGCATGCCCATGACAAACTTCGTGCCAAACTCCGGAACGCCTAGCGTTCCGACCTTGATGCCGCCGTTCTGCTCCGGTGTGATGCCAAGCGACTCGGTACTCGTGAACAGCTTCATGACACCGGGGTCATCGAGCCGGATCGAGAGCGGATCGATCCCTGTCAGATCCTGCAGCATGCGGATAATTGTCGGATCATCGTGTCCCAGAATATCGAGCTTTAAGAGGTTGTGGTCGATCGAGTGATAGTCAAAGTGCGTCGTGATAATCGGCGTTGTCATGTCGTTTGCCGGGTGCTGCACCGGGGTGAAGGTGTTGATCTCCTGCCCCACCGGCAGAACGACAATGCCGCCCGGGTGCTGGCCCGTGGACCTTCGAACGCCTACACACCCCTCGGAGAGACGCTGGATCTCACAGCTTCTCTTCTGGATATTGTTCTCCTCGCAGTAGTGCAGGACATAGCCGTAGGCTGTCTTGTCCGCGACGGTTGCGATGGTGCCGGCCTTGAACGTCTGCTCATGGCCGAAGATGACCTTCGTGTAGGCATGCGCCTTTGACTGATACTCGCCGGAGAAGTTGAGGTCGATATCCGGCTCCTTGTCGCCCTTGAATCCGAGGAAGGTCTCAAACGGGATGTCATACCCTGCCTTGACAAGAGGCTCCCCGCAGACCGGGCAGACCCTGTCCGGCATGTCGACACCGCAGCGTCCGACATAGGAAAGCACCTCCTTGGAGTCAAAATCCGAGTAGTGGCACTTTGCGCAGTAGTAGTGCGGGCGCAACGGATTCACCTCCGTGATGCCCGACATGGTCGCGACAAAGGAAGAGCCCACGGAACCTCTCGAGCCGACGAGGTATCCGTCCTCGTTCGATTTCCAGACGAGCTTCTGCGCGATGATATACATGACCGAGTAGCCGTTCTTGATGATGGAACCGAGTTCCTTCTCGAGACGGTCCTCCACGATCTTCGGCAGCTTCTCCCCGTACATGCTGTGAGCCTTGTTGTAGCAGATATCACGCAGCTGCTGATCCGAGTTCTCAATGACGGGCGGGCACTTGTCCGGCCGCACCGGGCTCATCGCCTCCACCTGGTCCGCAATCTTCTGCGTGTTGGTGATGACGACCTCCTCGCACTTGTCCGCTCCGAGATAGGAGAACTCCTCCATCATCTCATCGGTTGTCCGAAGATAGAGCGGAGCAGGTTCCTCCTTGTCCGCTCCCATGCCCATGGACGACTGGATGATCGTGCGGTAGATCTGATCCTCCGGATCAAGGAAGTGAACATCTCCGGTCGCAACCACAGGCTTTCCAAACTGTTCTCCGAGGGCGACCACCTTCCGGTTCAGGTTCAGCAGATCCTCTTCCGTATTGAAGTTCTCATACCGCTCATTTGTGAGCAGGAACCGGTTGTTGTCGCGCGGCTGAATTTCCAGATAATCATAGAATCGCACGATCTCCGCAATCCGCTCCTGTGACCGTTCATCGATGAGGGCCTGCATGAGTTCACCGGCAACACAGGCGGATCCGACAAGGATTCCCTCTCTTCCCGCCGCGATCATGCTCTTCGGGATCTTCGGCTTTCCGAAAAAGTACGTCAGATGTGAGGCACTGATCATGCGGTAGAGATTCACGCGTCCCGTCTCATTCTTTGCAAGAAGGATGCAATGGTACGGACGAAGACGTCTTATGACATCCGGATTCTCATCCGCCGAGTGGTTGATCCCGCCAAGGGTCTCAATCCCCTGCTTCTCATACAGAGCAAGGAGCTTTTCAAAGATCTCCGCCGTCGCGTCGGCATCGTCCACTGCCCGATGGTGATGCCGGTTCTGGACGTCCAGCATCTTGCCCACGGCATCGAGGTTGTAGGATTTGTGTCCCGGCAGCAGTACCCTTGCCATCTCCATCGTATCGATCGTCGTGAACGGGCAGGCAAGATTCAGATCCCTTGCATTCTTTCGAATGAAGCTGATATCAAACTGCACGTTGTGACCGACCAGGACACAGCCCTGACAGAAGTCGATGAACTTCGGCAGAATCCCCGTGACATCTTCCGCGCCCATGACCATCTCATCGGTGATGGAGGTCAGGTTCGTGATGCGGTAGGGAATCGGGATCCTGGGATTGATGAACTCCGAAAACCGGGCACTCTCCTTTCCGTTCTCGTAACGGACCGCACCGATCTCAATGATCCTGTCGCGATCACTCGAAAAGCCGGTGGTCTCGATATCGAACACCACAAAGCGGCCGCTCTTTACGTCATAGTCCTCCGGTGATGCACTGCATTCCTTAAATGCGGAATCTTCCGCCGGCGTTCCGAAGGTGACGATCTTCTTCAGGTCATCGACGAGATAGCACTCGACGCCGTAGATCACCTTGAAGAATTTCTGGCGGTCCAGCGGCTCTTCTCCGTTCGCCTTTCGCTTCTTGTTCTCCGCATCGAAGAGATCGCAGACCAGATGGTTCGCATCGGGGAAGGCCTGGATGTTGCCGTGATCGGTGATTGCAACGGCGGGCATTCCCCAGTCGTAGGCGCGCTTTACGAGGTCCCGGCACTCCGAGACACCGTCCATGTCGCTCATCTTCGTGTGCATGTGCAGCTCGACGCGCTTCCTGTTGTAGTGATCCTCCCGCTTTGTCAGGAACGAGGGAATCGACATGATGCCGAACAGGCTCTGCATCGTCACCTCATGCTCGAAGGAGTCCTCCTTCGTGATGCCCTTCACCTTGACGAAGGCACCGGGAGCGATCTTTCCCATGAGCTCATCGGCAAGCGGCGTCGGCACAAAGACCTTGCAGATGATGGTATCCGTGTAATCCGTAAGGACAAACTTCACGATGCTCTTGTCGTTGCGGATATCACGGCGCTCGTTCGAGCGGATTCTGCCGCGCACGCAGACCTCGCCGATCTCTCCCACGATGTCCGAAATCGGAATCGTGTTGTCGTCGAAATCGCGGCCGTAGATGACGTCGGGATTCTGGGAGCGGGAAAGGGTAAATTTGTAGGCGTCCTTGTCGGCTCCGCCCGTTCCCCTCCTCGCGCGGGAAAAGTCCTTCGAAATCTCTCCCGCCGTCTTCTTCTTTGCGGCAGCGGGAATCTTCCCCTCTTTTTCGGAAAAGGGCAGACTCTCCCCCTGGGCTGCAGGCTGTGCCGCTTCTTCCTTTGCCGTGACAGGGGATTCCACTTCGTAGTCGTCGAGGATCTGCCTTGCGTGTTCCTTTTTCTCCTGATCATAGACCAGGGAGAACTTTGCAGGCATGTTGCAGCGCTCGGTAAAGATCTGAGAGAGCACCAGGGTCATGCGGGGGCAGACCTCCCGGCACATCTCGCAGTTTTCGACGTGGAGAATGATCCCGTCCTCGCCTTCATACTCCAGCGCCGCGTCCTTGAAATACTTGCCGATCATCGGTGAGAGGTGCCAGAGCTCCTGATACAGAGAGTCCTGGTACTCCTCCATCAGGCGTTTCGGGTTGTACTGGGCAGAGAGGCTGTAATGCTCGCAGATGAGGGCCTTCAGTCCCTGCGACTCGCAGATCTGCTTTGTCACCTCGTCCTCCATCTGATAGATCGCGTGTTTGTCGATCAGATGGGATGATTCCAGATAGATTTTGAAATGACTCTTTCCCCGGGATATGCCAAGCTTTGTCACCGTGGTCTGTTCAAACAGTTCATGGAGTGTGCCTGTCACCTTCAGGGTCGGAAAGGTCTCAAAAAAAGGCTTGTTATCCATTGATTCCCGTATCGTTCCAGTGATCCAGTTCTTCCTTCAGGGCTTCGAGCATCTGATCCTCCGGGATCTTCTTCACGATCTTCCCCTTCTTGATGAGGAGTCCCTCGCCGTCGCCGCCTGCAATGCCAAGATCCGCTTCCCTTGCTTCTCCCGGTCCGTTCACTGCGCAGCCCATGACAGCCACCTTGATGTTGTAGGGATATTTCTGAACCAGCTTTTCGACCTCATTGGCAAGTCCGATGAGATCAATGCGTGTTCTTCCGCAGGTCGGGCAGCTCGTCACTTCCACCCCGCCGGTGCGAAGCTTCAAGTCGCGCAGGATCTGTTTTGCCGTGCGTACTTCCTCCACCGGATCTCCGGAGAGGGAGACGCGGATGGTATCGCCGATTCCCTCGTAGAGAATAATGCCAAGTCCCACTGCCGACTTGATGTTTCCGCCGTAGAGCGTTCCCGCCTCGGTGATGCCCACATGCAGGGGATAGTCTGTCTTTTGTGCAATGAGCTCATGCGCTTTCACGGCGGTCAGCACATCGGACGACTTGATGGAAATCACGATGTTGTCATAGCCCGCATCCTCGATGAGATGCACCTTGTCGAGAGCACTCTCGACAAGTCCCTCGGGTGTCACGCCGTGATATTTTTCGACCAGATCCTTTTCCAGGGATCCGGAGTTTACGCCGACGCGGATGGGAACGCCATGCTCTCTTGCACAGGCAACCACGGCATCAATGCGGTCCTTTCCGCCAATGTTTCCGGGATTGATGCGGATCTTGTCCGCGCCGTTCTCGATCGCCGCGATGGCCATCTTATAGTCAAAGTGCACATCCGCTACCAGCGGGATGTGAATTCTCTTCTTGATCTCCTTAAAGGCCTTTGCCGCCTCCATGGTCGGCACGGTGCAGCGGATGATCTCGCACCCTGCCTCCTCAAGACGCAGGATCTGCGCCACTGTCTGATCGACGTCCTCCGTTCTGGTATTGCACATCGACTGAATGGCAATCGGATTGCCGCCGCCGATCTTTACCTTGCCGATGGAAACCTGCTTTGTGTGATCTCTGTATGCCATGGGAACCCCCTTTGATTCGTGCTTTGGTGAGTCTCTATTATATACTCCCTCTTTGTCCTTCGGGACCGTCAACATGACAAAAGTCAACGACAAAAGTCACCGACAAAAAAGACACACCGGAAAAGTCCGGCATGTCCTTTGATACTCCCTTGTCTTCAGGAAGAGGATTTATTATCGGAAAAACTTTGCCACGTCGTTGAACATGACGACCACCATCAGCGCAATGAGTGCCATTGCACCGGCGAGGGTGACGTACCCCTCCTTCTCCGGGGAAAGCTTTCTGCCGCCACGGAGAAGTTCGATGATGATGAGCAGCAGCCGCCCGCCGTCGAGGGCCGGAATCGGCAGAAGATTCATGACGCCAAGGTTGATCGAAAGCAGCGTTGTCAGTGACAGCATGGAGAGCAGAACGCTCGATGCGCCGTAGCTCTTGGAGGACTGATAGGTATCGTCCACCACCTTCACGACACCGACGGGGCCTGAGATATCATCGAGGGTAAAATGCCCCCGGAAGATGAGCCCCAGGGACTCGAAGGTCACCCGGAACCAGTACTGCGTCTCATACCAGCCGTACTGGAAGACCTGCAGGGCATTGCACTCGAGGGTGTTCTTCGACGAAGAGTAGATGCCGATATAATAACGGTCCTCGTCGCTGTTGTAGGTCGGAGTCAGCGTGACCTCATGACTCTGCCCGTCCCGTTCATAGACAACGTCCATGGATTCGCCGTAGTTCACGGCCGCATAGAGCGAAATCTCCCGGAAGAGGTGAATCGAATGTCCATTGATCTTCGTGATGGTATCCCCGGCCTCAAGTCCCGCCTCCTCGGCGGCATACCCGGGCATCACCTTTGCCACGACAGGAAGGTCCGAGCCCGTGAAGGCGACGGTGATCATCGCAAAGACAAGCCCAATGAGAAAGTTCATGACCGGTCCCGCAAGAACCGTCGCAAACCGTGCGCCGATCGAGGCATTCCGGAAGGCGTGAACATCGCCCTCCTGTGCCTTTGCCATGGCGTTCATCTGCTCTCCAAGAGACTGCTTTTCTCCATCGTCCGCATCGTCCAGGCCGTCCGGGTCCTCAAAGATGCAGGCTCCGCCGAAGGGAAAGGCGCGGATGCAGAAGTCCGTCTCCCCTTTTCTCTTCGACCAGAGCTTGGGGCCCATGCCGACGTCAAATTCGTAGACGCGGATTCCACTTCTGGTCGCCACCATGAAGTGGCCGAACTCATGCCCGATGACGAGGATGCTGAAAATGATGAAAAAGAAGATGATGGATACGATCATGGTTCCTCCATGCTGAGAAATCCCCCTCTTTGACGACTACCTGCGGGCAAGCCTTTCGACGCTCTGCCTTGCCTCACTCTCCGTCTCCAGAATCTCTTCAAGAGACGGATTTTCAATCACGTGATGCGCGTCCATGGCACCCGCGATGAGATCATAGATATCGAGGAATTCGATCTGATCTCTCATGAAGAGTTTTACGGCCTCTTCATTTGCCGCATTGAATACTGTCGGCATGCTGCCGCCCGCATGGGCTGCGCGGTAGGCAAGAGGGAGTCCCAGGAACGTGCCGGTGTCCGGCTTTTCAAAGTGCAGGTCCCGCACCTCAAACAGGTCAAGCGGCTTGATGGCAAGCTCTCTCCTGTCCGGATAGAACAGGGCATACTGAATCGACAGATGCATGTCGGGGCTTGCAAGCTGTGCGATCACGGCGCCGTCCACGAACTCCACCGCCGAATGACAGATGCTCTGCGGCTGTACGAGCACCGTGATGTCATCGACCGGAACATCAAAGAGCCATTTTGCCTCCATGACTTCCAGCCCCTTGTTCACAAGACTTGCGGAGTCGATCGTGACCTTTGCCCCCATGTCCCAGTTCGGGTTGTTCAGGGCCTCTGCCACGTGTTTTCCCGCAAGATCTTCTCTCTTCTTTCCGCGGAAGGTGCCGCCCGAGCAGGTAAGAAGAATCCGCTTGATCCTGTCATGGTTTTCATGGTCCAGGCACTGGAAGATCGCGCTGTGCTCGGAGTCCACGGGAAGAAGCTGTACCCCTTCCTTTGCAACCTCCGGCATGATGAGGTGTCCCGCGCAGACCATGGTCTCCTTGTTGGCAAGGGCGATGGTCTTATGCGCCCGGATTGCGGCAAGGGTCGGCTGTATGCCGATCATGCCGACCACGGCATTCATGAAGGTATCGCTCTCCTTCATGGACGCAATCTCCAGAAGTCCGTCCATGCCGCTCACGACGCGGCAGGCGGTATCCTGAATTCTGACCGCAAGATCCTTTGCTGCAGACTCGTCAAAAAGGCAGCAGACAAGCGGCTGAAACTCCCGCACCTGTTTCTCCATGAGGTCGATGTTTCTGCCTGCAGCCAGCGCTGTGACCTTCAGTTCGTCCCTGTGGGAGCGCACGATGTCCAGCGTCTGTGTTCCGATGGATCCCGTAGACCCGATGATAGCAAGATTTTTTGTCATAATCCTGTGAATTCCTCTCTTTCTCTCACACGGGCGTATTGAGCACTGTCAGGAACAGGACTCCAAGGTAGTAGATCACCGGTGCCGTAAAGATCACGGAGTCAAAACGGTCCATGATGCCGCCGTGCCCCGGGATCAGCTTCCCGTAGTCCTTGATGCCGTGATTCCGCTTGATGGCCGAGGCGGCAAGATCCCCGAACATCGA
Organism: uncultured Lachnospiraceae bacterium; assembly: GCA_900315055.1. Classification (GTDB taxonomy): domain Bacteria; phylum Bacillota; class Clostridia; order Lachnospirales; family Lachnospiraceae; genus CAG-791. The sequence goes on from OMXP01000078.1 coordinate 10,832, forward strand.
GATGATCGAGCCGCAGAAGCCGATGACCATGAACGCCGGAGCAAAATTCGTCTCCGGTGCAAGGGCATGGAGAATCAGTGCCTCCAGAAGGCACGTGATCACCGATCCTGCGACACCGCCGATGCACCCCTCAAGGGTCTTCTTCGGAGAAAGAATGGGTGCTACATGGTGCTTTCCGAAGAGCTTGCCTGCGCAGTAAGCACAGGTATCGCAGATCCAGGAGCACAGAAATACCAGCGCATAGACCCAGATCCCGTAGGGCAGGTACTCGGCGCGGTAGACACAGGAGAGCATCACCGGCGCATAGAGAAAGGCAAAGGTCGCATCGATCACCTGGTCCGCATGATATTTCGGGAAAGAGGCGACATAGATCACCATGTTTGTGAAGAACACCCCGAACAGAACCAGAACCGTGAGCATATTGGCATGGCGCACGTACATGGTCGCGTCCTGGGTAAAGGACAGAACCATGAGCAGCACATAGAAGGCCGCTATCCAGATCATGTCCGCAATCTCAAGTCCGTTGATCTTCTGCCCGTTCTCCGACAGCAGATGTTCTCCGTTCTTCAGAGACTCCTCATTGACCTGTGCAAAGGTATAGCCGTGTACTTTGAGAGCACGGGCAAGCTCGTAGTAGCCGACCAGGGAGCAGAACAAAAGAACTGCCCCGAGCGGCACACCTGCCGTCAGCCCGCAGACAACACAGAACGCCGTAATCACAAGTCCGCTGACAAGTCTTGTCTTCATAACATCACACTCCTCGTAAAGCCATACTCATCTCTCCCCCGTTTTGCCCCCAGTGTGTTCTTTTACTGAATCAGTCCGCCGTAACGTCTCTCCCGGTGATTGTAGGCATCGACGGCCTTCTCCAGGTCTTCCTTTGTAAAGTCAGGCCACGCGGTGTCCGTAAAATACATCTCCGCGTAGGAGAGCTGCCACATGAGGAAATTGGAGAGTCTCTCCTCTCCCGCCGTGCGGATCAGAAGGTCCGGATCCGGGATGCCCGCCGTATCAAGAGCATCAGAGATCGTCTCCTCCGTAATGTCGTCCGGATTCAGATTCCCGTCCTTTGCCTCTTTTGCAAGTCTTGTCACCGCCCGGCGGATCTCATCCCTCGAGCCGTAATTGATCGCGATCTGGAAACCGATGCCGGTGTTTGTCTTCGTCTTCTCCTCGAGATCCTGAATGGAATCCTGCAGGTCCTGATCCAGCTTTGACCTATCCCCGATCACGCGGATCCGGACATTGTTCTTTGCGCACTTTGGCAGGGAGGTTTTCATGTAGGCGCGAAGAAGGTTCATGAGCGCGATGACCTCCGCCTTCGGACGGGACCAGTTCTCGGTCGAAAATGCATAGACCGTAAGATATTTGATTCCCATGTGATCCGCGTCCTCAAGGATCTGTTCCACAACCTTTGCACCCTGGCTGTGTCCCATGGTGCGGGGCAGTCCCCTCTTCTTTGCCCATCTCCCGTTGCCGTCCATGATGATTGCCACGTGCTGCGGGATCTTTCTTTCCTTTATTTCTGCCATCTGAAATTACTCCGAATCACTAAAATGAGCCGGGAGATCTCCCGGCTCTTCAAGGCGTACCCCGTTGTACTAGACCGTCATGATCTCCTTCGACTTCTTTTCGACCATGACATCAATCTTCTTCATGTAGGTATCCGTCAGCTTCTGCATCTCGTCCTCGAGGTTTGCAATGGTATCCTCGGAGACCTCGCCCGACTTCTTGAGCTTCTTGAATTCATCATTTGCATCACGGCGAAGATTGCGCACGGCAACCTTTGCCTCCTCGCCCTTCTTCTTGACATCCTTGGCGAGGTTCTTTCTGTTCTCTTCCGTCATCTCCGGGAAGACAAGGCGTACGCTCGTCGCATCGGAGACCGGGTTGATGCCGACATCGGAAGCAGCGATGGCTCGGGAGATCTCCTTGATCATCTTCTTGTCCCAGGGCTGAATGGAGATGATGCGTGCCTCCGGGACGGAGACATTGGCCAGCTGATTGATCGGGGTAGGCGTCCCGTAATAGTCCACGCGGATCTTGTCGAGCACGTGCGGATTTGCGCGGCCGGCTCTCATTGCCTGGTACTCCTCGGCAAGATAATCCACGGACTTCTTCATCTTGGCTTCATAGGGCTGAATTTTCGGATCACTCATGATATTCCCTCCTCGTCAGACCGTCACGGTTGTTCCGTTGAAGGAACCCGACTCGGCCTTGATGATACTGTTTTCCTCGTTGAGATCAAAGATGCGCATCGGCATCCTGTTGTCGCGGGCAAGGATCGATGCAGTCATGTCGATCGCCTGCAGGTTCTTCTCGATGATCGTCTGGATCGGCAGCACATCATAACGTTTTGCCGCCGGGTTCTTTGCCGGATCGGAATCATAGATGCCGTCGACGTTCTTTGCCATCAGGATGGCATCCGCATCAACCTCAATGGCGCGAAGCACGACGCCCGTATCGGTTGAGAAGTACGGGTGTCCCGTGCCGCCTGCAAAGAAGACCACTGTGTGATCTTTCAGAAGCTCATCCGCAAGGTCCTTCGAGAAGACCCTTGTGAAACCCTCCACTGCAAAGGGAGTCAGAATTTCCGTCTTCATTCCCACCGAGCGGAAGACTTCCGATACATAGATGCAGTTCATGACGGTCGCAAGCATGCCGATCTGATCGGACTTTACCCTGTCGATCTCGGTCCCCGTGCGTCCGCGCCAGAAATTGCCGCCGCCGATGACAACGCCGATCTGCGTTCCCTTCTCCACCAGTTCCCTCACCTGCCCTGCAACCATCTTGCAGGTATCAAGATCAAAGCCTGTGCCCTTTGGCCCGGCGATTGCTTCTCCGGACAGCTTCAGGACGATTCTGCTCATATTGACTGATGCCTCCTTAAATATGTTTTCTTTCAGGGCGCCCCTTTTGTGGCGTCATACACAGAATACCATAGTTCCGGGCCCTGCACACTGAATTTTTCAGGCCGTACGGCTTTAGCAAGCTAAAGCGGACATGGCCTATAGTTATCGATCATGCTGCTCGCCATGCCGCGTCCAGTTCGGGAGTCCATTCGACGCG
>OMXP01000027.1 GCA_900315055.1 uncultured Lachnospiraceae bacterium
CATTGATGTCGAGTTCGTGCAGGACAACCAGTCCTCCTCGAAGAAGGGCGTCCTTCGCGGCCTTCACTTCCAGATCCACTACGCACAGAGCAAGCTCGTGCGCGTGGTAAACGGCGAGGTCTTTGATGTCGCGGTGGACCTGCGGCCCGGTTCAAAGACGTTCGGCAAGTGGTTCGGCGTCCTGCTCTCCGCGGAGAACAAGAGGCAGTTCTTCATCCCGAAGAACTTTGCCCACGGATTTATCGTCCTTTCCGATGAGGCGGAGTTCTGCTACAAGGTCGATGACTTCTGGCATCCGAATGATGAGGCAGGGATTGCCTGGAACGATCCCGCGATCGGCGTTGTGTGGCCGCAGGTGGAAGGCAGCTACGATGGAACACCGTCGGCTGCAGGCTATCATCTGACAGACGGCACGCCTCTTACCCTCTCTGACAAGGATCAGAAGTGGGAAGGCATTGAGGCTTACCGGAAGGAGAGAGGACTGTAACTGACAGCCCGCACATACATCAATCGGTACATGAACGCGAAATCTCAGAAAAAATGGATTCTTTCCACCGTCTGGGCCGTGGTGCTTGTCCTGGCCCTCGCGGTGCTTCTTCATAAAAATGTCCTGGAGGACCCCGATACCGCGCGGCTCAAGAAGATCTGTGCCCTGCTGCTCCTCGGGTTCATCCTCGTTCTCATGACGGCAGCCTATGACAAGATCACGCAGCTGCCGAAGGACCTGTACAATAACCGCCGGCTCATCTGGAGACTCTCGAAAAACGATTTCCGGAAGCGCTATGCGGGATCCTTCCTCGGCGTCGTCTGGGCCTTTGTCCCGCCGGTCGTCACGGTGGCGATGTATTATGTCGTCTTTGACCGCATCATGGGATCGGGCAGGCAGAACATCACCGGGGAGATCTCGGTGCCCTACGTCCTGTTTCTGACGGCGGGCCTTGTCCCCTGGTTTTTCTTCAGCGATGCCATCTCCAGCGGCACGAGCTCGCTCCTCGAGTACAACTTCCTCGTCAAGAAGGTGGTCTTCAAGGTCAGCATCCTGCCGATGATCAAGATCAACGCGGCGCTGTTCACCCACATCGGGTTCACGGCGGTGCTGCTTCTGATCTCGATGGGCTACGGCTACCTGCCGTCCGTCTACTGGGTGCAGCTGATCTATTACTCCCTGGCGGAGTACATCTTCGTGCTCGGGCTCTGTTATGCGACGAGCGCGATCGTCGTGTTTTTCCGCGACCTGCAGCAGATCATCTCGATCGTCCTGCAGGTGGGCATGTGGGCGACCCCCATCCTCTGGAACCTGCAGATCGTGCCGGAGGACAAGCGTTTCATCTTCAAACTCAACCCGATGGCCTACATCGTCGAGGGCTACCGCAGTTCCATCTACGGCCACGAGTGGTTCTTTACCCACTTCTACTCCTCGACCTATTTCTGGATCTTCACCGGGCTTTTGTTTGTGTTCGGGGCACTGATCTTCAGGAAGCTCAAGCCCCAGTTCGCGGACGTACTGTAAAGCAGACGTATTTTATGGCAGAAAGAGAAGTAGCTATTCAGGTCACAGACCTGGTCAAGGAATATAAGCTCTATGCGAACAACCGCGACCGCGTGGCGGACGCCTTTTCGCCCAAGAGCAGAAAGCACCGCTTTACGGAAAAGCGCGCCCTGAACCATGTGGACATGACGGTCTACAAGGGAGAGACGGTGGGCATCATCGGGACGAACGGCTCGGGAAAGTCGACCATCCTGAAGATCATCACCGGCGTCCTCTCGCCGACCTCCGGCACGGTTCAGGTCAACGGGCGCATCTCCGCCCTGCTCGAGCTCGGCGCCGGCTTCAACATGGAGTACAACGGCATCGACAACATCTACCTCAATGGCACGATGATCGGTTTTTCCGAGGACGAGATCAAGGAGAAACTCCCCGCGATCCTGGAGTTCGCGGATATCGGGGACTACATCTATCAGCCGGTGAAGACCTATTCCTCGGGCATGTTCATGCGCCTTGCCTTCGCAGTGGCCATCAACATCGACCCGGAGATCCTGATCGTCGACGAGGCACTCTCCGTCGGCGACGTGTTCTTCCAGGCAAAGTGCTACCGCAAGTTCGAGGAGTTCAAGAAGAACGGCAGAACCGTCCTGTTTGTCTCCCACGATCTCTCGAGCATCAGCAAGTACTGCGACCGCGTCGTGGTCCTGAACCAGGGCGACAAGCTCGGCGAGGGAAGCCCCAAGGAGATGATCGACATCTACAAGCAGGTGCTGGTCGGGCAGTACAACGCCGATGAGACGACGGACAGGACGCAGAAGAACGGCGAGTCCTCCGAGGTGAAGGTCCTCGACTACGGCTCCGGTAAGGCGAAGATCACATCCTACGACATCAAGGACGACAAGGGCATCTCCAACTCGACGATCCTCAAGGGATCCACCTGCACGATCATCATGGAGGTGGAGTTTTTCGAGGACGTGAAGGCGCCGATCTTTGCCTTCACGATCAAGAACAAGTACGGGGTGGAGATCACCGGAACGAACACGATGTTCGAGAAGGCGTTCCTCGAGCCCTGCAAAAAGGGTGATAAGAAGAAGATTACCTTCCGCCAGAGGGTGGATCTTCAGGGCGGAGAGTACCTCATTTCCCTTGGCTGCACGGGATATGAGGGGAATGACTTTACGGTGTATCATCGTCTCTACGATGTGATGGGACTGACCGTGGTCTCGAGCAAGAACTCGGTCGGCTACTACGACATGAATTCAGAGGTGAAGGTGACGGATGCCTGATTCGGAACAGACGAAGGAACAGACAACAGAGCAGGAAGAGGGAAGGAAGCTCGAGAAGATCGGCGGCGTAACGCTTGATCTCACCCGCTGGCCCGGCGAGGATTACTACAGCGACGGGACATCGGAGGACGAGATCCTGCAGATCGTAAAGGAGAAGGAGCCTCAGGAGTTCGATCAGGTGATCCGGGAAAAGAACTCCTGGCCGGTGCTCTATCATTTATCCCCCATCCGCGGCAACATCGTGGACTGGATCCCGTTCCAGGGAACCGAGAAGGTCCTCGAGATCGGCGCCGGAGAGGGCGCCATCACGACGACCCTTGCCCGCCGCTGCGGACAGGTCGTGTGCAATGATCTCTCGAAGAAGAGAAGCGAGATCAACGCGTACCGGAACAAAGACCGGGATAACATCACGATCCACGTCGGAAACTTCAGGGACGTGGAACCGGATCTCGACCGGGATTTTGACTACATCTTCCTCATTGGCGTCCTTGAGTATGCGGGCGTCTACATGGGAGGAAGCGATCCCTTCCGCATGGAGCTTCTGCGGCTCCTGCCGCACCTCAAGGCCGGCGGACGGCTCGTCATTGCGATCGAGAACCGCCTGGGGCTCAAGTACTTTGCGGGCTGCCGCGAGGACCATACAGGCCGCTATTTTGACGGCATCGAGTCCTACGCGGACTCGACGGGCGAGGCAAAGACCTTCTCCCGCCCGGGTCTCGAGCAGATCCTTCAGAGCGTCGGGGCCAGCGAGTACTCCTTCTACTACCCGTACCCGGACTACAAGTTCATGGAGACGCTCTACTCGGACCAGCGCCTTCCGGAGGCATCCGAGCTCTCTTCCAATATCCGCAACTTTGACCGCGACCGTCTCCTTCTGTTCGACGAGAAGAAGGCCTACCGCGGAATATTGTCCGAGGGGGTCTATCCCCTGTTTGCAAACTCCTACGAGATCATCGTGGGACCTTCCCTTCCGGTGGCGTACTGCAAGTTTTCGACGGACCGGGATCCGGGCTATCAGATCCGGACCGATTTCCGGCTCCTCGGGCGCACCGGGATCGTGTGCAAGTATCCGGAGACGGAGGCTGCGGCGGCCCATGTGCAGCGCATGAGTGCCTCCTGCAAGGGCCTGAAGGCGCGCTATGAGGACGGCAATGCCGATCCCGCACATCAGCTCTTCATCGCCCCCTGCCGGGAGACGATGGACGGCGGCGTTCTGTTTGACTTCGTGCCGGGCCTTACCCTCGAGAGTCTCCTCGATCAGGCACTTTCCGCAGGAGATAAAAAGACGTTTCTTGCCCTCCTTTCGTCCTACCGGGACAGGGTGGGATACAACAGCGGGGCACCGATCTCCGACTACGACTGCACGTTTTCGAACATCCTCATTTACAACGATACCTGGACCGCGATCGACTACGAGTGGGCAGTCGATGAGGCGATCCCGGTGCGGGATCAGCTGGTCCGCTCCCTTGTCTGCTATGTCCGGGAGGACGGAAAGCGAAAGGGTGCGCTCGAAAAGCTCATCGGAAGATCCGAGCTCCTCTCCTTCCTGCAGGTCTCGGAGGATGAGATCGAAAAGCTCACCGCAGCCGAAGACGCCTTCCAGGAGCATGTGACCGGGGGCACGATGGCACTCGGGGAACTTCGCTCGAAGATCGGCGGCGAGGTGATAAAGCCTGCAGAGCTCCAGACCGATGCGGAGAAAGCGGCGCACCTCAAAAAGATCCACGATGAGCAGGTGGCAAAGGAAAAGGAAGAGCGGCGCCGCGCCCGGGAAGCCGTTGCGGTGCAGGTGTTCTTCGACACCGGAAAGGGCTACAGCGAGGAGGAATCGTTTATCGTCGACCACGACTATGAGACGGAGGGCGTCAACGCCTTTACGATTCAGGTCCCGGCCAATGTGAAGCGCCTTCGCATCGACCCCGCAAGGGTTCCCTGCATCTGCCTGCTCAGGCGGGCGGATATCGACGGAAATCCGTCACTCATGCAGAATCCGAAGTACCGGAGAGTTACGCCGGCATCGAGCCTTGGAGAGGGCGGTGCGATCACCTTCCTCGACTGCGACCCGTGGCTTGACTTTGACATGGTGAAAATCCGGAAAAAGCTCAAAGATAAGGATCCTCAGAAGGCAAATACCGTAAGCCTTGCGATTCAGATCGCGGGAATTCCGGGGACCATGGCGGACATGGTCCTCTCGAGAAGAAAGAGAGACAGATAGATTTTCAGCAGCAAGGAGTTTTTTCATGCTCAAGAAGATGATCCAGGAGCGGCTCGTCAAAGGCCGCGAGGAACAATACAGAAAGGATCTGGCCTCCAAGCAGAACGCGTACGCGGCCTGGTACCGGCCGCATACCTTTGAGCTGAAAAGGCAGATCGAGGCGGCAGATCACACGAAGGGCAATGCCCTGAGTCTGGAGGTCGTTCGCTATTCACACCTTCGCTCCTACATCCTTGGCGAGAAGCGGAAGATGCCGGACATCATCGTCGCCTGCGATGACGACGGAAACGTCACGGACTACGCCGAGCAGATGATCCGCGACTTCTTTGCGGAACATGAGGACATTTCCTTCGTCTACGGCGACGAGGACCGGATCGACGAGGACGGGCAGCTTCGGGACCCGTGGCTCAAGCCCGACTGGTCTCCGGATACGTTCCTCTCGACGTTCTACATCGGGGACATCTTTGCCTTCCGCTCGAGCGAGCTTGCAATGATCAACCCCGGCGGGCGCGTGGCAAGCGACATCGAGGCACGGCAGAAGCTTGAGGCGGACGCCGAGGAGGAGAAGAACGCGGCAAAAACCGATCTCGACGATCCGATGCGCTCCTGGATCTACGGGAAGCTGTGCATGCGGCTTCTGCAGGCAGAGGGCGGCTTTACGAGGCGCTCCGGCGACGTGTTCGACTTTCCGGTGGGACACATCAGGGAGATCCTCTTCCACGCATCGAGAAAGCCTGAGCCCTGGAACTCGAACCTGATCCGCGGGTCCCTCACCGGGCGGTTTTCGAGTGAGTCCGCGGCAACGCGCCTCATCTCGATCATCATCCCCTCGAAGGACAACCCGAAGGTCCTTGCGACCTGCATCCGCTCGATCGAGAAGTACACGGAGAACTCACCCTACGAGATCATTGTCGTCGACAACGGCTCGAGTCCGGAGAATCAGGTGCAGGTGCGGCGTCTGTTAAAGGCCCACGACGATGCCCAGGGGGCGGCGCGCTACATCTATGCGCCGATGGAGTTCAACTTCTCCCGCATGTGCAACCTCGGGGCGAACGCGGCAAACGGAGAGCTTCTGCTGTTCTTAAATGATGACATCGAGATCCGGGCAAAGGGTTGGCTCTCGTATCTTTCCGAGAAGGCAAAGCTTCCCTATGTCGGGTGCGTCGGCATGAAGCTTCTGTACCCGAACTCGGACATGATCCAGCACGCGGGCGTCGTGAACGTCCATGCGGGCCCGATCCACAAGCTGCAGTACTGCTCGAACAAAGAGGAGCACTACTTCGGTTACAACAAGGGCGTCCGCAACGTCATCGCGGTGACGGGAGCCTGCCTCATGCTGAAGGCTTCTCTCTTCCGCGAGGTCGGAGGCTTTGACGAGGAGAACTTCGCCGTTGCCTTCAACGACATTGACCTTTGCCTTTCGGTGTACGAGAAGGGCTACTACAACGTCGTCCGCAACAACATGTACCTCTATCACCACGAATCTCTGTCGCGCGGAGATGACCGGAAGGACAAGATCAAGGCGCAGCGCCTCTCGAAGGAGCAGGAGAGGCTCCTGTCCCGCCACCCGAAGCTCTTCCTCCGGGATCCCTTCTATCACCCCTACCTCAACCAGGACCCTGCGGTGAAGGAGTTCTCGATTGCGGTGGAGGATGTGGAGCTTCGGAACCCGCACTACACCAAGCCGGAGAAGGTGGAGAAGGCCTTCCCCGAGAAGTGGACGGACCCTGTCTTAAAGCTTGGCGTCGAGTACGCGGACAGCCTCGACCGGTGGCTCACCGGCCCGCTGACCGATGCGGCGGGCAGGGCTGAGATTAACAAGGGGTACTATATCAAGGGCTATGCCTTTGTCATCAATGCAAACCAGGCGGTCTATGACCGGAAGGTTCTCCTGAAGGCAGAGGATGGCACGATCTACGAGATGGATTCCGAGACGGCCTACCGTCCGGATATTGCCCAGAACCTGACCGATCAGATCAATGACAGGCTGACCGGATTCTGGACGATCTTAAAGAACGATGCGCTGCCGAAGGGAAAGTACCTCATCGGCATGCTCGCAATTGACCGTACCTCAAGACAGCGTCTTGTGAACTGGTCGGATGTGGAACTGAAGGTTAGAGAAGGATACTGATGGAGCCGGAAGAGAACAACAAAGAGAGCGGAAAGGACTTTGAGGAGCTGTACGAGAAGGAGAAGGCAAAGGCTGCCTTCCTCGCGGACCGCGTGGCATCCCTCGAGGATCAGGTGGACGACCTGAACTTCAAGCTGAACCGCATCAAGAGCAACCGCCTCTGGAAGGCCTCAAAGCCCGCCCGTGACGTCTATCACTTCTTCCAACGCCAGGTCGACCGGGTGAAGAACCAGGGAGACGCCAAAGGCGTCGTCAAAAAGATCCAGTACAAGATCCGGGAGAGGCAGGCGGAGAAGGGGTACGGCACAAAGAGCTTCCCCGATGAGGCGGAGCGCGCAAGGCAGAAGGAAGAGGCCTCGCACTTTTCGCGGCAGATCCTCTTCTCGATTCTCGTTCCCCTCTACAACACCCCCGAGGAGTACCTTCGGGACATGATCGACTCGGTGGTGAACCAGACCTACGGCAACTGGCAGCTCTGCCTTGCCGACGGATCGGACGATGCCCACGCCTATGTGGGGAAGGTGGTCCGGGAGTATCAGGACAAAGACGAAAACCTGAAGAAGCGGATCCTCTATCAGAAGCTTGCAAAGAACGGCGGGATTTCGGCGAACACGAATGCCTGCCTTTTAATGGCAACGGGCGAGTTCATCGCGCCCTTTGACCACGACGATTATCTCCACCCGAGCGTCCTGTACTGGTACGTGAAGGCGATCAACGAGAAGAACGCGGATTATCTCTACTGTGATGAGACGACCTTCAGGGAGTCGAACCTGAACCACTTCGTGACGATCCACTTCAAGCCGGATTACGCGATCGACAACCTTCGGGCGAACAACTACATCTGCCATCTGTCCTGCTTTGACCGGAAACTGCTTGAGGGCGAGGAACTCTACCGCTCCGAGTTTGACGGCTCCCAGGACCACGACATGATCCTGCGCCTCACCGACAAGGCAAAGAACATCGTGCACGTGCCAAAGCTCCTCTACTACTGGAGAAGCCACGCGGGGTCGACTGCCGGGAACATCAAGGCAAAGGAGTATGCGATCGATGCCGCAAAGGGCGCTGTCGCGGATCACCTTCGCCGGCACGGGTTTAAAAACTTCAAGATCACCTCGACGAGAGCCTTTGAGACGATCTTCAAGATCACCTATGAGATCGAGGGAGAGCCCCTGATCTCCATCGTGATTCCGAACAAAGACCATGCGGCGGACTTAAAGCGCTGCCTGAACTCGATCTTCGAGAAATCGACCTGGGAGAACTACGAGATCATCATCGTCGAGAACGGATCGACACAGGACGAAACCCTGCGATACTATAAAGAAGTAACAAGCGGGCCCTACAAGGACAGGGTGAAGGTTGTGACCTATGAGTACAAAGAGGGAGAGACCTTCAACTACTCGAGGATCAACAACTTCGGTGCCTCGTTCGCGAAGGGACAGTACCTGCTTCTTCTGAATAATGACACCGAGGTCATCTCGGTCAACTGGATGGAAGAGCTTCTCATGTACGCCCAGAGGAAGGACGTTGCCTGTGTCGGGGCAAAGCTGTATTTCCCCGACAAGACCATTCAGCACGCGGGCATTGTCATCGGGCTCGGGGCACACCGGACCGCGGGGCACACGCACTACAAGCAGAGGCGTGAGAACCTCGGCTACATGGGGCGCCTGTGCTATGCGCAGGACGTCTCCGCCGTGACGGGCGCCTGCCTCATGGTGAAGAAGTCGATTTTTGATGATCTGCAGGGACTCGATGAGAGCTTTGAGGTCTCGCTCAACGACGTCGACTTCTGCCTGCGCTGCAGGGAAAAGGGGTACCTCAACGTATTCACGCCCTTTGCGGAGCTCTACCATTATGAGTCCGACTCGAGAGGAAGCGATCTTGAGGGGGAGAACGCAAAGCGCTATGACAGAGAGTCCGAGCACTTCCGAACGAAGTGGAAGGACGTCATCGAGAAGGGGGATCCCTACTACAATCCGAACTTTACCCTGGACCGCAGCGATTATTCGCTGAAGGTGCAGGATTAAAGAGCATATGTACACACACATGTGAAACAATCAGGAGGTAAACAAGCTATGGAAGAGAGAGTGGCAAAGGAGTTCCAGTACTGGCTCACCGATCCGTACTTCGACGATGAGACCAAGAAGGAGCTGCTTTCGATCCGCAACGATGAGAAGGAAGTCGAGGACCGCTTCTACAAGGATCTTGCCTTCGGCACGGGGGGACTGCGCGGCATCATCGGAGCGGGCACCAACCGCATGAACCTGTACACGGTCCGCAAGGCCACACAGGGTCTTGCCAACTATATCAACAAGAACGGCGATCCGAAGAAGGGCGTCGCGATCTCCTATGATTCCCGCCGCATGAGCGCCGAGTTCGCAAAGGAGACGGCGCTCTGCCTTGCCGCCAACGGCATCAAGGCCTACCTCTCCGACCGGCTTCGCCCCGTTCCGGAGGAGAGCTTTGCCCTCCGGTACTTCAAGTGCCAGGCAGGCGTTGAGATCACCGCGTCCCACAACCCGCCCCAGTACAACGGCTACAAGGTCTACTGGGAGGACGGCGCACAGGTGACACCGCCCCACGACACCGGCATCATCGCTGACGTCAATGCGGTCGCAAGCTACAATGAGGTGAAGACCATGTCCGAGGCCGATGCAAAGGCCGCAGGACTTCTCCAGTACTTCGGCAGGGAAGTGGACGACGCCTACATGGAGGCGCTCAAGAAGCAGATCATCCACCCCGAGGTCATCAGGGAGATGGCAGACGATATCCGCATCGTCTACACCCCGTTCCACGGAGCAGGACTGATCCCGGTCACCCGTGTTCTCGATGAGCTTGGCTTCAAGCACGTCTATGTGGTGCCCGAGCAGAAGGATCCGGATCCCAACTTCACGACTCTCGAGTATCCGAACCCCGAGGACCCGAAGGCCTTCACGCTGGCCTTAAAGCTTGCAAAGGAGAAGGATGCGGACATCGTTCTTGCAACCGATCCCGATGCAGACCGCCTCGGCGTCTATGCAAAGGATACCAAGACCGGTGAGTATATCGGCTTTACCGGCAACATGTCCGGCATGCTGATCGGCGAGTACATCCTGCGCGAGAGAACAAAGACTGGCACGATGCCCGAGAATCCGGCATTCGTCACCACGATCGTCACGACGAACCTTGCAAAGGCCGTTGCCACGAAGTATCACTGCCACTATGTCGAGACCCTGACCGGCTTCAAGTACATCGGCGAGCAGATCCGCCTGTTCGAAGAGGCGCACAGCTACAACTACGTCTTCGGTCTCGAGGAGTCCTACGGCTGCCTTGCCGGCACGCATGCGCGTGACAAGGACGCACCGGTTGCCGTCATGATGCTGTGCGAGGCTGCTGCCTTCTACAAGAAGCAGGGCCTGACACTCTGGGATCAGATGCAGAAGATCTATGAGGAGTACGGCTTCTACAAGGAAGGCCAGATCGCGATCACCAAGGCCGGCATCGAGGGCGCAAGACAAATCCAGGCGATGATGGAAGGCTTCCGCAAGAACCCTCCGAAGAACTTCGGCAAGTGGAAGGTCGTGCAGTTCCGCGACTACGAGAGCGGAAAGACCCTGGACCTTGCAACCGGCAAGGAAGGAAAGACCGGTCTTCCGACCTCGAACGTTCTCTACTTCGAGCTCGACAACGATGCATGGTGCTGCGTCAGACCTTCCGGCACGGAGCCGAAGATCAAGTTTTACATGGGTGTCAAGGGTACCAGCCTTGACGATTCCGCAAAGCAGCTCGAGGAGCTGACGAACGCGGTGAAGGAACACATCTGAAGCAAAAAAGTAAAACACAGTTTTGCTTTGTGTTCGGATCCGGAACGCGTCTAAACAAAACGGCGCAAATAGGATAAAATAAGACAGTCAAAGAAGCCGGCAAGAAGGGATTTCTTCTTTGCCGGCTTTTTTCAGCTTTATAAGGATTTACGTTCATGAGCTTTAGGGCAAACCTGCTAAAGACGTTCCGCTACTTTTTGCGGAACGGCTTTGTCGACACCTTCTATGCAGCCAGAGAGCGGCTTCTGGAGATGCGGCAACAACCCTATACGTATGAGGCGCCTTCCGGGAAGGAACTGACCCGCGAGAGGGCGATGTATGAGAGCATCGTCGCGGACGGCAGGGAAAACACCCTGCCCCTTGTCAGCTTTCTCGTGCCGGTGTTTGAGCCGAACCTCGTCTATTTAAAGGAGATGATGGACGCGGTTCTGTCCCAGACCTTTCAGAACCTGGAACTTGTCATCGCCGATGCGAGTACCTCCGACATCCCGGGACAGGTGGTCAGGGAGAAGAAGAGCGACAAAATCCGCTATGTGCGCCTTGCGGAAAACCTCGGGATCTCGGGGAACACGAATGCGGCGGCGGCTGCGGCTTCGGGAAGCTATGTGGCGCTTCTTGACTACGACGATGTCCTGACACCCGATGCGCTCTATCAGGTGACGAGGGCGATCCTCAAAAAGACCCCGGCGCCGGAGATCCTCTACTCCGACGAGGACAAGTGCGATGAGAAGGTATCGCGCTTCTTCGAGCCGAACAGAAAGCCCGACTTTAATCCGGATTATCTCCTCTCGAACAACTACATCTGTCACCTCCTCGTGATGAAGCGGGAGCTGTTCCTGGCGCTCGGTCTTCGAAGCGAGTACGACGGAGCACAGGACTATGACCTGATCCTTCGGGCGCCCTGGAGCAATGTCTGTCATATCGACAAGGTGCTCTACCACTGGCGCATGCACGAGGGGTCGACCGCGGGAAATCCCGGGAGCAAGTCCTATGCCTATGATGCGGGAAAGCGCGCTCTCGAGGACTATCTTCGAAGCTGCAGGATCCGGGCGACGGTGAAAGACTCCCGTCACCGGGGGTTCTATGACATCGACTATGATCCCGATATCCTGACACAGCGCCCGGAGGTCGGCGTTATCGGGGGCAAGATCATCAACGGGAAGGACCGGATCATCGGCGGCATGATGGACGGGGACGGGAATGTCTTCTTCGAGGGCATGCACGTGATGGAGTCGGGGCCGATGCACCGGGCAGATACCAGGTGCGATGCGGCTGCGGTGGACGTGCGCTGCATGCAGATCCGCGATGAGCTCAGGCCCCTCTACCGCGATGTCTTTAATGTCAGTTTTGAGCGGGGCGTGATGCCGAAAGACGGCAGAAACGCCACGTACCTGAAGCAGAAGAGCATCGAGTTCTGCCAGATGGCGCAGAATCTCGGATACCTGGTGGTCTTTGATCCGTCGATGGTGGTGAAGATCCCGGAGGGAAAGAAGAATGGACAGACCGGTGAAGCGTGAGAAGGATGTGACGGTCGTCATCCCGAATTACAACGGCATACAGTACCTGGACCTGTGCATTCAGAGCATCCTCCAGGGCACGATGGTTCCGAAGATCATCGTCGTCGACAACGGCTCGGACGACGGCTCGAGAGAGCTGCTTTCAAAGTACCCGGAGGTCCTCGTCTATCCCCTTTCGACCAACACGGGCTTCTGCCATGCGGTGAACTGCGGCCTGCACCTGGTGCGCAGCCGCTATGCGATCCTGTTAAACAACGATGTGAAGGTGGAGAAGACGTTCGTCGAGAGACTCTATACGACGATCGCGCAGAGCGCGAAGACCTTCTCCGTGCAGGCAAAGATGCTCTCGATGAAGGACCCGTCTGTTCTCGACGATGCGGGGGATCTGTACTCGATCCTGGGATACGCAAGAGCAAGGGGTAAGGCAAAGCCTGCAGATACCTATGAGAAGAGAGAGGAGATCTTCTCCACCTGCGCCGGGGCTGCGATCTACCGCATGGCGGGGTTTGAGAAGATCGGATACTTTGACGAGCGGCACTACTGCTACCTCGAGGACGTGGACATCGGGTACCGGGCACAGATCTTTGGCTACCGGAACCTCTACGAGCCGAAGGCCGTCTGCTATCATGCAGGGTCTGCGACGAGCGGGAGCCGGTACAATGCCTTCAAGGAGTCTCTTGCCTCCGGCAACAGCAGCTATCTTGCCTGGAAGAACATGCCTGCCTTCCAGTACGTGATCAACCTTCTCTTCCTGGCCCTCGGCCGGGCGATGAAGCAGCACTACTTTACAAAGAAGGGACTGGGCGAGGCCTTTTCGGACGGTCTTGAACGGGGCAAGGCCCTGATCTATGTCGCAAAGGATCAGGACTGGCTTGTAAAATACGGCTATTTTTACAAAAAGCGCTCCCTCCCGGAGGAAGCACTTCTCGAGGGGGCAGATGAAGAGATGCAGCAGGTGATGCCCCTCTATCTTGGTACAAAGGTGCCCTTTTCCATGGAGCACCTGCCCTCCTATGTCCGCATACAGGGAAAGCTCTGGAGCAACCTGTTCCGGGAGCTCAAAGACGGACAGTAACGTATGATTAAGGATAATCAGATCTTTTTCAATCGCATGCACGTGGTACTCGACGGCGTCGTGGTCGTCGTGAGCTACTTCCTTGCCTGGCTGATCAAGTTCGAGACGCCCCTTGCGGACACGACGCCCGGCATCACGGCCCTGTCCGCGGAGTCGTACTTTACGGCGCTCTACTTCATCGTGCCGTTCTACCTCGTGCTCTACTCGATCTACAACCTCTACTCGGCAAAGCGCTCGTCGAGGATCCGGAGCGAGATCGCGAACATCATCAAGGCGAACACGGTCGGCATGATCGGCATCATGGTGGCCTTCTTCCTCATCGCAACGAACGTCCGCGGTGTCGTCGACTTCTCGCGATCCTTCATCCTGCTGTTTTATCTCATCAACATCACCCTGACCGTGCTCTACCGCTATCAGGTGCGCAGGATCCTCTACCATATCAGACGCAAGGGCAACAACCTCCACCACATCATCCTCGTCGGCTATTCGAGGGCGGGGGAGGCGTATCTCGACCGGATCTACGCAAACGCCCAGTGGGGGTACGTCTGCCACGGGATCCTCGATGACCACGTCCCCAGGGGAACGACCTACAAGGGCGTCAAGGTCATCGGAACCCTCGGAGACCTCGATATCATTCTGCCGGAGAACAAGCTCGACGAGATCGCGATCACGCTTCCCCTGCAGGACTATGACAACCTCGAGACCATCGTCGACAAGTGCGAGAAGTCCGGCGTCCACACGAAGTTTATCCCGGACTACAACTCGCTTTTTCCCTCCAGGCCCTACACCGAGGACCTCATGGGGCTTCCGGTCATCAACATCCGCTACGTCCCGCTCACGAACACCTGGAATGCATTCATCAAGCGCATCGTGGACATCGTGGGGAGCATCCTTCTCATCATCCTGTTCTCGCCGGTCATGCTCTTTGCCGTCATCGGCATCAAGCTGACAAGCCCGGGACCTGTCATCTTCAAGCAGACGAGAGTCGGTCTCCACGCGAAGGAATTTACGATGTACAAGTTCCGGACGATGGACGTGCAGACAAAGGAAGAGGAGAAGAAGGGCTGGACCACGCGGGGAGATGCAAGAGTCACGAAGTTCGGCGCCTTCCTTCGAAGGACCTCGATCGACGAGATGCCGCAGTTCTTCAACGTCCTGACGGGCAGCATGTCCCTTGTGGGACCAAGGCCCGAGAGGCCGCAGTTTGTCGAGAAGTTCAAGGAGGAGATCCCAAGGTACATGGTCAAGCATCAGGTCCGCCCCGGCATCACCGGCTGGGCGCAGATCAACGGCTACCGCGGCGATACCTCCATCCGGAAGAGAATCGAGTACGATCTGTACTACATCGAGAACTGGACCTTCGGTTTTGACTTCAAGATCATGTTTCTGACAATCTTCAAGGGATTTATCAACAAGAACGCGTACTGATGCACACGCATCTCAAAAATATGGTATACTGCGCATAAGTTTAAGCCTGCGGCTGCCGGCAAGGCCCGCCGCAGGTTCTTTTTCGCTTGCCTGCAGGGGGAAAATGTTGTAGATTTGCAGGTATGCTTTTGTCTGATTTTGCTTACACCATCCGGAGGTGGAAATGTCCACGAACCACAACAGGAATCGTGATACGTATTATGAGGACGACGACTTCTTTGACGAGGAAGGCGATTCGTATCAGGACGGGTACCAGGATGAACAGTACGGCAGTGAGGATCCCTACAAAGATCCTGCCGCCGGAAGAAAAGATTCGTACGGGGAAGACAGCAGAGGACAGGACTACGGTGACGGATCGTATGACGAGAATGCCTACGGGAACGGCAGCTATGCCGGCGACGGCTATGGCGATGAGGCTTACGGGGATGATTCCTACGGCGGAAACGGCTATGGCGGAGACGATGCCTGGGATGAGAATGCCGGGAACGACTACTACGGGGAGGGTGCGGATGATTCGTATCCGGAACAAAGGCGCTCTTCCGGGAAAAAGAGCCGCGTAAAGAAGGCATCGAAGAAGAAATCCCGCGATCGCTCGTACCGCGAGGAAGATCTCTCCTACGACGACGGGTACGGGGACGCCTATGATGAGTCCGAGTACGACGACAAGACCATCCGGAAGAGAAAGAGACGGCGTCTTGTTGTCTTTATCATCGAGATGGTGGCACTTCTTGTCGTGGTCGCCGTGCTCTATGCCATGACCCGCGTCGAGAAGATCGGAAAGCTTGATATCTCCGATACGAACGTCGAGGAGAACATCTCTGATGAGGTGCAGCAGGATGCCCTGACCGGCGCCATGAAGGGGTACCGGAACATCGCCCTGTTCGGCGTGGATTCCACGGAGGGTGAGCTCGATCAGAACACCCGCTCCGACGCGATCCTGATCCTGTCCATCAATGAGGACACCGGCGAGGCAAAGCTCGTCTCGATCTACCGCGATACGCTGCTGGATATCGGAAACGGGGAGATCAACAAGGCCAACGCGGCCTATGCAAAGGGCGGCCCGGAGCAGGCCCTGAACATGCTCAACACGAACCTTGACCTGA
This sequence comes from uncultured Lachnospiraceae bacterium, assembly GCA_900315055.1. Taxonomy (GTDB): domain Bacteria; phylum Bacillota; class Clostridia; order Lachnospirales; family Lachnospiraceae; genus CAG-791. The sequence continues at coordinate 16,042 of OMXP01000027.1, forward strand.
ACATCACGGATTTCGTGACGATCGGCTTCGGCGGACTGACCGATGTCATCAATGCCCTGGGCGGCATTCAGATCGATGTCACCGAGGACGAAATCCCGCACCTGAACAACTATCAGTCGACGATGGCGAAGGAGCTCGGCATCGACTACACCGAGGTCACGACCCCGGGACTGCAGACGCTGGACGGCCTGCAGGCGACGGCCTACTGCCGCATCCGCTATACCTCCGGCTGGGACTACAAGAGAGCCGCACGGCAGAGGGCCGTGTTCTATGCGACCTTCGAGAAGGCAAAGAGCGCCTCGGCGTCTCAGATTTCGGAGATTGCAAACACCGCGTTCTCCGAGATCTACACCTCCTATGACCTGACGACGCTGATCTCGGATCTGTCCACGCTCTCGAACTACAGTCTCGATACCGAGGATTCCATCGATTCGATGGCGAACGGCTTCCCGCAGCAGGATCTGAGGATTCAGTCGAACATCGGAGGAGCCCTGGGCGACTGCGTCATTCCGAGATCCCTCTCCGAGAACGTGACCTGGCTGCACTCCTACCTGTTCGATGACTCGGATTATGATGTCACCCAGAACGTGCAGGATACGAGCAACACGATCGATGACATGACAAAGGATGTCGTGCCGGAGGAGATGACCGACGCGGATCATGCCTGATGGAGAAGGCGCAGCCTTTTCCGGAAACGAAAAGAACAGAAGTTAAGAAGAGAGCCGGCTTTTGCCGGCTTTCTTTGTGAGGTGAACGATGGAACCCGTCATTGATGTCGTGATCCCGACGTACCGTCCGGATGCAAGGCTGCTGCAGATTTTTGACATGCTGGAAAGACAGACGCTCAGGGTGCGCGCGATCCGGATCATCAACACGGAGCAGCCCCTGTTTGAAAAGCTTCTGGAGGAGCAGGGACTTGATGAAAAGGCCCTTGCAGAGAAGTTCCCGGAGGTATCCGTGCGTCATATCGACAAGGTCTCCTTCGATCACGGCGGGACGAGAAATCTCGGGGTGTCCCTCTGCACGGGGGCAGACTTCTGCCTTCTGATGACGCAGGATGCCCTGCCTTCCGGGGAGGATCTTGTGGAGAAGCTTTATGCACCGATGGTGAGGGACGAGACCCTTGCGGTCTCCTATGCAAGACAGCTGCCAAATCCCGGGGAGAGGAAGGCGGAGGTCTTTTCGAGGGCGTTCAATTATCCTGAGGAGAGCAGGGTAAAGTCCGAAGAAGACTTTGCAACACTCGGGATCAAGACATACTTCTGCTCCAATGTCTGTGCGCTCTACCGGAAATCCGTCCTCGATGCGCTGGGAGATTTTCCCTCGCCCATGATCTTCAACGAGGACATGGTCTTTGCAGGCCGGGCGCTGAAGGCGGGCTGCCGGATCCGGTACACGGCAGAGGCTTTAGTTTATCACAGCCATCACTACAGTGCGGGGCAGCAGTTCCACCGGAATTTTGACCTTGGCGTCTCCCAGGCAATGCACCCGGAGATCTTTGCGAAGGCCTCCTCCGAGGGAGAGGGCATGCACTATGTAAAAGCCGTGATCTCGTATCTTCAGAAAAACGGCGGCAGATCCGAGATCCCGGGGTTTGTCGCAACCTGCGGGGCAAGACTTGTGGGGTACCGGCTCGGGAAGAAGTACAAAAAGCTCCCGAAGAGACTGGTGCTCTCCCTTACCTCCAATCCCACGTTTTTCAAAGCGCATCCGGAGGTATTTCTGGACAGTTTTACCGAAAATTCATGATTATGGAATGGATTTTATGGTAAAATGTCTTTTGTTAAATTTGTAACGGAACCGGACGGGGGTCCGGCTCCGAATTTCATTGTCAGTGGAACCGTTTTATGGAAATCGTAGTAGAGGGCGAAGGCGCGGACAGCTATGAGGAAGTCATGCTGTACTATGAGGGTGCGCTGGCCCAGATGCAGACAAAGCTGAATATCCTCAATCAGGAATTTCAGCATGTACACAACTATAACCCGATCGAGCACATCAAGGCGAGGATCAAGACCCCGGAGAGCATCGCAAAGAAGCTTCGCCGGCACGGGTATGAGGTCACTCTCGCCAACATGGTCAAGTACTGCAACGACATCGCAGGAGTCCGCGTGATCTGTGATTACACGACGGACATCTACAAGATCGCGGACATGATCTCGAACCAGGCGGATATTAGGGTCCTTGCGATCAAGGATTACATCGCCCAGCCAAAGCCATCCGGCTACAAGAGCTACCACATGATCGTCATGGTCCCCGTGTATCTCTCGGACCGCATCGTCGACACCAAGGTCGAGGTGCAGATAAGAACCATCGCGATGGACTTCTGGGCAAGCCTTGACCACAAGATTCAGTACAAGTTTCCGGGCGAGGTGCCGGACAAGATCGCAAAGGAGCTGTATGACTGCTCCGTGATGGTCTCCGAGCTTGACGCCAAGATGCTCGAGCTCAACAACGAGCTGCAGGAGCTGGAGGAAAACAACAGAAACAAATGATGAAGGACCGGGCAGCCGGCCCTTTGTTTTGCAGGGAATTGTCGGGAGGAGAGGAAAGTCATGGAACACTTTATTTACGGCGGAGACTACAACCCGGATCAGTGGCTGGACCGCCCGGATATCCTGAAGGAGGACGTCCGGCTGATGAAGAATGCCCACATGAACGAGGCAACCCTCGGGGTCTTTGCCTGGGCCGTGGAGGAGCCAAGAGAGGGAGAGTATCACCTCGACTGGCTGGAGGAGATCATCGACCGCCTCTATGAGAACGGCATCTCCACGATCCTTGCAACGCCTTCCGGCGCAAGGCCGCGCTGGCTTGCGGAAAAGTATCCGGAGGTCCTTCGGACTCTGCCGGACGGCACAAAGGCAAAGTTCGGGGGACGCCACAATCACTGCTTCACCTCCCCTGTCTACCGGCAGAAGGTCTATGAGATCGATCGGAAGCTCGCGGAGAAGTTTGCGGGAAATCCTGCCGTTATCGGCTGGCACATCTCCAACGAGTTTGGCGGCGAGTGTTACTGCCCGCTCTGCCAGGAGGCGTTTCGGCAGTGGCTGAAGAAGAAATACGGCACGATCGAGGCCCTGAACAGGGCCTGGTGGAGCACGTTTTGGAGCCACACGTATGCGGATTTCTCCGAGGTGGAGGCACCCTCCCCCATCGGAGAGAGCGCGACCATGGGACTTGATCTTGACTGGAAGAGGTTCATCACGGATCAGACGGCGGACTTCATGAAGGTCGAGAAGAAGGCCCTGAAAGACGGCGGCGCCGCGCAGCCCATGACCATCAACATGATGTACGACTACGACGGCCTCGACTACGGCCGCATGGCAAAAGACCTCGACATCATCTCCTGGGACTCCTACCCGGAGTGGGGAGGACCTGAGGGCAATGAAAAGCCCGCCCTCGGGCACGGGCGCTGCCACGATTACATGCGATCTCTCAAGGATCAGCCCTTCCTTCTCATGGAGAGCTGCCCATCCTCCACGAACTGGCAGGAGGTGAGCAGGCTCAAAGCCCCGGGGCTCCTTACCTGTGCAAGCCTCCATGCCATCGGCCACGGCGCGGACTCCGTGCAGTACTTCCAGATCCGCCAGAGCAGGGGATCCTCGGAGAAGTTCCACGGCGCCCTGATTGACCAGACGGGACGGGACGACACGAGAGTCTACAAGGAGGCGGCAGAGGTCGGACGGATGCTCGAAAGGATTTCCCGTGCAAAGGGCGCCGTCACAAGAGCGAGAGCAGCCCTGGTCCAGGACACCCAGAACCGGTGGGCGATCGCAGACACCCAGGGCCCCCGCAACTGCGGCATGGGATACCTGGAGTTTATCCAGGAGCTCTACAGGGCGCTGAAAAAGCAGGGGATCGATGTCGACGTCATCGATCAGGACCACGGGTATGAACCCTACGACCTCATCGTTCTGCCGATGCTCTACAGTGTCCGCAATGAGAATGACAGAAGGCTTAAAGCCTTCGTCGAAAACGGGGGCGTTCTTGTCGGGACGTACTTTACCGGCGTGGTCGACGAAACGGATCTTTGCTTTGAGGGCGATACGCCGCATGGCCTGACGGACGTCTTCGGGATCCGGCGCCTTGAGATCGACGGCCTGTACGACGGGCAGAAGAATACCCTGACGGGAAACGGGAAGACCTACTCCTGCGACAGGCTCTGTGAGCGCATTGCCCCGGAGGGTGCGGAAACGCTCCTTACCTACGGGGAGGATTTCTATGCCGGGGAGAGCGCCCTGACGGTACATGCATTCGGAAAGGGAAAGGCCTACTACCTTGCAGCACACGCTGATGAGGCGCTTCTTTCCGACCTGATGCGGCGCGCCATATTCGATGCGGGGATCGGGCCTCTGGTTCAAGATCTTCCGTCCGGCGTCGAGGTGCAGAGCAGACTAAAGGGCGATTCCACGTATCTCTTTTTCGAGAACTTCGGAACAGAGGAGGGAAAGATTTCCCTTTCAAAGAACGAGAGCGTTCTCTACGGAGAACAGGACGGGAGCATCCCGCCCTGCCATGTGCTGGTGGTGGAAAGAAAGAACTGAACGATAACGGAAAGACGGACCCGGGGCGGTGGCTCCGGGTCTTTTGCTGCTTTAAAAAGAGGAGGCCCGGATGTGTCTCGCAGCACACCCGGGCGTATTATGAAAAAAATGATCTATGTGTTTGTCTCTTGCGATTCATATCGTAGCAATCTATTGTTAACGGACTGTGAACGAGTCGTTACACCTTTGTAAATGTGCTCGAAAGCTTCCGGGAATTATACTGATAATTGTACACACTGCACAAGAATATTGTATTTTTCCGGGAGACGGAACCTGCGCTCTGTCATCGGAGGGCAGCCTGGTCTTTCCGGCGTCGTTGAACTTCTATTCTGCGGATGCTAAAATGATGCCTGATTGAACCATGCAAAAGAGCAGGGAGGTGTCTGTCGATGTCGGAAAATACGGTGAGCACGGGGCTCGGAGAACTGGATGCGGATGCGCTGATCCGCGCAAACGGAGAAGCACAGGCGAAGGACACAAGTGAACTTCGAAGCGTCGCCTCCGAATATGCCCGGCAGATCCAGACGCTGAAGGATCTGTGCGACCGCAACAGCCAGATGATCGAAGAGCTCCGCAAGATGAATGTCGAGACCACCAAGGGCATTCAGGAGATCATGAGCACCGCCACGGAGCAGATGAAGACCGCTGCCCCGCAGGGGAGCGACATCGACTTCAGCCAGATCCAGACCGGCTTTGACGATTCCCTGCAGGAGCAGAGTGCAAAGACGAAGGAGTCCCTCGATGCGGTGAAGGACGCGACGACCCAGTCCATCAGCGCCGTCGGCGACAAGACGAAGGAATCTCTCGATTCCATGCAGGAGAAGATCGCGGACCTGATTCAGCAGTCCGATGATTTCTCCCACAAGGAAAATGTCCGGGTCTACCGCAACATCCAGGCGGCGACGGAGCAGCAGCTGCAGAAGCAGACCCAGGAGCTCAAGGACGCCCTGGAGCCTCTGACCAAGCAGGAAAAGCCGAAGACCTCGCCGCTCCTTGTCCTCACCTTTATCGTGGCCCTTGCAGGGCTTCTGCTCGAGTGCGCCGATCTCTTCGGCCTGCTCCACATGTTCGGGCTGTAAACAAGACCGATACCTGAACCTGAAATTCCTGAAAGCCGGCGGTTTCGCCGGCTTTCTTCCTGAAAACCTCTGGGACTGCCACCTCCATGCATCGATATGCCCGTTTGATCAAACTGTATCTGATTCTGATGTCCTTTATGGTCCTTGGCATCTCCCTGCTGTTTTTCCCGCAGTTCGTGTCGTTTTCCGGGGAGGAGAACAGCTACTATGAGGTGTTTCTGTGCGGTGAGGACGTGGGCACCGTGACGGATGAGGAAACGGCAAGGGAGTGCCTTCGTCAGGCACGCCGGCGCCTTGCGCGCCCGGAGACGGCGCTTGAAGATGACATGCTCTTTGTCGATGCGGACCTGACCTTTGAGGAGAGAAACTCCTTCTTCGGCTCTCTTTCCTCCGAGGATGATCTGACCGCCTCCATGGTGAGCGCTCTCTCCGATCACGAGGAGCGGACCTATACGCGCTGCTACAGCGTGCGCATCAAGAAGACCATCGTGAACCTTGCAACCCTCGATGAGGTGAAGGAGCTCCTGCAGAAGGTGATGGAGCCGGTCCTTTCCCAGTATGACGAGGGGGAGAGCTATGACGTCACGATCTCGAGGGATTCCTCGAGCCGTCTGTGCGTTCTTTCCGCTTCGATCGAGGATACAAACGAGGAGGCAAAGAACGAGAGCGCGCTCCTTTCCAGCGAGGCGTACCCCTCTGCCGGGATCGAGGCACAGCTCTCGGGCTTTTTCGATGCCGTGACCCCGCAGGTTGCGGTAAACTTTGACGACTATACGGACGGGAAACTCACGAAGGTCTCCTTCGACAGCAGAATCGAGATCGCCAGTACCTACCTTCCGGAGAGCGAGATCGAGACGCTCGATGACGCGTACCAGATCGTTACCGGGCAGGAGGACGTGACGACCCGGTATGAGGTGAAGAACGGCGATTCCCTGGACTCCATTGCACAGGCTTACGGGGAGACGGCAGACGAGCTCATCTCGGATAACGGGCTTGATGCCGGCAATCCGGTGTACAAGCCGGGAGACCTGCTTCTTGTGCGGGTCCAGGCGGCGCCGCTTGCCCTGAACTACACCATACGGCAGAGCCGGGATGAGAACTACTCCGCCGATACGATCACGAAGTACAACGACAGATGGTACACGACAAAGTCCGAGGTGATCCAGGACGCCGTCGAGGGACAGCGACGGGTTCTCGAGGACGTGGAGTACAACTCCGCATCGGGAGAGGCCGTCTCCACCACCCTTATCAAGGAGGAGGTCGTGACAGAGGCGGTGCCGGAGATCATCGAACAGGGCACCAAGAACCCACCGACCTACATCTGGCCGGTCTCCGGAGGATACATCACGTCGGGCTTTGGCCACCGCACAAAGCCCAACGCCGCGGCCTCGAGCTACCATCAGGGCGTCGACATCGCGGTCTCGACCGGTACTGCCGTCCACGCATCGAGCGGCGGTACCGTGACCCAGGCCGGCTGGTACGGAAACTACGGGTACGTGGTGTTCATCAGCCACGGAAACGGCGTGGAGACCCGCTACGGACATCTCTCGAAGGTCGAGGTCAGCGTGGGAGAGACCGTTTCCCAGGGCGATGTCATCGCGCTGTCCGGTTCCACCGGCAACAGCACGGGCCCGCATCTGCACTTTGAGATGCGCATCAACGGCACGGCCGTCAACCCGCTCGAGTACGTGACAAACTGAAAGCAGAGTGAAAAAACCGCAAGGCGAAGGGCATGCACGTGGTGGATTTTTGGCCATTTGCCGGTTTGACAGTTCCGAAAGCGTGCGCTATCCTAGTACAGCGCTTATTCTGTAAAGATCCGGTATGGATCCGGTAAGAGGAAATTGTCGGGTTCAGTGGAGAGTTGGAGATCTGATTGTTTATGGACCATTACGTGATCAAGGGAGGAAATCCCCTCGTCGGGGAAGTGGAAATCGCGGGAGCAAAGAATGCTGCTCTGGCGATTCTTTCTGCATCCATCATGGCGAGTCAGCCCGTGACGATCGAAAACGTGCCGGATGTCTCTGACATCCGCGCGATTGTCGGCGCCATCGAGCAGATCGGCGGCGAGGTCTCTCACCCGGACCGCCATACGTATGTGATCAACGGCGCCCACATCAAGGACGAGCCGGTCGACAATGAGGCAGTTCGCAAGATCCGCGGCTCCTACTACCTGATCGGGGCGCTGCTCGGCAAGTATTCGAAGGCTGTGGTCGCCCTGCCCGGCGGCTGCAACATCGGTCTTCGTCCGATTGACCAGCACATCAAGGGCTTCCGGGCTCTGGGTGCGAGTGTCCGCGTGTGCCCGCCCGGCCTTGTGGAGGCAAAGGCGGATCACCTTGTCGGCAGCCACATCTACATGGACGTGGTATCCGTCGGCGCCACGATCAACATCATCATGGCGGCGACCCTTGCAAAGGGCAACACCATCATCGAGAATGCGGCCAAGGAGCCCCACGTCGTTGATCTTGCAAACTTCCTGAATTCCATGGGCGCCCACATCCGCGGCGCCGGAACCGATATCATCCGCATCAAGGGCGTCGACCATCTGCACGGGACCGAGTACTCGATCATCCCGGACCAGATCGAGGCGGGTACCTTCATGTACGCGGCGGCGGCCACGAAGGGCGATGTGACGATCACCAACGTGATCCCCAAGCACCTCGAGTGCCTGACCGCAAAGCTCATCGAGATCGGCTGCGAGGTCATCGAGTCCGATGACTCGGTGCGCGTCGTCGCAAAGCGCCGTCTCGACCACACAAACGTCAAGACCCTGCCGTACCCGGGCTTCCCGACCGACATGCAGCCGCAGATCTCGGTCCTTTTAGGGCTCTCCAAGGGAACGAGCATCGTCACCGAGAGCATCTTCGAGAACCGCTTCAAGTACATCGATGAGCTCGCAAAGATGGGCGGCATGGTCCATGTGGAGGGCAATACCGCAATCATCGAGGGCGTCGATCACTACACGGGAGCCAACGTCAAGGCACCGGACCTTCGGGCCGGCGCAGCCCTCGTCTCCGCTGCACTCTCCGCACAGGGGTATTCCGAGGTCTACGATATTCATTACGTGGAGCGCGGCTATGAGGACTTCCCGGAAAAGCTGAGGAGTCTTGGCGGCTGCATCGCCAAGGTGTCCAACTCCGATGAGGAGCGCAAGGCCGTGAACAGCTTCAACATGCGCGTTGTCGGCTGAGCCGTTGGATGAATCGGCGGAATATCGTTTCTGCTCTGTACAGATCGTGTATCCGGCGCTATAATGCGTCTTGTTACAGAACCAATTGAAAAAGCTGAGTGTTTTTCAGGGCAGGGTGCAATTCCCTACTGGCGGTAAAGTCCGCGACCACCTAACGGTGCCGACCCGGTGCAACTCCGAGACCAACAGTACAGTCTGGATGAAAGAAAAGCATGTGCGACGCGATTGTATTGATTGCGATGAGACATGATGCCCTGGTTCCGGGATTTCCGGAGTCAGGGTTTTTATTTTCCTCAAAACACGCAGCATCCACAGGGAGGAAAACATCATGACAGAAATGACCGCTCAGACAAAAGCAAACAGAAAAGAAAACAGCGCCGTGCGCCGCATCGCCATCATCGGCGTGCTCTCCGCCTGCGCCTTCGTGCTGCAGTACATCGAACTTCCGGCAATCCTGATGCCCTCATTCGTAAAGTTCGACTTCTCGGATCTTCCGGCACTTCTGGGTGCCTTTGCCTTAGGCCCCGTGTCCGGCATCGTCATCGAGCTCATCAAAAACCTGTTCCACTGCCTCGTCTCCCAGTCGTTCGGCGTCGGCGAGCTGTGCAACTTCGTTCTCGGCGCGGTGTTTGCAGGCGTTGCAGGCCTCATCTACAAGAAGAACCACACGAGAAAGGGAGCCCTCATCGCATCCTTTGCCGGTGCGATTGCGATGGCCGTTGTCTCGGTACCGTTCAACTACTTCATCGTCTACCCGGTTTACTACAACTTCATGCCTGCGGATGTGATCCTTTCCATGTATCAGGCGATTCTTCCGGGCGTGAAGTCGATTGCCCAGAGCCTTCTTGTCTTCAACATGCCTTTCACCTTCATCAAGGGCATGATCGACGTGGTGATCACGTTCCTCATCTACAAGAAGCTCTCCCCGGTGCTGCACGCGTAAGGCACAGGAAGAGGAAAGACATCGTCCTTTCTTAAAAACGAATCATGTGGCCGGACAGCCGGGGAATATCCTGAAGGCTGTCCGGCCTTTTTGTGTCCCGCGCGGGGGCGCGCTTTTTACCCTTACTTTCCTTTTACAGAGGAAAAATGTAAAATGTCCCCGTATGCGTAAAGGCAGGCGGCTTTTTCACTGCCTGTGCAGGCACAAAGGAGATAAAAATGCAGGTGCTGGAATCCCAAAGTGCAGACGAAACCTATGAGATCGGAAAGAAGCTCGGCGAGAATGCGAAGGTAAAGGACGTCATTGCCCTCTACGGGGACCTCGGCGTCGGAAAGACCGTGTTCACGAAGGGCTTTGCCGCAGGGCTCGGGATCAGGATGCCGGTCAATTCGCCGACGTTTACGATCCTGCAGATCTACGACGAGGGCCGGATCCCGCTCTATCACTTCGACGTCTACCGCATCGAGGAGAGCGAGGAGATGGAGGAGGTTGGCTTTGACGACTGCATCGACGGCGACGGCGTGTCGGTCATCGAGTGGCCGGAGAAGATCGAGGACATCCTCCCGCAGCACTGCACAAAGGTGACGATTGCAAAGGACCTGTCGAAGGGTCTTGACTACAGAAGAATTACGATCGAGGAACAGTAAAGATGCAGATCATGGCGATTGAGGCGTCCGGTCCCGTGGCAGGGGTTGCCCTGGTGCGGGATCACAGCCTTCTTGCAGAGTATGAATGTTCAAACCACATGACCCACTCGGAGAGCCTGGTGCCGATGATGGAGGAGGTCAGGGAGAGACTCTCTCTTGACCTTACGACACTCGATGCCCTGGCGATCACGAGAGGACCCGGGTCCTTTACGGGGCTTCGGATCGGGGCCGCAACGATCAAGGGTGTGGGGCTTGCCCTGAACAAGCCGGTCATCGGCCTCTCGACCCTGGAGAGCCTTGCCTTCAACCTGTACGGGACGGACGCCCTTGTCTGCCCGCTGATGGATGCAAGACGGGGACAGGTCTATGCCGGGATTTACCGGGAAAAGGACGAGCCCGAAGAGGTTCTTGCGCCCTGCGCGGTGCCGGTGGAGGAGATCCTGACAAAGCTCAACGACCTCGGAGAGCGCGTGATCTTCCTCGGGGACGGCGTTCCGGTAAGCAAAGAGAAGATCGAAAGTCTTGTGAAGGTCCCGTATTCCTTTGCCCCGGCGCACATGAACCGTCAGAGGGCTGCCTCGACGGCGGTCCTTGCGGAGCACCTTCTCGAGACAAAGGGAGAGTCTGTCCTTGTGTCCGCCGATGACTTCCGCCCGGAGTACCTTCGAAAGTCCCAGGCAGAAAAGCAGCGGGAGGAAGCGGAGGCAAAGGGAGAGATGGAAGCCCTCGCTGCGGGCCGCATGGCAAAGGACCCGCACTTTCACGCATGAGTAAAATTCAGATCCTGCGCCTCACACCGGAAGATGCCGCGGCGGCGGCCGGGGTCGAGAAAGCCTGCTTTTCGGCGCCCTGGTCGGAAAACGTCTATCACGCAACGCTCCTTCTTCCCTATGCGCACTATTTCGGTGCCTTTGACGGGGAATTGCTCATCGGGACCTGCGGCCTGCAGGCGCCCTGCGGAGACGGGGAGATCTCAAACGTTGCGGTCCTTCCATCCTACCGGCGGCAGGGCATCGCCCATGACCTTCTTGAGACCACCCTTCGGGAGAGTGAGCCGTATGTCACGACCGGTGACTGCACCCTCGAGGTGCGGGAGGGAAATATTGTGGCAAGGTCTCTCTACGAGAGCTTCGGTTTTGTCATCGAGGGCAGGCGCAGAAACTACTACACAGATCCCCCGGAGGATGCCCTCATCATGTGGCGCCGGGGAAAACGGGAACATCTATGATTGATCTTTGTCTTCTGGGAACCGGCGGCATGATGCCGCTCCCCTACCGGTACCTCACCTCGCTGGTTCTTCGCTACAACGGAAAAACGATTCTCCTCGACTGCGGCGAGGGGACGCAGATCGCGATGAAAAAGCGCGGCTGGTCCCCGAACCCCATCGGGGTGATTCTCTTCACCCACTACCACGCGGACCACATCGCGGGACTGCCGGGGATGCTGCTCTCGATGGGCAATGCGGACCGGACGGAGCCCGTGCTCATGGCAGGCCCCAAAGGCCTCCAGAAGGTGGTCGACTCCCTTCGCATCATTGCGCCGGAGCTTCCCTTCGAGATCATCTACCATGAGATCGAGGGGCCGGAGGAGACCTTTGACCTTCCGGGCGAGAAGGACTTTCACATCACGGCCTACAGGGTCAACCACCGCGTCCCCTGCTACTGCTACAGCTTTACGCTGGATCGGGCCGGGCGCTTTGATGTCGATAGGGCAAAGGCACAGAACGTACCCCTTAACATCTGGAACACCCTTCAGAAGGGCGAGAGCTGCGAGGTGGACGGGGTGCTCTACACCCCCGACATGGTCATGGGACCTCCAAGGAAGGGACTCAAGGTTGCCTACGCCACCGACTCGAGACCGTGCGAGAGCATTGTCACGGCGGCCAGGGGAGCGGATCTTTTTATCTGCGAGGGGATGTATGCCGGGGACGACAAGCTCCCCAAGGCAAAGGAAAAGAAACACATGACATTCTGCGAGGCGGCGCGCCTTGCCGCAAAGGCGGATCCGGGGCAGATGTGGCTCACCCACTATTCGCCCTCCGAGATGCACCCGGAGCAGATGGTGGGGGATGCGAAGAAGATCTTCCCCCGCACCATCGCGGCAAAGGACGGAAGGAGCCTTTCTCTTACCTTCCCGCAGGATGAAGGAGCAAAGAAGCAATGAGTGAAAACGTGACGATCCTCGGGATCGAATCCAGCTGTGATGAGACGGCGGCAGCCGTCGTGGTGAACGGGCGGCAGGTGCTCTCGAACGAGATCTCCTCCCAGATCGACATCCACACCCTCTACGGCGGCGTGGTGCCGGAGATCGCATCGAGAAAGCATGTGGAGCGGGTCAATCAGGTGATCCGCACGGCCTTAAAGGATGCGGGCAAGACCCTCGATGACATCGATGCCATCGCGGTGACCCAGGGCCCCGGGCTTGTGGGACCGCTTCTTGTCGGCGTCTCCGCGGCAAAGGGCATTGCCTTTGCAAAGGACATTCCGCTTGTCGGGGTGCATCACATCGAGGGGCACATCTCGGCCAACTTCATCGCGGCTCCGGACCTTGTTCCGCCCTTCATGTGCCTTGTCGTCTCCGGCGGCCACACGCACCTCGTGATCGTCAAGGACTACGGCGTCTATGAGATCCTGGGCAGAACCCACGACGATGCGGCCGGCGAGTGCTTCGACAAGGTGGCAAGAGCCGTGGGACTGGGGTACCCGGGAGGTCCGAAGATCGACAGGGCGGCAAAGACGGGAAATCCCGACGCCATCGTCTTCCCGCAGGGGAAGGTCGCAGGATCAGAGTACGATTTCTCGTTCTCCGGCCTTAAATCCGCGGTACTCAACTATATCAACACACAGCGCATGCAGGGGCATGAGATCAATGTCCCGGACCTTGCGGCGTCCTTTGAAAAGTCCGTGGTCGGCGTGCTTGTCGGCCACTCGATGCGCGCGGTGGATACCTACCACGCGGACACCTTTGCCCTGGCAGGCGGCGTTGCCTCAAACAGCGCCCTTCGTGCTGCGGCAAAGGAAGCCTGCGATGCACGCGGCATCCGCTTCTGCTGCCCGCCGCCGATCCTCTGCACGGACAACGCGGCGATGATCGCCTGCGCCGGCTACTACGAGTACTGCCACGGCACAAGATCCGGTCTTGACCTCAACGCGCAGCCGAACCTTCCGCTTCGCTCGATGCACTGAAGGAGCGCCATGGAAGAGACAAGAAACACCTGCATTCTCCTTGCCGCAGGAAAAGGACAGCGCCTCGGGGGACCGGTGCCGAAGCAGTACCAGCTGCTGTCCGGCAAACCCCTCATGGCCTGGAGTCTTACGGCCTTTGTCAAAAGCCCTGCGATCTCGGACATCGTCCTTGTGATCCCGGAAGGGGACGGGGATTATGTCAGGGAGTCGATTCTTACGAAGATCCCGGGGGTTGCAGAAAAGGTTCGCGCCCTTGTTCCCGGCGGGGCGGAGCGGTATCTCTCGGTCGGAAACGGATTGTCTTCCATCACCTGGCCCTGCGACTATGTGTTTGTCCACGACGGGGCAAGGCCGATGATTCAGGAGGAGACGATCGAAAGGCTCCTTGCTGATGCGAAGACGTACGGCTCTGCGATCGCCGGGGTCCGGAGCAAGGACACGGTGCGGATTACCGATGAAGACGGGTGCGGGATCTCGACCCCGGATCGGAGAAATGTCTGGATCGTCCAGACCCCGCAGGTCTTCCGGAAGGACCTGCTGGACAGAGCCTATGAAAAGCTCCGGGAAGAGCCGGAGAGGGCAAAGAGCATCACGGACGACGGGATGGTCGTCGAGACCTTTGCGGGGGTGAGCGTCCACATGTGTGAGGCCTCCTACGACAACCTGAAGGTCACGACGCCGGACGATCTTGCGGCGGCACAGGTTCTGCTCTCACACAGACACTAGAAAGAAAGGAAACAGGATGGCTTTCTGTCATCTGCATACCCATACGGAATATTCCATCCTGGACGGATCGAACAAGGTCACCGAGTACGTAAAGCGCGTGAAGGAGCTGGGGATGACAGCCTGCGCGATCACGGACCACGGGGTCATGTACGGGGTCATCGACTTCTACAAGGCCTGCATGAAGGCCGGGATCAAGCCGATCATCGGTTGCGAGGTCTATGTCGCCCCGGGATCCCGATTTGAGAAGGAAATCGGGGACAGCTCGGACCGGTATTATCACCTGATCCTTCTTGCGGAGAACAACACCGGCTACCAGAACCTCTCGAAGATCTGCTCCCGCTCCTTTACGGAGGGCTTCTACTACAAGCCCCGCGTGGACAGGGAACTTTTGAAGGAGTTCCACGAGGGCATCATCGCATCCAGCGCCTGCCTTGCGGGCGAGGTCGCGCGCCACATCGTGCGCGGGGACATCGCGGGGGCGGAGGAAGCGGCCCTCTCCTACGAGGAGATCTTCGGGAAGGGAAACTTCTTCCTGGAGCTCCAGGACCACGGCCTGCCGGATCAGAAGACGGTGAACGCCCAGCTCCTCGGAATGAGCGAGCGGCTGCACATCCCGCTGATTGCGACGAACGACTGCCACTACACCTATGCGGACGATGCCGAGGCGCATGACATCCTGCTCTGCGTGCAGACGGGAAAGAAGCTCTCCGACGAGAACCGCATGCGCTATCCCGGCGGGCAGTTCTATGTAAAGAGCGAGGAGGAGATGCGCTCCCTCTTCCCCTATGCGCAGGAGGCCCTCGACAACACCCAGAAGATCGCGGACCGCTGCAACGTCACCATCGAATTCGGAAAGACCAAGGTCCCGCACTTTACGGTGCCGGAGGGGTATGATTCCTGGACCTATTTAAATCACCTCTGCGACGAGGGATATCAGCGCTACTACCCGCATGATACGGACGGATCGGTTCGAAAGCAGCTCGACTATGAGCTCTCCGTCATCCGCCGCATGGGGTATGTCGACTACTTCCTCATCGTCTGGGACTACTGCAACTGGGCCAGAGAGCACGACATCGCGGTCGGCCCGGGGCGCGGGTCGGCGGCAGGCTCCCTCGTGTCCTACTGCACGGGCATCACGAAGCTTGATCCCACAAAGTATGATCTCCTGTTTGAGCGGTTCCTGAACCCGGAACGTGTCTCCATGCCCGATATCGATGTGGACTTCGAGGATTCGAAGAGACAGCTCGTGATCCAGCACGTCGTCGAGCAGTACGGCGCGGACCACGTGGTGCGCATCATCACCTACGGCACGATGGCGGCAAAGCAGGCGATCAAGGACGTCGGCAGGGTCATGGACCTTCCGTACGCAAAGTGCGATGCGATCGCCAAGATGATCACCGGTCCCCGGGATACGATCCAGGATTCTCTCGACAAGAACCCGGACATGAAGAAGGTCTATGGTGAGGATCCGGAGGTGCACAAGCTCATCGACATGGCAAAGCGCCTCGAGGGACTGCCCAGACAGGTGGGCATCCACGCGGCGGGCGTTGTCATCTGCTCCGACAAGGCGGAGAACCTGATTCCCCTGGCCCGTGCCGTGGACGGTCAGATCACGACCCAGTACGAGAAGGATCCCGTCGAGGAGCTGGGACTTTTGAAGATGGACTTCCTCGGTCTTCGAAACCTCACGGTGATCAAGGATGCGGTGCGCATGGCAAACCGCGCGATTCAGGAGGCGGGAGGAGCGTACCCCTCCTATGAGCCGCAGGTCGGGCCGTACAGGATCACGGAAAACCCGGAGCCTGTTCTAGACATCGATACGATCGACACCGAGGATAAGAAGGTCTACGCCTCCATCGCCACCGGCAGGACCGACGGCGTGTTCCAGATCGAGTCCGAGGGGATGAAGAGCTTCATGAAGCAGCTGCAGCCCTCGTGCTTTGACGATGTCGTCGCCGGCATCGCCCTCTACCGCCCGGGACCGATGAGCTTTATTCCGCGTTATCTCGAGGGCAAGAATAACCAGGAGAAGATCCACTACGACACCCCGCAGCTCGAGCCCATCCTGAAGAGCACCTACGGCTGCATCGTCTACCAGGAGCAGGTGATGCAGATCGTGCAGCAGCTCGCGGGCTTCTCGCTCGGGCGTGCGGACCTCATGCGCCGCGCCATGGGCCACAAGGACATGGCGCTCATGAAGGCGGAGCGGGAGAACTTCGTCTACGGCAACGAGAAGGAGCACATCCCGGGGTGCGTCGGAAACGGGATCAGCGCAGAGGTCGGCAATCAGATCTTCGACCGCATGGTCGAGTTTGCCGAGTATGCCTTCAACAAGGCCCACTCCGTGAGCTATGCGCTCATCACCTATCAGACGGCGTTCCTCAAGTGCTATTACCCGGTGGAGTATTTTGCGTCTCTCCTGTCCTCCGTCATCGACAACCCGGGGAAACTTACGGGGTACATCGCGGCGGCAAGGGATCTGAAGATCACGATTCTTCCGCCGGATATCAACAGCGGCGAGGCGGACTTTACGGTATCGAACGGGTCCATCGTCTATGCGCTGACAGCGGTGAAATCCGTGGGACGCAAGGTCATCGATGCCATTGTCGCGGAAAGGGAGCAGAACGGGCGCTTTACGGATCTTGACGACTTCCTGCAGCGAATGCTATCCATCGGCTCCGCCCAGCTGCAGCTCTCGCAGACGGCTGTCGAGAACCTCATCAAGGCAGGCGCCTTTGACTCGTTCCACGCAACGCGCCGGCAGATGATCGAGGCCTATCCGCAGATGTGGAAGGACCTGCAGGACTCCGCCCGCCGCAACATGGCCGGGCAGATGTCCCTGTTTGACATCGCTCCCGACGAGGAGAAGAAGACCTTCAAGGTGCGCTACCCCGACTGCGGGGAGTACGACCGGCAGACGCTCCTGTTCAACGAGAAGGAGGTCCTCGGCGTCTACGTCTCGGGACATCCTCTCGAGGAGGACGAGGCGTTCTGGAAGGCAAGAGTTACGGCTAAGGCTGCGGACTTTGCACGGGGCGAGGACGGAAAGCCGAAGGTACAGGATCGCCAGAAGGTGAAGGTCGGCGGAATCCTCACGGGGATCCGGCAGCACTACACGAAAAAGAACGATGCCATGGCAAACCTCACGCTCGAGGACCTCACCGGATCCCTCGAGGTCGTCGCCTTTCCGAGGGCCTACGAGGAGGCAAGATCGAAGGGGTACCTCAAAGAGGACGCGAAGGTCTTCCTGGAGGGCCATGTGCAGGCGGACGATGAGAAGGACGCGGAGCTGATCCTCGACAGGGTCATCCCCTTTGATCAGGAGCAGAAACAGATCTGGATCCAGTTCCCGGACCGGGATACCTATGCGCAGAAGGAAAAGGAACTCCTTCAGATCATCAATCACCACGGGGGAAATGATGTCGCCGTGGTGTACCTCAAAAAGGAGCATCAGATGAGGCGTCTTGACGGTCCGGGGCTCGGGCTGTCCTCGGACGAGAAGACGATGTCTCTTCTTGTACAGCACTTCGGAGAGGGGAATGTCGTTCTCCGGTAGCGGTTTTATCGGAAATCCTTAACACTCATTTTCGTTGCAATCCCGGGGGCAACCCCCTACAATGAATCACGGAGGCTTTTGGTTATGGCAGAAGATACAGCAAAAAGAACAATCGGGATTCTGACAAGCGGCGGCGATGCGCCGGGCATGAATGCCTGCATCCGCGCCGTGGTCCGGGAGTCCATTCAGAACGGTTTTCGGGTTGTCGGCATTCAGAGAGGCTATACGGGTCTTCTGAATGAGGAGATGGAGGAGATGGACAAGCACTCCGTCTCGGACATCATCCAGAGGGGCGGTACCATCCTCGGGACCGCAAGGTGCCCCGAGATGCGCACGGAGGAAGGTCAGCAGAAGGCGGCGGACATCTGCCGCGCCCACGGGATCGATACGCTGGTCGTCATCGGCGGCGACGGCTCCTACCGCGGCGCCCTGGCCCTGTATCACCACGGCATCAATGCGATCGGCCTTCCGGGCACCATCGATCTGGACATCGCATGCACGGACTACACGATCGGCTTCGATACGGCCATCAACACCGCCATGCAGGCCATCGACAAGGTCCGCGATACCTCGTCCTCCCATGAGAGATGCTCGATCATCGAGGTCATGGGCCGCAACGCCGGCTACATCGCCCTCTGGTGCGGCATCGCAAACGGCGCCGAGGATATCCTGCTGCCGGAGAAGTATGACTACGACGAGCAGAAGATCGTCGACAACATCATCAACAACCGGAAGCACGGCAAGAAGCACCACATCATCATCAACGCCGAGGGCATCGGCCACTCGACGTCCATGGCAAGAAGAATCGAGGCCGCAACGGGCATCGAGACGAGAGCCACGATCCTGGGCTACATGCAGCGCGGCGGCTCGCCGACCTGCCGGGACCGCTACCTTGCCTCGATCATGGGCGCCTATGCCGCGGACATCGCAGCCGAGGGCAAGCAGAACCGCGTCGTTGCCTTCAAGCACGGCGAGGTCGTGGACTTTGATATCGAGGAAGCCCTGGCGATGCAGAAGACCCTGCCCGAGTACGATTACAAGATCGCACGGGCGCTGTCGAGATAATCAAACAAAAAGCCGTACTTGCACAGGGTACATAGTTCTGCTGGATTTTATCAAAATGAGGTGAAGACTTGCCTAAAGCCCATCTGTACAGCTATATGCGCCCAA
>OMXP01000004.1 GCA_900315055.1 uncultured Lachnospiraceae bacterium
TTCTCGATCTGATATGTCAAACGGATCACGAACGGTCTCCGGCTGACGATGCGTGCCTTGCCGGACCGGAGCATACGTTTCGCTCTTCCGTAGTGGTGAATCGGCATCAGCGGCGTGCTGTCCGCATTCTGAACCATGATATTTACTTCGAACATGCGCTGATACCTCCTTTCTAAGATTTGGCTGTAAGCCACAGGCATTTGTGCCTGTTGAGTTTCCATAGCCTTGGTACGCCCTGCGCAGAGCGGGCAGCTTGGAATCACCGCCCGGTGCCGACGTATCACGGCTCTGCTCACTGACGCCGCGTCGCTTCCGGCGCAGAACTGATCAGGCGTTCCCTTTCGGGTTCCCCCGACCAATCCCCTGGGCTTGCCCAGGGGTCAGTGAAGGATACGATCGAATCCTCCTCTAGTGAAAGTTTAAAAAATAAAAAATCGGATTCAGATAAAAAAATCCCTAATACATCTTACAGCAAAAGGATGCTCCGTACAAGAAGAAATCGACCTGTAATATGCCCCGGATGACTGAAGATTGTCATAAGTGAAAAATATTGTACAAGAATATAAAGAGTAAACTGTGCAGGATGGAGAAAACCAGGTTATTGAAAAATATTTGTTGATTAATCGTTAAGGCATCCATATAATGACCTCATCGACGCAGACATAATCCAGGACACCGTAAAGGAGGTGAAACGATAAGCAGTCCCATTGGTGTCAGCCAAGGCGGCACAAACAGAAAATCATGTCTTGCAGCACATCGGGCATACCAGACCTTTCAGAACCAATGCCCTCCCCATCATGTCTTCAAGTCTTCTGCTTTCCTGTCTTCCCGATCATTCATGACCGGGATCCGGCACCGATCCAAACAAAATCAAAGTTCATGGCAGGGTTTTCGAACATCGCTGTGACGGAAACTCTGGAGAATCGCAATGACAACATGTTGGTTATCCAACGATTATTGACTGCACACGGGAAAGGGACATCCCGGACGCAGAAACAGGTTGAAATCCGCCTGGCAGGGCGGTAAAAACCGGTGTTCCTGTCTGTTTCATCAGCCCGGGAGGACCCCGCGGGATTCCTTCTGGAAAACGACGGGCGGAAGGAGTGCTTACGATTGTTTTTTTAAGGAAGCTCCCCGCTTTGCATAAAGAAATGCAGATGGCATTCCGACCGCCCGTATGTTTCTTCGGATCCTCCAGGAAGGTCAGATCCGAAAGAACCTGAGAAGAAAACAAAGAAAAACCGGGAATAAGATTCACTGACCGCACGCTGCTTTCGTTTCGGACTGCAGTGCTTTTGTCATGCCCGGAATGCGGGATGACGCTCTCTTCCAAATATGCTAAAATGGCTTGATTAGTCTGTACGGGCAGGAAATCATGCCCGGAAGAACAATTCATGGAAGGAACGCTGACTTTATGGCGAGAAACAATTCGCGCGGAGGCTATCAGGACCCGGAAAACGGAAATGACGGCTGGCTCGACGATACCGGATACGAAGACCAGGAGGGGTACTACGACGAGGAGTACTACGATGACTCCTACTACGACGACTACGACTCTCAGGAGGCACAGCCTTCCGGAAGGCGCACGTCTTCGGGCAGAGCAGCGTCCGGAAGATCCTCCGGACGGAGCACGTCTTCCCGTTCCTCTTCAAGCCGCAGGACCTCTTCCAGAGGGAACGGCTCCTACCGGAACTCCGGAAGACGCACGTCTTCTTCGGGAAACCGGAACCGGAAGAAAAAGAGCAGCGCCAGCGGCGCCGTGATCGCCACGGTGGCACTCATTGTCATCATGGGCGCGATCTTCGGCATCAAGCTCTTTCTGGACAAATATTCCTATTCCAAGGAGAAGGCGGACCTGACGCAGGTCTTTACCGTGACCGATGACGGCACCGTGCCGATCACCTGGAACAACGAGATCTCGGACAAGCGTGCCCTGAAGCAGGGAGATACCTATTATCTCGATATCGATACGGTGCACGATGCCCTGAACGAGCGCTTCTACTACGGGCACATCAACAGTGACGACACGACAGGCGAGATCCTCTACAGCCTGCCGACCGAGACAGAGTCGATCGACATCGGCTCCTCGAGCCTGACTACCTCCTCCGGCACGGAGGACCTCGGGTATACGGCGGCGATTGTGAGCGGGGATACCGTCTATCTTGCCCTGCCGTTCATCCAGCATTTCACGAACTTTGATTATTCGGTCTGCTCCGATCCGGACCGTCTGGTCATCACGAGCGACTACACGACGAGCGTGACCACCGCGACGATCAACCGCGACACGCAGGTCCGCACGAGCGGCGGCATCAAGAGTTCCATCATGGAGGAGGTTGCATCCGGTGATACCGTGACGGTGCTCGAGCAGATGGATACCTGGAGCAAGGTCGCAACGAAGGAAGGCATCATCGGTTATGTCGAGAACAAGCGCCTTGACAACGTGACCGACGCCGTTCCGACGGCACCGACGAACTACACGGAGCCGGAGTACACGACGCATCAGCTCGGAGAGAAGGTCAACTGTGCCTTCCACATGGTCATGAGCGCGGCGGCTGCCGAGAATACGCTCTCTTCCGACATGGCACAGACCAAGACCGTAAACGTCATCGCGCCGACGGTCTTCTGGGTCCACGACATGCAGGGCGACATCACGGATCACTCCAGCGCCGCCTATGTCAGCGCCGCCCACGACATGGGCCTCAAGGTCTGGGCGGTCGTCGACAACATCAACGACCCGGATCTGTCCGACAAGGGCGATTTCCTGGAGTATGCGGACACGAGAGCCAACTGCATCTCGCAGATCATGCAGAGCGTTCAGAACTGCGGGTATGACGGCGTCAACGTCGACCTCGAGCTCGTGCCCGAGGAGAACGGCGAGGATTACATTCAGTTCATCCGCGAGCTCTCCATCGCCTGCCGGAACGCCGGCATCACGCTGTCGGTGGACAACTATCCGGCCTATGAGTTCAACGGCTACTACCACCTGAAGGAGCAGGGCGTGTTCGTCGACTATGTCATCATCATGGGCTACGACGAGCACTATGCCGGCGACACCGAGGCGGGCTCCGTCTCCTCGATCAGCTATGTCAAGGAGGGCATCCAGATGGCCCTCGACCGCGTCGACAAGAGCAAGGTCATCAACGCGATTCCGTTCTACACGCGCGTGTGGATGACGACCAACGGACAGCTGACCAGCGAGAACATCGGCATGAACCAGATCGACGAGGTCCTGGCAAAGCACAACATGACCGCCACCTGGGACGAGGACTCCGGGCAGAACTACGCGGAGACCACGGAGGATGGCACCTACTATCAGGTGTGGATCGAGGACAATCAGTCGATCCAGTTAAAGCTTGACGCCATGACGGCCGCAGACCTTGCGGGCGTTGCGGAGTGGAAGCTGGAGTTCGACACGGCGGACGTCTGGGACGTCATCGCCAACTACATGAACTCCTGAGTTGACATCATTTGATTCTTTGCGGAAGAAGGCAGATACAGCTTTGGTAACGGAATACATCTCCATGACGGAGGACAACATTGATCAGGGAGGCATTCGGAGGGCAGGAGAGATCCTGAAGAGGGGCGGACTTGTCGCCTTCCCGACCGAGACCGTGTACGGCCTTGGCGGGGACGCCTTAAACCCCGAGTCCTCAAAGAAGATCTACGCGGCAAAGGGACGTCCCTCGGACAACCCGCTGATCGTGCACATCTGCAGGTTTGAGGATCTCTATCCCATCGTGGACCATGTGCCGCCGGAGGCAAAAAAGCTTGCCGACGCGTTCTGGCCGGGACCGATGACCATGATCTTCAACAAGTCCGACAAGGTGCCCTATGAGACCACGGGAGGCCTCGACACCGTGGCGGTGCGCTTCCCGAGCAACAAGATCGCCCATGCGATGATTGACGCGGGCGGCGGCTACATCGCAGCTCCCTCTGCAAACCGCTCCGGGCGCCCCTCGCCCACGGTGGCACGGTACTGCAAAGAGGATCTCGACGGACGCGTCGACATGATCATCGACGGCGGACAGGTCGCGATCGGCGTGGAATCCTCGATCATTGATCTGACCGAGGACAGGCCGACGATCCTCCGCCCCGGCTACATCACCGAGGAGATGTTTGAGAAGGTCCTGGGAGACGGGGACGTCGACATCGATCACACGATCATCGCTCCGGACTCCAAGGTGGTGCCGAAGGCTCCGGGCATGAAGTACCGCCACTACGCCCCGAGGGGAGATCTCTCGATCGTCGAAGGACCAAAGGAGAAGGTCATCTCCTATATCAATGAGCAGTGCGCGGCGCAGCATGCAGCCGGAAAGAAGACCGGGATCCTGTGCACCGATGAGACGAGAGCGCTCTATCATGCGGACTTTGTCAAGAGCGCCGGCACGCGCAGCGATGAGGACACCATTGCGCGGGATCTGTTCCTGATTCTGCGTGAGTTTGATGATGAGAACTGTGAGGTCATGTACTCGGAGTCGTTTTCCGACACCGGCATCGGCATGGCCATCATGAACCGCCTGATGAAGGCGGCAGGGCAGAAGGTAATACATCTCGACTGAGGAGGAGAGGCTATGACGATTTCACTTGGCTGTGATCACGGCGGATTTGCACTGAAGGAGGAGATCAAGAAGCATCTGGTCGACAACGGATGCGAGGTCAGGGACTGCGGCACGTACAGCACGGATTCCTGCGACTATCCCCGCTTCGCACATGCGGCGGCAAGATGCGTCGCATCGGGGGAGTGCGAGAGAGGAATCGTCATCTGCACGACCGGCATCGGCGTCTCCATTGCCGCCAACAAGGTGAAGGGAATCCGCTGTGCGCTCTGCCACGACGTGACCACCGCAAGGCTCACCCGTGAGCATAATGACGCCAACATGCTTGCCATCGGCGCCGGAGTTGTCGGAAAGAACGTCGCGATGGATATCGTGGACACGTTCCTTTCGACCGCGTTCTCCGAGGGAGAGCGCCACAAGAGAAGAATCGCTGCCATTGAGGCAGTTGATGATTGAGGAGGTATGGGAATGGCAAAAGTAGTCGTCATGGATCACCCGCTGATTCAGCACAAGATCGGCATGATTCGCCGCGCTTCGACCGGTACCAAGGAGTTCCGCGAGACCGTCGGTGAGATCGCAATGCTCGAGTGCTACGAGGCAACCAGGGACCTGCAGCTGCAGGACGTGGAGATTGATACCCCGATTGCACACACCACGGTGAAGGAGCTCAAGGGAAAGAAGCTCGCCGTGGTTCCGATCCTTCGCGCGGGACTTGGCATGGTAGATGGCATGCTGAAGATGATCCCCGCAGCAAAGGTGGGACACATCGGACTCTACCGGGATCCCAAGACCCTGGAGCCCGTCGAGTACTACTGCAAGCTCCCGGCGGACTGCGCGGAGCGTGAGATCTTCGTTGTCGATCCGATGCTCGCCACGGGCGGCTCTTCCATCGATGCGGTGAAGCTCCTGAAGCAGCACGGCTGCAGGAAGATCCACTTCCTGTGCATCATCGGCGCAAAGCCCGGCGTTGAGGCCTTCACGAAGGCACACCCGGATGTGGATCTCTACATCGGCGCTCTCGATGAGAAGCTCAATGAGAACGGCTACATCATTCCGGGACTCGGTGATGCGGGCGACCGCATTTTCGGCACGAAGTAAGCCGGGAAAGGAACAGCCATGGCGGGGAAGCGTACGGATTACATCAGCTGGGATGAGTACTTCATGGGTGTCGCACAGCTTGCGGGGATGCGCTCCAAGGATCCCCACACCCAGGTCGGCTCCTGTATCGTCTCGAAGGATCACAAGATCCTCTCGATCGGCTACAACGGGATGCCGATCGGATGCGATGACGATGTTTTCCCTTGGGACAACAGCGAGAAGGGACTGAATTCCAAGTATCCGTATGTCACCCACTCGGAGCTCAATGCGATCCTGAACTACCGCGGCGGAAGCCTTGAGGGGGCCACGATCTATGTGACGCTCTTCCCCTGCAATGAGTGCGCAAAGGCCATCATTCAGGCGGGGATCAAGACGGTTGTCTACGACTCCGACAAGTACGCGGACTCCGATGCGACGATTGCATCCAAGAAGATGTTTATCGCCGCAGGAGTCAACTTTGTCCAGTACGAGAGGACAGGACGGAGGATCGAGATCACGGTCTGAAAATAGAACAGCAGATGTTTAAGAGTGCCGTCCGGCGTAAGCCGGGCGGCATTTGCCGTATCCGGGGTATAGGACAGGAGAAATATTGACCATAATTGCATTGAGTTTCCTGTAAAAAATAACGAATTTGTTAAAT
This sequence comes from uncultured Lachnospiraceae bacterium, assembly GCA_900315055.1. GTDB lineage: Bacteria > Bacillota > Clostridia > Lachnospirales > Lachnospiraceae > CAG-791. Next base: position 6,295 of record OMXP01000004.1, read on the forward strand.
AACCGAGAAAGAATTGACGTACTCATGGCAATTCTGTATTATAGTAAGCGAATGCAAACGGTTGCATTCGCTTTATTTTTACTGTTTTGTGCAACCGATTGCATAAACATCGGACAGGAGTAAGAGATGGCAGTCACGATCAAGGATATTGCAAAGAAGGTCGGGGTGAATCCCTCAACGGTTTCCCGGGTGATCAATGGGACCGCAAGCATTTCGGACGAAACCCGCAGGAAAATCTATGAGGCAATGAAGGAGCTGGACTATCACCCGAATTCGCTGGCACGCAGCCTTGCGCAGGGCAGCACGCGGACGATTGGTATGGTGCTCGATGCCGCAAATACCGATGCCTACTCAAACTCATTCTTTATCCGCAGCATGTCGGCGATTGAGATGGTAGCACAGGAAAAGGGCTACAACCTGCTGATCGCCAGTGACACCACGCAGATCAATGATCACGCGGTACAGGATCTGGTGCAGGGTCATAAGGTGGACGGCATCATTCTTCCGGTTTCTTCGGCAACGGACGAGCTTCTGGATCTGCTGATCCGGGACATGTTTCCGTTTGTTGTCATGGGTGAGCCAAACCGCAGGCAGGACGAAATCTCCTGGGTTGATGTCAACAATGAGACCGGCAGTGCGCAGGCAGTGGAGCATTTGTTCGGGAAAGGGTACCGCTGCCCGGCAATGCTGATAGAGAACCACGGCACCGAATTTGAGCAGAAGCGCCTTTCCGGCTTTCGGAATGCCTGCAGAGCTCATGCTGTTGCAGATGGGGGCATGGTACTGACCTGTGAATGCACAAGGGAAGGCCTGACGGAAGCGGTCCGGACCCTGCTGAGAGAGAGACCTGAAACGGACGCAATCATCTGTCCCGGAAATGTCGCTGCCTGTTATACGCTCCATGCGCTGAGGACGCTCGGAAAGCGGGTGCCGGAAGACATCGGTGTTGTGACCTTCGATAATTACCCGTTCGCCGAGTACATGGATCCGTCTCTCACCGCGGTGGATATTGATACCTATCGACTTGGCGAGGAGGCGATCCACATGCTGTTTGAGATCATGCAGAAAGGAGGACAACAGAAACTGAAGAAACTGATACCGACGCGGATGATCGAGAGGACATCCACGAACAGAAAGGAGGAGACATGAAGGAAGAGGCATTGCTCTACCTGGAGACGGAGGAGTTCATCTACCCGGTGAGCAGGAAATGCCTGTGTGTGCGGTTTCGAGCCGCGAAAGGGGATCTGGCCCGATGCAGTGTCATCTTCTATGACCGGACGGACCGGTCCAAGCAGCGATATGGGATTCTGGAGAGAAAGTACCGGGACAGGCTGTTCGATTACTACAGCGCCAGGGTGAGTTTCCCGAAGATTGCAAGATACCAGAAGTATTACTTCTGTCTGGAAGATACCGATCATGAGATCCGGTATCTTGGCCGAAGCGGCCTGCAGAAGGAACCTCCTGTGGAGGACTGCTTCGAATATCTCTACACCAATGAAACGGACGTGGTGACAACCCCTTCTTGGGCTGAGGGGATGGTCTGTTATCAGATCTTTCCGGAACGGTTCTGCAATGGAGATCCATCCAATGACCCGGAGGGGACGCAGGTCTGGGGGAGTCCTCCGACCCGTGAGAATTACTGCGGCGGGGATCTGAAGGGAATCCGGGAGAAAATACCGTACCTGAAGGATCTCGGGATCGACTGCATTTATATCAATCCGATTTTCAAAGGAGATTTCAACCACAAATACGCCACGACGGATTACTTTGCGATTGATCCCTCGTTTGGAACGGAACAGGACCTGAAGGACCTGACCGATGCGGCGCACCGGGTGGGGATCCGGATCCTGCTGGATGGAGTATTCAACCACACGGGTGTTCACTTTGCACCGTTTGAAGATCTTCTGGAACATCAGGAGTCCTCGCAATACCGGGACTGGTTTCATGTGCCATCGTTTCCGCTTCGGGTATCCCATCACTCGTACGAGTGCGTGGGCGCCTACAAGTGGATGCCGAAGCTCAACACGGCAAATCCGGAGGTACGGTCCTTTGTGATCCGGGTAATGACGTACTGGATTGAGCACTGCGGGATCGATGGCTGGCGCCTCGATGTTGCGGACGAGGTGGACGGCTGCCTCTGGCGGGAGGCCCGGTATGAGCTGAAACGCAGATACCCGGATGTGTTTCTTGTCGGAGAGACCTGGGGATATGGCGGTCGGCTCCTGCGGGGGGATCAGCTGGACAGCGTGATGAACTACCTGTTCCGCGATGCAGTGGCGGCGTTCATCGGGAAAAGGACCATTCCGCCTTCGGAATTTGACGTCCGGCTGAATCACATGCTGGCACTCTACAAGGAAGAAAACGACCGTGTTCTCTACAACCTGATCGGCAGTCATGACACGGAGCGGTTCCTGACGCTGTGCGGCGGGGACAGGGAAAGGCTGAAACTTGCGGCGGCATTCCAGATGACGTTTCCCGGAATTCCGGCCATCTATTACGGTGATGAGGCAGGACTTGCCGGGGAGAATGATCCCGGTTGCCGCGGCTGTATGAACTGGGAAGATCCGGACCGGGATCTTACGGAATGGTACCGGAGACTGATCCGGCTTCGACATGAGATGCCGGAACTGCAGAAAGGTTCGTTTCATTCCTGGATTGCAGATGATGAAAGACAGATCTACGGGTTCACACGCAGAACTCCGGAATCAATCTGCTATGTTCTGTTCCATCTTGGGCAAGCAGAACATACGGTACCGTGCCCGGTGGAAGAGGAAGGAATCTATCGCAACACTCTGGGCAGGGAAATTTATCTTACGGAAAGGGGAAAAACTGGATATCGGATCCATGTCCTGTTGGAGCCGGATTCGGTCAAAGTAATCACAAACAAGGAGGAAAAAGACAAATGACAGGAACAAAAAAAGTACTGGCGGCACTGCTTACAACATCGATCGGCCTGGCAGCTTTCACGGGTTGCGGCAGTTCCACACCAGCACAGTCTGAAACAACTGATCAGGTGGACCAGTCATCAGCAACTTCGGAGACGACTGCATCGACTGCCGAAACGAGTGCAGCAGAAGAGCCGTCGGAAGAAGTGACCATTAACTTCTGGCATCATTATAGCGCACAATCTCCGGAAAATGACACGCTGACCAATGTCCTGATCCCGGAGTTTGAAAAGGAGAATCCCGGGATCACAGTCAACGCCGTATCACATGAGTGGGCGGACCTGCATGAGAAGATCCTGATCAGCGCACAGTCGGATACCCTGCCGGATGTCGCAAGACTCGACAGCGCATGGGTTCCGGAATTCGAGAAGATGGGGATCCTGCAGCCACTAGACGAGACGATGACTGATTTTACGGACGTCTCGGACGGTCTTCTGGAAAGTGCCATGAGCACCGCCAGGGTCGGGGACCACTACTATGGACTGGCTCTGAACACCAACACGAAGATTCTGTTCTACAACGCGGAAGCCTTTGCCGATGCCGGCATTGAAGCACCGAAGACAATGGACGAGTTCGTTGAGGATGCAAAGCTTCTGTCCGGTACCAATGCAAACGGTCAGCAGGTCTGGGGCTATGACGAGCCTGCACTTGCCGGCTGGAACCTGTGCCCGTTCATCTGGAGCATGGGCGGCTCGATTACGAACGACGAACAGACCAAGGCAACCGGTTACATCAACAGCAAGGAGACCGTGGCGGCCATCCAGATGCTCAAGGATCTGTACGATGCCGGTGCCATCACAGGCTGGAACTCCGGTGATATTCCGATGACAGACGGCTTCGGCACGGGACGCTACATGATGCTTCTTGAGGGCCCCTGGAAGATCTCGGAGATGGCAGGCAGCTATCCGGATTTCAACTACAAGACTGCAGAGGTTCCTGCAGGAGACGGAGGATCGGTTTCAGTTCTTGGCGGTGAGGATATCGCAATGCTCAGCGATGCCAACAAGGAAGCTTCCTGGAAGTTCATCAAGTTTATGACCGGTGAGTTTGCACAGGAAGAGATGGCAAAGTGCGGTCAGATCCCGGTGAACAAGGAAGCGCTCGAGAGTGATACCGTAAAGAATGCGGACTTTGCACCATTCCTTGAGGCTATCACAACGGCAAAGTCCCGCCCGACCGTGTCCTGCTGGACCGATATGGATTCAGAGCTGTCCGTTGCGGTTTCCGATGTCATGAATGGCAACAAGACGGCTCAGCAGGCCATGGATGATCTGGCAGCCGAGTTTGATGAGATGCTGGCAGAAGAATAGAACAGGATCCATTGCATATGAAATATTCGGGAAAAAGCAAGGCACAGGTCGTATTGCTGCTCCTGCCGGGGCTCCTGGTTTTCGCAGTCTTTACGCTGTACCCGATTGTGAAACTGTTTGTCATGAGCTTTCTGCAGTGGGACTTTTCCCATGCGCTGGAGCATCCGTTTGCAGGTTTATCCAACTATATGGCGGTGCTCGGCGACAAGTACTTTCGCACTGCCTTCGTGAATTCCCTGGTATACACGGCTGTAACCGTGCCGGGACAGATGATTCTGGGATTTCTTGTAGCTTTGCTTCTCAACAAGGTATCCCACCTGAAGATCACCTATCGGGTCCTGTACTACCTGCCGGTGATCACCTCCTGGGTTGTTGCCTCACTGATCTTCCGGTACGTCTTTAATACCGAAGGCATGCTCAATTATGTGCTGGTCAACGTCCTGCATCTGTCCTCCGCCAATATTCACTGGCTGGACACGAGATGGGGCGGGATGTGGGTTGCAATGCTGCTCGGCATCTGGAAGGGTATCGGCTGGAACATGGTTGTCTTTCTTGCGGCACTGCAGACGGTGCCGCAGGATCTCTATGAGGCGGCTGACATGGACGGCGCCGGTGCCTGGCAGAGGCTGATTCATGTGACGCTTCCCTCGATCCGGGGAACGATTCTCTTTGCACTGGTCATGCTGACGATTGGCGGGTTTAACGTCTACACGTCCATCGAGATGATCACCGGCGGAGGACCGGCACATCAGACCGACGTGATTCTCACATGGATGTACTACAAGGCCTTTTCAACCGGTGAGTTCGGCTATGCTGCGGCATTGTCGTTTATCGTGACGATCGTTCTTGCGGTCCTTGCGTCACTGCAGTTCAAACTGATGCAGCAGAAGGAGGTGTGAAGATGAAACGATCTGTTCTGCAGCAGGTCATCTGCCATGTTCTTTTGATCGCGGGGCTGTTTATCGTCGTACTTCCGATGCTGTACATGGTGAGCACCTCACTGAAACCAAACGGTGCTCTCTATCAGTTCCCGCCGAAGTTTCTGCCTTCTCCGGACGAGATCACCCTGGAGAATTATGCCTATGTCCTCGGCGCGGGAAAGTTCTACATCAACTTCCTGAACAGCGTGTTCGTCTCTGTCATATCGGTAGTACTGGCGGCACTGATTGCCTCGGCTCTTGCGTTTGTCATTGCAAGATTTCGTTTCCCGGGGCGAAGAGCTCTGTTCATGTTTATCGTGCTGACCATGATCATTCCGGGACTTACACTGATCGTTCCCCAGTATCAGCTGGCGGTAAAACTACACCTGATCAATAAGCTGTCCGGGCTGATTCCGTTCTACGTGGCATGGACCATTCCCTATTCAACGTTCATGATCAAGGGCTTCATAGATGGCATTCCGAAGGATCTGGACGAAGCCATCTACATGGATGGCGGAAGTGTATTTACAGTCTTTACCCATGTGGCGATTCCGCTGGCAAAACCCGGGATTGCCTCGGTCTCCATCTTCAACTTTCTGACCTGCTGGGAGGAATTTCCCTGGGCAAATACAGTGATCAATGACAACATGAAACGGACGATGCCAATCGCGATCTCCGGTTTCTTCGGACGGCATCAGTTCACGCAGTGGGGCTATGTGTTTGCCCTCTCCGTGATCAGCCTGCTGCCAGTCCTGATCATTTTCATCTGCTGTCAGAAGTTCTTCGTGAGCGGGCTGACAACCGGCAGCGTCAAGGGGTGAGAAATACAACGGAATAACAGATTCATCAGGCCGTCGGGGCGGGACAAAAGTCCGTGCTCCGGCGGCTTTTCATACGGCCTTGGAAGCTGATGAATTGACTAGTTATAGCCGATCGGCTATATTTGAACCAGAGAAAGCAGAATAACGCCGATCGACTATATTTTCTTTGAAAGCCGATAAATATAGCCGGGCGGCGATATTTCAGCTGAAATCGGGTAAATATAGCCGTTCGGCTATGGGAGGTACAGCATGCAGAACAGGGTTTTCAGTGCGAAGGATCTGGGAAAATACTTTAAGGTACGCAGAAAAAAGCTTGGTTATACACAGAAGCAGATTTCGGAGCTGTCGGGGCTGAGCGCCAGTTTCATTTCTGACGTGGAAAACGGAAAGCCGACGATTGAGTTAGATAAAGCCATCAAATTGGCAAATGTTCTTGGTATCAATTTGCTGATGGCGGAGAGGTGATCCTCATGAGGATATTGCATATTTCGATTGAAAAGAACGGTGAGCAGACAGCGGTCGGACAGATTACCGGTGACAGCTTTCAGGATGCCAGGTTCCAGTATGACAGCTCATGGCTTGACAGGAGCGATGCGATCCCTGTATCCCTCAGCCTTCCGCTACAGGAGGAAGCGTTCTCTCCGGAGAAAACCCGCATCTATTTTGCCGGGCTTCTGCCGGAGGGATTTACAAGGAAAACAGTGGCACACTGGCTGCATGCCGACGAAGGGGATTACCTTTCCATGCTTGTGGGGCTGGGGCAGGAATGTCTCGGTGCCATTCAGGTGCTTGAGGAGGGGACAACTCCTGAGAAGGCAGCGTATCTTCGAATGACGAAGCAGCAGCTTCAGGAATTTGCAAGAGAAGGAGCCATGAAGTCAGCAGAACTTCTTGCGGAATCCCACCTGTCCCTGACGGGAGCCTCCGGAAAGACCGGCCTGTACTATGACGCCGCGAATGATGAATGGTACCTTCCCAGGGGAACAGCCCCCAGTACGCATATCGTAAAGCAGTGCCATGTGCGGCTGAAGAGCATCATTACCAACGAGCAGCTCTGCATGAATACGGCGGCAAGGCTGGGCATTCCGGTGCCGAAAAGCTTTGTGGTCAGAACGTCAGAAATACCCGGATCATCAGAGGAAAACATGCTGTTTGCAACTCCCAGATACGACAGGATCATGTCGGATCCGAACAGAAAGCTGGACAATCTTCCGATTCCTTTCCGGCTGCATCAGGAGGACTTGGCTCAGGCTCTCGGAATCCCGGCGGCAGAAAAATATGAACAGGAGCCGTCCGGATATCTGAAAAAATGCTGCGATCTCATTTTGCAGTACACCGGCAGTTATGGCCGGGATATCAAACAGTTCTGGCAGGAGATCATCCTGGATTTTCTGATCGGCAATACCGACGGGCACATCAAGAACTTTTCTCTTCTGTATCAGGAGAATCTGAAAGGTCTCCATCTTGCGCCGGCGTATGACATTGTCAGCACCACGATTTATCCTTCCGGCACGAGGAACCTGTCGATGTTCATCGGAGGAAAGAACCGTATTGATGAGATCGGACGGTCGGATTTTGCTCTTGCGGCAAAAGAAACAGGGATACCTTCTTCTGTGGTGATGGGACAGTTCGACAAGATGGCAGACGGCTTTGAGGCAGCCCTGAAGGAAGCTGCATCAGATCTTATGCAGGAAGGATTTCAGGACGCGGAAGAGATTCGGGAGAAGATTCTGGAGACCTCCGGATACCGGAATCTGTGACAGCCATATGAACAACTCCGCTGTTGATAATGACTGTCAGAAAGCGTAAAATCATTTATTAGTTGTGAATTTTTTATTCGGCTCCGGAGAGACGGCAGGGACAGGATTGTTAAATCTGCGTCAAATCCGGGATGACTGTCGATTCTTGGCTGTAGAATATTTTCTGATTCAATTATTACTTTATTCATGAAGGATCTTGGCAAGGCACTCTCGAATATCGCCTACATCGGGCAGCTGGGGCTGTCGCTGATCATGCCGCTTCTTCTGATGATGCTTCTGTGCTGGGTTCTGACCTCGAAGGCGGGCCTCGGGGACTGGGTGTATATCCCGGGGTTTATCCTCGGCATCGGCGCCGGCTTCATGACAGCCTACAGGTTCTATCAGGAGCAGGAGAAGAAGAGCAAGACAAAAGACGGAAAGAAGAGTTCCACGGGAACGGCCTTCAACCGTCATCACTAGAAAGGATGCTATCAGCTGACAATGAAGCTTCAGCCGGCAGTCAAAAAGGAAACGGTACATGTAACTCTTGGAACGGGCATCGTCACGGTGTGCATGGTGGTGATCTTCTATCTCCTCCACAAGGTCATGCCGGAATCCGTACCCGCAGGTTACCGCGTCATTCTCGCCGCCATCTGCGGCTGGATTATCGCAAGTCTCAATTTCTTTCTCATGGCCATCACCGTGCAGAAGGTGACGGACATGACCGATGAAAAGATGGCAAGAGGCAGGATGACCGTCTCTCTTCGCTATCGCACGATCATGCAGGGGATCTGGATTGTTCTTTCGATCGTTCTTCCCTGCTTCAACTTTGTGGCCGGCATTCTGCCGCTGTTCTTCCCGAACTTCGTCATCAAGTTTCTGGCGGCGAGGGAGAAGAGAAAGAACGGTTCCGTGGCCACACCCTCATCAAAGGCATCAGATGTTTCATCCGATGGCAATCAAAGTCAAGAAGGAAAGGAGGTACAAACCTAGGGAATGGATACAACGTTCACAGTAGAAGGCCCGCGGGTATTCTTCTCGATCGGTCCCGTGACGATCACGGAGACCGTGATCGTGACCTGGATCGTCATGGCCATCATCACGATCACCTGTATCGTGCTGACCCGCAACATGAGAGTCACGAACATCTCCAAAAAGCAGGCGATCGCGGAGTTTCTGGTGGAGACGGCGGAGAAGTTCGTCCGCAACAACATGGGCGGCGGACACCGGTTCGACAGGATGATCCCGTTCGTTGCGGCACTGTTCTCGACGAGCCTCATCTCCAACCTGATCAGCCTTGTCGGTCTTCGGAACCCCACCGCGGATCTGTCGGTTGAGGCTGCCTGGGCGGTCGTGGTCTTCATCATGATCACCGCGATGAAGATCAAAACCAACGGTCTTGGCGGGTACCTGAAGGGCTTCACGACCCCCATCGTGGTCATGACGCCGTTCAACATCCTCTCCGAACTTGCAACCCCGGTCAGCATGGCCTGCCGTCACTTCGGCAACATCCTCTCGGGCATCGTCATCGACGGACTGATCTACTGGGCACTGGGACTTGCCAATGCGGCACTGTTCGGGCTGATCCCCGGCATTGTCGGCAAGGTGCTCGGAGAACTGCCGATCCTGAAGATCGGCCTGCCCGCCATCACCGGACTGTACTTTGACTGGTTCACCGGATTCATGCAGGCATTTATCTTCTGCATGCTGACCGTCATGTACATCTACAACGCGTCCCAGGCGGACTGACAACAACTTCATACGTAGCTACTTAAATAATCAAGAAAATCAAATCCACAGGAGGATTGAAGAGATGACAGATTATCAGTTACTTGCAAGAGGTATTGCTCTGGCAGGCTGCGGCATCGGCGCCGGGTGCGCTCTGATCGCAGGTATCGGACCTGGTATCGGCGAAGGCAACGCCGTGTCCAAGGCTCTTGAGGCCATCGGCCGTCAGCCCGAGTGCAAGGGTGATGTCACGAGTACGATGCTGCTTGGCTGCGCCATTGCAGAGACCACCGGTATTTACGGTTTCGTCACCGGCCTTCTGCTGATCTTCGTCGCGCCGGGCATGTTCATGAGATATCTGCAGTGATGCAGGATTTTGTCACAGCACACAGGTAAGACATAGAAGGAGAACAGTAATGGCAACAGAAGGTCTGGTATCACTGGATCTGTGGACATTTATTGCGACCATCATCAACCTGTTCATCCAGATGTGGCTTCTGAAGAAGTTCCTGTTCAAGCCGGTCCACAAGGTTCTCGAGGAGAGAAAGAAACTCGCGGATCAGCAGATTGAGGACGCAAAGGCGGCAAAGGCCGAGGCGGATTCGATCAGGGCAGAGTACGAGAAGAACATGGCCAACGCCACTGCGAAGGCTGCTCAGATCGTAACGGATGCCCAGAAGCAGGCGCAGAAGCGTGCGGATCAGATCGTGCAGCAGGCGGAGCAGCAAGCTTCCTCCATGAAGGCAGAGGCTGCAGCTGACATCGCACAGGAGAAGAAGAAAGCCGTCAATGAGGTCAAGGATCAGATCGGGGGTCTTGCGATGGATATCGCGGGCAAGGTCGTCGAGAAGGAGATCGATCCGAACGATCACAGAAAGCTGATCGATGAGTTCATTGACAAGGTGGGTGAGGCATCATGACGGACACCGCCGGAATCTACGGGAAAAGCCTCTACGATCTGGCCATCAGCGAAAACCTGACGGAGGAGCTCCTCCCCCAGATGGAGATGGTCCAGCACCTGTTTGAGGAATATCCGGACTATGTCCGCCTCCTGCTTGAACCTTCGGTGAAGAAGAACGAGAGATTATCTCTTCTCGACAAGGCGTTCGGAGAGGAGATTCACCCGTATCTTCTGAACTTCCTGAAACTCCTCACGGAAAAGGGACTGCTTCGCAGCTACAGCGGGTGCCTGAAGAGGTTCCGCGCGCTGTACAACCAGGATCACGGCATCACGGATGCCGTGGTAACGAGTGCAGTTCCGCTCGATGAGGCGCAGGTCAAACGACTTCGGGATAAGCTCGAGGAGGTCACCGGCAAGAAGGTGATCCTCACGCAGAAGGTCAGCCCCGATGTCCTTGGCGGCATGCGCGTGGAGGTCGACGGGAAGCTCCTTGACGGCACCGTGAAGGGAAGGCTTTCCGACATCAGAAAGACAGTGAACAACACCGTTTTATAAATGAGGATGTGGCGCAATGGAATTGAAACCTGAGAAAATATCCGAGGTTATCCGCAGCCAGATCAAGTACTACCAGAATGCGATTATCCAGAACGAAACCGGCACGGTTCTGACCGTCGGCGACGGCATCAGCCGCGTCAGCGGACTCATGAACTGCATGGCAGGCGAGCTTCTGGAGTTCGAGAACGGTACGTACGGCATGGCGCAGAACCTCGAGGAGAATACCGTCTCCGCGATCCTGTTCGGCACGGACGTCGGCATCAGCGAGGGTCAGACCGTGAAGCGCACGGGCCGGGTCGTTTCCGTCCCGGTCGGTGAGGCGCTCATCGGCCGTGTCGTCAATGCAATCGGACAGCCGATTGACGGCGCGGGCCCCATTGATACAAATGAATTCCGCCCGGTGGAATCCCCGGCACCCGGAATCCTGGAGAGACAGAAGGTCAAGGAGCCGCTGCAGACCGGCATCAAGGCCATCGACTCGATGATCCCGATCGGCAGAGGTCAGCGTGAGCTGATTGTCGGCGACCGGCAGACCGGTAAGACCACCATCGCGATCGATACGATCATGAACCAGAAGGACACGGGTGTCATCTGCATCTACGTGGCCATCGGTCAGAAGAGATCGACCGTTTCCTCCCTTGTGGATCAGCTCCGCAGGGCAGGCGCGATGAAGTACACGATCGTCGTCTCCGCGACGGCATCGGAGCCGTCCCCTCTGCAGTACATCGCACCGTATGCGGGGTGCGCGATGGGCGAGTACTTCATGAACAACGGAAAACATGTGCTGATCGTCTATGACGATCTGTCCAAGCACGCCGTGGCATACCGTGCCATCTCCCTGCTGATCAGAAGACCGCCGGGACGTGAAGCATACCCCGGCGATGTCTTCTACCTGCACTCCAGACTCCTCGAGAGAGCCGCAAAGCTCTCCGATGAGAACGGCGGCGGTTCGATGACGGCACTGCCGATCGTCGAGACCCAGGCAGGCGATGTCTCCGCCTATATCCCGACCAACGTCATTTCCATCACCGACGGACAGATCTTCCTGGAGACCGAGATGTTCCACTCCGGCATCATGCCGGCCGTAAACCCCGGTATCTCCGTATCGAGAGTCGGCGGCGATGCGCAGATCAAGGCGATGAAGAAGGTCGCCGGCACCCTGAAGCTGGTCTATTCCCAGTACCGCGATCTGCAGAGCTTCGCACAGTTCGGTTCCGACCTCGATGCCGATACGAAGGCGCGTCTTGCACAGGGCGAGCGCATCGTGGAAGTTTTGAAGCAGGACAAGTCCTCCCCGGTCCCCGTCGAGAAGCAGGTGGCGATCCTCTATGCCGTCATCAACAACTATCTCGCCGAGATCCCGGTCGAGAAGGTTCGCGACTACGAGGCAGGACTCTACCAGTACCTCGATGAGAACGCCCAGGGCTCGAAGGCCATGGACGCGATCCGTGAGACGGGACTGCTCTCCGATGAGACCAAGTACAACCTCGAGGAGGCCCTGAAAGCCTATACGGAGCAGGTCAAGGCAAATCTTGCGCAGGATACGAAGAAAGCCGGCTGAACGGCACCTGATTAAAGGAGGATTTTCATGGCAGCTGCCAATATGAAAGCTGTAAAACTCCGGATCAAGAGCGTTCAGAGCACGATGCAGATCACCAAGGCAATGAAGCTGGTCGCAGGATCCAAACTGCGGAAGGCAAAGGCAAGGGCCGAGTACAGCAAGCCCTACCTGAACACCCTGGTAAATACGCTGACCGACATCGCAGAGCAGAACACCGATTTCGTCTCCCCCTACACAAGGGAGGGAGAGAACGAGAAGTGGCTCTACATCGTGATTGCAGGTGACAGAGGACTGGCAGGCGGCTACAACAGCAACCTGTTCCGGTTCATGGAGTCCGAGACAAAGGACAGGGACTACACCGTCCTGCCGCTTGGCAAGAAGGCCGTCGAGTACTTCAGGCACAAGAACGTGCCGATCCTCACCGAGGACTTTGCCGAGGTCGGCAAGATCTCGGTGTCGGACTGCTTCGAGATCGCAGATCTCATCTGCGGGGAGTACAAAAAGGGCACGTTCGGCCATGTGTTCCTGTGCTTTACGGACTTTGTATCGATGCTCTCACAGGTCCCGGTGGCAACGTCCATCCTGCCGCTCTCGGATCTGAAGAAGGAGAAGACAAAGGAGCCGGAGGGGAAGGCACGCACACTGATCCTGTACGAGCCGGATTCGGAGACCGTGTTCAACACGATCGTGCCGGAGTACCTCGCAGGACTGCTCTACACCTCGGTCAATGTCTCGGTGGCGTCGGAGCTGGCAGCCCGCAGCAATGCGATGCAGGCCGCAACCGACAACGCGCAGGAGATGATCGATTCCTTAAGCCTCTACTACAACAGAGCGCGCCAGGCGTCGATCACGCAGGAGATCACGGAGATTGTGGGCGGTGCCGAAGGCACCCAGTAATGGAGATAGCATATGAGTGACAGACACATCGGAAAGGTAGTACAGGTCACGGGGCCTGTCCTTGATGTGAGATTCAAGGAGGGCGAGCTGCCCGATCTGAATCATGCGCTGGAGGTGAAGATCGGAGATCACACGATGATCGCCGAGGTCGCGCAGCAGATCGGCGACGACGTGGTTCGCTGTGTTGCCATGAGTTCGACAGACGGACTCGTACGAGGAACGGATGCGGTGGATACGGGAGCACCCATCACGGTTCCGGTCGGCGATGAATGCCTGGGGAGAATGTTCAACCTCCTCGGCGAGCCGATCGATCACAAACCTCCCGTTGAGACGAAGGAACACTGGTCCATTCACCGCCCGGCACCCTCCTTTGAGGATCAGGTGCCCGCACAGGAGGTCTTTGAGACCGGTATCAAGGTCATTGACCTGATCTGCCCCTACGCAAAGGGCGGCAAGATCGGTCTGTTCGGCGGCGCCGGCGTCGGCAAGACCGTCCTCATCATGGAGCTGATTCACAACGTCGCAACCAACCACGGCGGTATTTCCGTCTTCTGCGGCGTCGGTGAGAGAAGCCGTGAGGGCAACGACATGTACGGCGAGATGACCGAGTCCGGCGTCCTGGAGAAGGCAGCGCTGGTCTACGGCCAGATGAATGAACCGCCGGGAGCAAGAATGAGAGTCGGTCTCACGGGACTGACCATGGCAGAGTACTTCCGTGATGTGAAGCATCAGGACGTGCTGCTGTTCATCGACAACATCTTCCGTTTCACCCAGGCAGGTTCCGAGGTTTCGACCCTGCTCGGACGTATGCCGTCCGCCGTCGGCTATCAGCCGACGCTGGCAACCGAGATGGGCGCTCTGCAGGAGCGCATCACCTCGACCAAGAACGGATCCATCACCTCGATTCAGGCTGTCTACGTCCCCGCAGATGACCTGACCGACCCGGCACCGGCTACGACCTTCACACACCTCGATGCAACCACCGTCCTTTCGCGTGACATTGCATCGAAGGGCATTTATCCGGCCGTCGATCCGCTCGATTCCACGAGCCGTATCCTCTCGCCGGAGATTGTCGGCAAGGAGCACTACGAGATCGCAAGAGGCGTGCAGCGTGTGCTGCAGCGCTACCGCGACCTGCAGGATATCATCGCCATCATGGGCATGGACGAGCTGTCCGAGGAGGACAAGATCACCGTGTACCGTGCAAGAAAGGTGCAGAACTTCCTGTCTCAGAACTTCTCCGTCGCAGAGCAGTTCACCGGCCAGCCCGGCAAGTACGTTCCGCTCAAGGAGACGCTGCGCGGCTTCAAGATGATCCTCGACGGACAGTGCGATGATCTGCCCGAGTCCGCATTCCTCATGGCAGGACCCATCGACGACGTGTTCGAGAAGGCCGGAAAGAAAGCACCGGATCGCTGATCTTAAGGGTTCGAGGAAGGAGTCCCCATGGCACAAACCTATCATCTGCAGGTCGTCTCGATGGACGGCCTCGAATATGACGGTCAGGTCCAGAAGATCCTTCTGCGCACCGTGGCGGGCGACGTCGAGATCCTGGCGCGGCACATCAACTACTGCACCGCGATCGGCATGGGCACCGCCGTGGTCACCGGTGAGAACGGACAGCAGCGCAGAGCCGCCTGCATCGGCGGCATGCTCTCCGTGATGAACGGAGAGGTGCGCGTTCTGCCGACCACCTGGGAGTGGGCGGACGAGATCGATCTCGAGCGCGCAAAGAGCGCAAAGGAGCGGGCAGAGGAGCGCCTGAAGGATCAGCAGATCCCGGAGGCAACAAGGGTGCGCCTCGAGGCAAAGCTCTACCGCGCCCTGGTCCGCATCGGCACCGCGGAGAACAGACAGAACAACGGATAGACCAAAGAAGAACAAAAAGACCTGCTGCAGCACATGGCTGTGGCAGGTCTTTTTCTATGCCCGCACGGGGCGGGACTTTATTGGAGGAGCAGGTTCTGATCAGTGAGAATACACCATCCTGTCGAAGCGGCGGAAGGCGAAGAAGCCAGGCACTGCGATCCAGACGATGATTCCGGGGATCGTGAGGGCAAGGGGCAGGGACTCCACCTGCACCGTCATCACGGCGCGGAGGGCTTCATTGACCCAGGTCAGCGGATCGATCAGGGTTACGACCTGCATGACGGGGAGAGGAGAGAGCTGCTTCCAGGTGTAGAAGATACCGCCGAGGAACACGACGGGCATCAGGAATCCGGGGAACATCGCGGCGACCTGGGAGGGCTTTACGATCGTGCCGACCAGGAGCCCCAGTGCTGCGGACAGGAGCGCTGTCAGGATCAGGACGAGGATCAGGAGAAGGACTCCGTGCGGGGCAAGCTCAAGGCTGATCGAGGATCCCATGAAGATCAGGCTGATCGGCAGGACGATGAGGCCGCCGATGAAGGACTCCAGGACACCGACCGTCATCTTGGCGATGGTGACGGTCCTTGTGGAGACCGGTGCAAGGAGACGGTCCTCAATCTCTCTGAGGTTGTGGAAGTCCATCGAGGTCGGAACGGCGGTTCCGTGGATGCCGGTGATGACCATCGACATGCCGACCATGCCGCAGAACATGTGCGTCGGGAAGGACTCGGGCAGGATGCCGACCCTCGGCAGCATGAAGCCGTAGGTCAGGATCAGGATAAAGGGGAGCATCGCAACGCGGAAGACAAACTCCCAGCGATCTCTCCACTGGACCAGAAGGTCTCTGTGGACCATTGCGAAAAAGGCGGTTCTTGTTCTCTGTGCTTCAGTCATTTCTATTCCCTCCCGTTTGCGCTTTTTCTGTCATCCACGCCGTCGTGATCCGTCAGTACCAGGAACACGTCGTTGAGTGAATGCGTACCGGTCTTCTCCTCGAGCTCCTGCACGGTTCCCCGTGCGAGGATCGATCCCTGCTTCATGATCGCCACATGGGAGCAGAAGTGCTCGACCTCTTCCATGTAGTGGGTGGTAAGGAAGATCGTCGTACCGTTCTTGTTCATCTCCAGCATCTCGTCCCAGAGGATCTGCCGGTAGTTCGGGTCAAGGCCCGTCGTCGGCTCATCGAGGAAGAGGATCTTCGGGTCGTGGAGCATTGCGCGGGCGATCTTCAGGCGCTGCGCCATGCCGCCGGAATAGCTGCCGACGTAGTCATTGCGTCTTTCCCAGAGACCGAAGCGCTGCAGAAGATCCTCGGATTTTTCTTTGATCTCTGCCTTCGACATCGCAAAGTAGCGGCCGTGGAAGTAGAGGTTTTCCATCGCGGTAAGTCGCCGTTCCAGGTTGTTGTGCTGGGCGACGACACCGATGTTTCTACGGATTTCCGCGGTGTTCTTCGTCAGATCCTGTCCGCCCACCACGATGCGGCCGGCGTCCGGCAGAAGCTGTGTCGTGATCATGCCGATGGTCGTCGACTTGCCCGCGCCGTTGGCGCCGAGGAACCCGAACACCTCGCCGCGCTCTACGTTGAATGAAATGCCCTTTACGGCGTTCACGACGCCGTTCTTTGTGTGGAAGGTCTTTGTCAGTCCTTCGACTTCAAGGATCGAATCCTGTGCCATTTCCTGCTCCTTTCAAATACCCCGTAGGGGTATTTGAAAAGCCCTATTTTCAAAATTCTCCGGGGAGCAAATCATGGTAGAATGTTTCCCATGGAGTACGACAAATGAAAAACCTGATCTTTCGAATTCTCTATCCGGTTCTGGTCTTTATCGCCGCCGTTTTTGTGCTGGAAGCGGTTTCCTTCCATGAGGGCGGCAGCACGACGACGGCCATGGCAGCCCCGACGCTGCCGGTGGTCTCCATGGAGACAGAGGACGGAGTCCTGTTCAACCGCATGACCGGCTATACCTCGGCGAGATCCCTCTCGACCTTCCGCCCGGACTACACCCCGCTCTCAACGGACCGCTCCGGATCCTTTGTTGTGGATCCCAAGGGGCAGACCATCACCGGGATCACGATTGAGGTGCGCGACAGCTCCGGAGAGGATCTCATCGAGAACACGGATCTTTCCGATTACACGACAGCCGACGACGGCACGATCACGGCATCGTTCACGTTAAAGGATCTCATCAGTCCGGACACGCCCTATCTTCTGGTGATTCTCCTCGACACCGAGGATCAGCAGGATATCCGCTACTACACGAGGGTCTCCTATTCGGAGGACGAGACGATCGCAAAGGACTCAAACCTTCTACTGTACGAGTCCGCCCTGGACTTTGTGACGAAGTTCCATACCTACGCGGTCGACGGTTCGAACGAGGCCTGGATTACGACCTATATCGAGCCCGATGCGGCAAAGGACAACTCGGACCTGTCCTTTGTGGACATCACCTCGTCCTACACGGCGGTGAGCTACGGCAGCATGGACGTCACACAGGTGACTGCCCCGGTGTTCGGTATCCGCGGGTGCACCTCGGATACGTACGTGCTCTACGGCACCTATACGCTCTCGGCACCGGATTCGAACAACATTACCTGCTACTTCGACTGCACCGAGACCTTCCGCATCCGCGAGGGCTTTGACGGATTCCATCTCATCAGCTACAGCCGCTCGATGGAAGAGGTCTTTGATCCGCAGAACGCGGACTATCAGGCAAGCAGCGTCCCGCTCGGGATTGCCGATGACAACATGCAGGTGGAGGCAAGTGAGGATTCCTCCTGTCTTGCTTTCGTGCAGGCGGGGCGCCTCTACAGCGTCATGAGCTCCGACAGCGCGGTGGCAACGATCTATTCCTACGGCACTGGTGCCGAGGCGGACTGCCGCATTGAGAATCCGAATCACGGCATCCGCGTTCTGTCGGTGGACAATGACGGCAACGTCGATTTCCTGGTCTACGGCTACTTCAACAGCGGGGAGCACGAGGGACAGGTCGGCGTCTCGGCCTGCACCTATTCCGGGGCGCACCACACGATCGAGGAGAAGGTGTTCCTGAACTACGAGGGCTCCGCCGATGTGCTCGACAAGCAGGTGGAGAATGCGACATATCTCTCGGACGACGGGAGCCTGTATCTTCTGCTTGACGACATTCTCTATGAGATCTCCCTGAAGAACAGCACCGTAAAGCCCATCGAGGAGGACCTCGAGGCCGGAGAGGGCATCGTCTCCGCCGGCGGGAGGCTCATCGCCTACAAGGAGATGGGAGAGGACGGGAACCCCACCGGAAACATCATCCTGCTGGATCTTTCGGACCTCTCGAGGCAGACGATCACGGCAGCGGACGGCGAGGAGCTGCTTCCCATCGGGTTCATGAACGAGGACCTGATTTACGGCGCTGTCCGGAAATCGGATCTGTCCTCGGATGCGGTCGGCACGATATACACGCCGATGTACGCGATCTACATCGTGGACTCGGATCTCAATACCCTGGAGACGTATCAGAAGGACGGCATCTATGTCTATGAGGCGGTGCTCGAGGACAATCAGATCCAGCTGCACCGGATCGTAAAGGCGCAGGACGGCTCGTTCGTGACAACGGACGATGACCAGATCGTAAGCTCCGGGTCGTCCGGCAGCCGCTCCTCCTACCTGCAGAGCGCATCCTCGGATCTGTTCGGCACGACGCTCACCCTTTACGTGAATGCCTTTGATCCGGACAACTACCGGTTTTTATCGCCCCGGTTTGTGGTGACAAAGAGCGCGGACTTTAAGGTCAGCGACCTTGCTTCCGGTGTCGAGGGAGAGGATACGGCGGTGCGCTTCTATGTCTACGGCATGGAGGGGTACCTCAGGTCCTACTACGATGCATCCTCTGCCGTCCGAAGCGCTGCGTCGGATATGATGGGCGTTGTCGTCGACAAGGCAGGCCGCACGGTCTGGGCGGCAACAAGTGTGGACCGGTGTCAGATCGACGGCATCGGCGACAGCGTCGATGTGGCGGCAGATGGCAGCACGGTGGCTGCCTGCCTTGATGCGATGCTTCGCTATGAGAACGTCTCCGCCTCGGTGGCAGATCTCGTCTCCCAGGGCCTTACCACGGGGCAGATCATGGAACAGACCTTGAGCGATGCCGAGGTCCTCGACCTCACCGGTTGTGACATGGACGATGTGCTCTACTATCCGAGCGTCGATATTCCGGTGCTTGCGATGACGGGCAGCGATTCCGCGGTCCTCATCATCGGCTACGGCCCGGAGAAGGTGGCACTCTATGATCCTTCGACGGGAGATTCAATGACGCTGATGACAAGAGAGGACGCCAAGAGCCTGTTTGCGGGCTACGGCAACCGGTTCCTGTCGTATGTGAGATAGCAGCGAGCAATCCAAACAGAATATTGGATACAGCAATCGCCTCTGGCAGAAATGCAGAGGCGATTTTTTATAGGCTGCGAGAGATGGTCGGAAACACCTTCAGGTTTTCGGAGGGCAGAAACGAGGATGGAAAATGCCAAAAAAGGTTGATTCCGCAAGAAAAATCGTAAGATGAAAATTTTCTGTCAAAGAGTAAATATTTGGACACAAGAAATTGAAAAAAGTAGTATCATGATAAAGAGACAGAATCAGTGCGAGAGTGGCGGTCAGGGCAGTCGGCACCTAACAATTTTAAGTGTCTTCCCCGCGCAAGCGGGGGTGAGCCTATATCACATACATGATATTTGTGCATCCTGCAGTCTTCCCCGCGCAAGCGGGGGTGAGCCTGTTCAGCGGCTTGCATTGCTCTATACCGTAAGGTCTTCCCCGCGCAAGCGGGGGTGAGCCTATGGGAGAGGGCGCAGAACGAACAGCACTTGCGTCTTCCCCGCGCAAGCGGGGGTGAGCCTCACAATGGTGACGCGAGTTGGTTCACCGCTTCGTCTTCCCCGCGCAAGCGGGGGTGAGCCTCATGCCATTCCGTGCAGATGTAGGATGCCCAGGTCTTCCCCGCGCAAGCGGGGGTGAGCCTCAATGTTTGCAACCTTGCATTCCTGAACATCCGTCTTCCCCGCGCAAGCGGGGGTGAGCCGGACCTCTTCGGGGCCCGAGAAAAGAAACCGGGGATTGCCCTGCATTAGCGGTAGTTGGGTGGCGGCTTATGAAGGCAAGAGGCGTTTCTGCATTGAGAGGGGTTTGCTCGTTTTGCGTGGCCGACAGGCACTGGAGGAGAGAGTATGCAGCAGGTTTCGGAACAATTTCAGGCGATGTGTGCCAAGAGCTGCAGAGAAACTCCGTCCTTCTATCTGCCTCTCTGGTGCCATCTCCTGGATACTGCATCGATGGCAGAACTTCTTTTTGCCCACTGGATTCCGGCCTCCGTTACTCATGCTGATTCCTGCCTGTCAGAGCAGGACTTTGTCCGGACCACGGAATTTCTCTGTCTTGTGCATGACATTGGCAAGGCAACGCCTGTTTTTCAGTCCCGCATTTCCGACCATGTGGACGGGCAGAAAGAACGACTTGACTCTGTTGGAGTGGAACTGCCTGCAGGGTTTCGCACACCGCAGGCGACGCCTCATACGATTGCCGGGGAGATTATTCTGAATGATCTCCACTGTCCCTGCGGTCTGTCTTCCGTTGTCGGTGCACACCATGGCAGACCGCAGGGATATGAAAAGCTGACGACGCTGGAGGGGACACCCTGGAAAGAAAACTTCTATGAGGAACAGCCTTCGCTGTGGAGAGGACTCTGGAAGGAGTGGTTTGCCTTTGCACTCCATCGTTACGGTTTTGAACAGGCCTCAGATCTGCCGGTTGTGCAGCAGTCGACCCTGATCCTGATGACGGGGATCGTGATCGTCTCAGATTGGATTGCAAGTAATCAGGAACTGTTTCCTCTGATTTCAACTTGGAAAGCTGAGAAACTGCTGGATCCTGAGGCGAGAGCCGAACAGGCATGGAAGGAACTGCATTTCCCGGAGCGGTTGAAATCCGGTTCCATAGTCATGGGTGATTCGGATTTCCGGAGGAAGTTCGGTTTTCTTCCCAATGAACTGCAGAGGGAGGTGCTGCACATCTGCAACACCGAACAGCCGGATCTTCTGATTATTGAGGCACAGATGGGTGTCGGTAAGACTGAAGCGGCACTGTCGGCGGCAGAAACGATGGGAAACTTCCATCAGGACAGCGGACTGTACTTTGGCCTTCCGTCTCAGGCAACAGCGGACGGCCTGTATCCGAGAGTGCGAAGCTTTACAGAGGATCTCTCACAGCATGGCTCGCATACCATGGATCTGATGCACGGAAACGCCGCCCTGAACCGGGAATACACATCCCTGTTTCAGACAGGAGCATCTTCCGTTGCAGAGGACATGCCGGATGCTGGTGTCTATATCAATGCCTGGTTTGATCAGGCAAAGACGGGGCTTCTGGCAGATTTCGTAGTCGGGACTGTCGATCAGATGCTGATGGCATCGGTTCGAACCTCTCATGTGATGCTTCGGATCCTGGGACTTTGCGGCAAGGCTGTTGTTGTCGATGAGTGCCACGCTTACGACGCCTATATGAACTACTACCTGGATCATGTGCTCACCTGGCTGGGACATTACAGAGTGCCGGTGATTCTGTTGTCTGCAACACTTCCTTCCATAAGGCGTCGGGAACTTCTGACCGCGTATGAGAAGGGGGTCTGCCTAGAACAGAAGACGGAAAAACCGCACTTCCCGGAGGAGACAAAGATCGGGTATCCGCTTCTTACCTGGTCGCGGGGAACGCAGGTTCTTCAAAAGCGTATGGAAATCCCGGAGAGTGTCACAGCAGTCACGATGGAAAAGCTGGCGGAAGAACAGCTTGTCCCCCGCCTGAAGGAGGCACTGGACGAGGGCGGCTGCGCCGGCATTATTGTCAACACGGTCCGGAAGGCACAGGAGATCAGCCAGCTGGTTCAGAACGAATTTCCGAACTTTGATGTGATCCTTACGCACTCTGCCTTTACCCGTGAAGACCGGGCACGGATCGAACAGAACCTGCTGAAACGGATCGGCAAAAAGTCGGGTGTGCGGGACCGGAATCATTTGATCGTTATCGGAACTCAGGTGCTGGAGCAGTCGCTGGACATTGACTTCGATTTTCTGATCACACAGATCTGTCCCATGGACCTTCTGCTTCAGAGAATCGGGAGAGAACACCGCCATCAGCGTGTCCGGCCGCAGAAGCTGAAGGAAGCCCGCTGCGCTGTACTTGATGCCGACGATGGAACAAGGGCGGTCTACGGGGACTGGTTGCTGATGCAGACGAGGGAAGAGCTGGATCATCTGAAGGATCAGCAGATCCGGATTCCGACGATGATCCCGGGACTTGTAGAAAGCGTTTACCGGGAACCGGAAGAGGAAACACTGCCCGAAGAGGCCAGGGAGTACTGGCATATATATCGCAGTCAGATAGAAGAGAAGAAGGCACGGGCACAGGCCTTCTGTATGCCGGTACCCCGGCGGCTGAATCCAGGCAGGCCGGAGCGAAGCACTCTGGACGGTCTTCTGGAGAGCCTGCCGGATACCGATTCGCAGCAGGCACAGGCAGTGGTCCGTGACGTTGCTCCGTCACTGGAAGTGATTGTTCTGAAGAGTGCACAGGACGACATGGTGTGTACGGTCTCAGGAGAGCCGGCATACTTTTCACGTCTGAATCCTCTGCAGGACGAGGAACTCGAGAGCGTACTTCTGCAGACGGTAAAACTCCCGTCCGTGTTTACACGAAGGTGGGGGCAGACAATGACGGAACTGAACGATCGCGCATTTGATGCATGGAGAGAGGGCAACAGTGCCTTCCGGTACAGGCATTTCCTTCTGCTTGATGCTGATGGCAGGGGAAGGCTTCTGAGCTATGACATCATGTACAGCAGTAAAAACGGCTTCTGCTATCGAAGGGAGGAAACAGAGCATGAGTGAGTTCAATCTGCTCGATGAGCAGTGGATCAGGGTCATGACAGAGGAATACAAAACGGAAGAGATCTCCCTGTCACAGGCCCTGCTTCATGCAGACCGGTATATCGGACTCAGAGGGGAACTGGAGGCACAGAACACCGCCATCCTCCGGATGATGCTGGGGCTTCTGTATGACGTTTTCTCGGAAGTTGACGGTGACGGAACACCGGCGCCCTTTGAGGATCCGGACGATGCACAGGACCGGTGGGAAGAGCTCTGGAACCGCGGCAGTTTTCCGGAAGAGCCGCTGGAAGAGTACTTCCGGAAATATCACGACCGGTTCTGGCTGTTCGATGAGAAGTTCCCATTCTACCAGGTGCCAGATGCCAAAATCGGCACACACAATCTGGCAGCCAAGCTGATCGGCTCCATCGGAGAGAGCAACAACAAGGTCCGGATGTTTGCGGAAAGGGGAGGCGAACACAAGGAGAAACTCTCCTTTTCAGAGGCGGCGAGATGGCTGCTGTACATCAACGGATTCGATGATACTGCAGCAAAACCGAAGGGAAAGGGGCTTCCTTCTCCGGGAGCCGGCTGGCTTGGAAAGCTGGGCCTGATTGAAGCCCTTGGCAGCAACCTGTTTGAGACGCTGATGCTGAATCTTGTTTTCCTCAGACCGGACGGTGAACTTTGGGATCAGACGGACA
This sequence comes from uncultured Lachnospiraceae bacterium, assembly GCA_900315055.1. Lineage (GTDB taxonomy): Bacteria > Bacillota > Clostridia > Lachnospirales > Lachnospiraceae > CAG-791. The sequence goes on from OMXP01000004.1 coordinate 30,138, forward strand.
GGAAAGCCGGAAAATGTGCGGCATGGGAACTGGCTGTTCCACGCTCAGCGGAACGTGTACAGATCCCGCAGCCGACCCATTTCGGTCAGCTGATGACACTGCAGAGCAGAAGAATTCTGCTGGAGCGCGAAGGAGATTCCGTGATCGGTTACTGGCTGCTCGGCGGGGATTTCTTTGAGCGGGAGAATGCTCTGTGTGAGCCAATGACCCTGTGGCGTGTAACCGAGGATAAAGGCAGAAAGACGATCACACCGAGGCGACACAATCCGGCCCGACAGATCTGGAGAGAGTTCGGATCCATCACGGAAACTGCAGCCGGCAATGAAAGACCCGGCGTAGTGGCATGGACGTCGAGACTCGTTCATGATCACAGTCTCAGTGAGAACGCACAGATCCGATTCCGGATCGTCTCCGTACAGTATGGCGACAAGGACTTCTTTGTCACGGACGAATACGCAGATACGATTGCCATGTATTCCTCCATTCTGACGGAAGCGGGGAACGCATGGAGAAGACGAATCGAGGATGATATTGTCAGGTGCGATCAGTGCGCAAAACTGGTCTACGGACTTTCGATCCGTCTCCAAAAGGCTGCAGGTGCGAGCGGAGATCTCACCGGTGCAGCTGCCACGCAGCGATTCTATGCGATGATCGATCCTCTGTTTCGCAGATGGCTGATGAATCTGGATCCGAAGAATTGCACGACGGATTATGAGCAGGAGCTTTTTGAAGAAGTCGAACAGACGGCATTTCGACTGGGACGGGATCTTGTCCGGGAGGCAGGACCGGCGGCGGTCCACGGGCGAATCGTGAAGGAAAAGATGCCCGGCGGTGCGCAGGAAAAGGAGAATTTCTACTGGGCACCCGGTGAAGAGGTGACATTCCGGGCGGGGATCCGGAAGATCTGTAATGGAGGTGCGCTGAATGAGCAGAGCAGATGAGGTAAAGCATTTCACAGAAGGCAGGCTGAAATGGCTTTCGGGGCTGCCGGAGAACCGCCGCAAGGCGGTGCTGTCGCAGCTGCGGCATGGCGTCGGGAAATCACCGGAGGAGAGCCCGAAGACCTGGGGCATTCTGATGCTGGATATGCCGGATGCCTGGCTGCATGAGGATGGAAAGGTCAGCTATGAAGAAAAGGCCATCTATGATGCACTGACACTGTATGCCCTTCACATGCAGGGCGTTGACGGTGCCTCGCGCTCCATGTATGACCCGGAGTGCAGAGTTGGCAGTGCCATCGCAAGACTTGCAACGGACAAGGACGAGGAGGAACGAATCCGAAAACGCTTTGTCATTCTGCTTTCTGCTTCCAATGAAGACGGATTTGCCTATTATCTGCGGGAGATGATCCCACGGCTTTCCAAGGCGGGGATCGGACTCGATTACGGCACGCTGGTATCGGATCTTTATCGGGCATGTTTTACGGACAACATTCCGACAGTAAGTTTTTCCTGGGGACAGGATTATTACAGAACGCTGACTCACAGCAAGGAGGGTAACTCAAATGCGCAGAACTAACCTTTACATTGATTTCCATATCGTACAGACGGTACCGCCGAGCTGCATCAACCGCGATGATACCGGTACGCCGAAGACCTGCACCTATGGCGGCACGACAAGAGCCAGGGTTTCCTCGCAGGCCTGGAAGCATGCAATGCGTGAGGCATTTCGCCAGGAATTTGATGCGGAAAAGATCGGCAGCAGAACCAAGCATGTACAGGAACTGCTTGCAGGCAAGATTCGTGAGATCAGCAGTCTGTCCGAGGAGGACGCAATGAAGAAGGCAACGGAAGTCCTGAAGGATGCGGGACTGTCCGTCTCCGAGAAGACTAATACGCTGGATACGTTGCTGTTCATCAGTGAGGATCAGCTGAAAGCACTTGCAAAGTGTGCCTGTGAAGCAGGTGATAAGAAGGGCAAGGAGAGCAAGGAGGCCTACAAACATGCGCTGAAGGAGAATCCTTCCGTGGACATGGTGCTTTTCGGTCGAATGATCGCCAGCGATCCCTCGCTCAATTATGATGCAGCAGCTCAGGTGGCACATGCCATTTCCACCCATGCTCTCCAGCAGGAATATGACTATTTCACGGCTGTAGACGACTGTTCACCGGAAGACAATGCCGGAGCCGGTCATATCGGAACGACGGAGTTCTGCAGTGAAACGCTTTACCGCTATGCCTCGGTCAATGTGGCAGAACTTGAGTCACATCTTGGAGCAGACAGCGCGGAGGCGGTGACCGGATTTGCAAAAGCCCTGATCCTGTCCATGCCCACCGGAAAGCAGTCAACCTTTGCAAACCGCACCATTCCGGATCTTGTCTATGTAACTGTCCGCAGAGATCAGCCCGTCAACCTGTGCGGCGCCTACGAAAAGGCAGTGCCGGCAAGCAAAAACGGCTATGTTGAGGAATCGGAGAAGAGACTGTTCTCTTATGCAAAGAAGGTGTATGAGGATTTCGTGGATCAGCCGGAAGCCGAATATCTCATTGGCGGCGAGGAGAGCGGCCGGAACGGAGTTACCCTGAAGGAACTTCTCTCTGCACTGGAGGAGACCGTAAAGTCGTACACCAGAGAACTCTCAGACTGATGGGAGGTAAGTATGGCAACACTTTTATTACGGCTTGCGGCGCCATTGCAGTCGTATGGAACCGGATCGAAATTTGAAATCCGGAAGACAGATGCCCTGCCATCAAAAAGTGCTCTGATCGGTCTGCTTGCTGCAGCTTTGGGAAGACGCAGGGATTCTGACCTTCAGGACCTGAATGCCCTTCGGTTCGGTGTCCGTGCGGATCTGCCGGGAGAGGTGACATACGACTTTCAGATGGCAAGACTCGTCCGAAAAAAGAGAACCGGCGACGATGTCGTTCCGTACATCACCTACCGGTACTACATTCAGGACGGGATCTTCCTTGTCGGTTTTGAGAGTGAAGACATGGCATTTCTGAGGGAACTCGACGAAGCAATGCATCACCCGGTATTTCATCTGTTTCTTGGCAGAAAGTCCTATGTTCCGACACCGCCGATCAGCCTGGGAGTCCGTGATCTTTCTCTGGAAGATGCCCTGCGGCAGGAAGCCTGGCTGGTACCGGACTGGAGACAGAGCAGGGCAGACCGCCATCTTCTTCTGCAGTTTGAATCTACAGAGGGAACTGCGGTTGACGGGCTTCGAAGAGATCATGCGGTATCGTTTGATCCGGCGCAGCGGCTCTATGCCGACCGGGCCGTGTATCAGGACATGATGACGATTGATGCGGCAAAGCCCACAAACGAGGACACGGAGCACGATATTTTTGCCGCACTGGAAGAGGAGGAGTCATGTACCTGAGCAGAGTAGAACTGGATCTTGGAAAACGGAAGACTCTGCAGGCACTGGCGGTGCCGAACCTGTTTCATGGTGCGGTGGAGTCATCTTTCCAGGAAGAGGAGAGAGCAAGGAATCTCTGGAGAATTGATCGAATAGGCGGCAGATGGTATCTGCTGATTCAGAGCCCGCAGGTTCCTGATCTTTCGCAGCTGGTACATCAGTTCGGAAAAGAACCGTTCGATCCGTCAAAGGCAACGAAGAATTATGACCATTACCTGGACCGTATTGAGACGGGGCAGGTAATGCGCTTCCGACTGACAGCTAACCCGACAACCTCGGTATCCTGCAAGGGTCAGGACAGGGGAAAGATCATGGCGCACATCACTCCGGAATACCAGAAGAAATGGCTGGTGGGAAAGCAGGAAGCCTGCGGATTCCGGCTGGATGAGAATGATTTCGATGTCAGTGAAAAGCAGTGGTATCACTTTCGGAAGAAGGCAGGCATGGAAGTGACCCTTCTTGCGGTCAGTTTTGAAGGTGTGCTGAAGGTGGAGGACGCCGAGATCTTCCGGAAAACGCTGATATCCGGCATCGGACGGGAGAAAGCGTACGGAATGGGGCTGATGACAGTCATCAGTGTACAGTGATGGAACTTCCGGGGATCAGAAAACCGGATCTCAGTACCATGCCCCAGATCAGTGACCGTCTGTCGTTTCTGTATCTGGAGAAGTGCGAGATCAGCAGGACGGACAGCGCCATCACGGCGACAGACCGCAACGGGACGGTGGAAATTCCCGCGGATACACTCTCGGTGCTGCTTCTGGGACCGGGGACAAGTATCACGCATCGTGCGATTGAACTGATCGGTGATGCAGGTGTTACTCTGATCTGGACAGGTGAAAATGGCGTCCGCTATTATGCTGCCGGCCGTGCACTGACACAAAGTTCCAGATATCTGCAAAAGCAGGCAATGCTTGTCAGCGATGAGAAGAGTCACATGGAAGTCGTCCGGAAGATGTACATCATGCGTTTTCCGGACGATGATGTTTCCGGCCTTACGCTGCAGCAGCTTCGTGGCAGGGAAGGAGCCAGGATCCGTGAAGTCTATCGCAGAGAATCTAGGCAATGGGGTGTTCCGTGGTCGGGCAGGAGATATGTACCAGACCAGCTGGGAGCTTCAGATACGGTCAATCAGGCACTTTCCATTGGCAACAACTGTCTGTATGCACTGGCTCATGCGGTCATCAGTGCCCTGGGGTGTTCTCCGGGACTTGGGTTTATCCACGTGGGACATGCCCTGTCTTTTGTATATGACATCGCGGATCTCTATAAAACGGAGATCAGCATTCCGGTAGCTTTTGAAATCGCTTCCCAAGGGACCACACAGGTTGAGTCGATGACAAGAAGACGTATCCGGGATGAACTGGTAAGGCAGCATCTGCTGGAGCGCATGACGAAAGACATCAAAACACTGTTGGACGTCGATGACCAGGACGAGGAAGAGATAGACCGCCCGGCGCTGTGGAATGGAGGTGGAGCGGAAACCCCTCAGGGAGTCAACTACGGTGGGGGAGATGGATCGTGATCGTCGTCGTGCTTTCGAAGTGTCCTCCAGCACTTCGCGGGGATCTGACAAAGTGGCTTCTGGAAGTAAGCCCCGGGATATACTGCGGCAACACGACCGCCAGAGTTCGTGATGAACTCTGGGAACGGATCGTCAAACACCTGAAAACCGGGCAGGCAACAATGGTGTTCAGTTCTGACGGTGAACAGAGGCTGGACTTCCGGGTTCATAACACCGAATGGATCCCGGTGGATTATGAAGGAATCAAGCTGGTACGTCATCCGAGCAATGCACGGGTAGAAGGAAAAAGCAGGCCTTCAGAAGATCGGGAAACAACGGGGCAGCGGGAAAAGAAATGCAGTCAGCCAAAAGCAGAAGTAAAATCAGCCCTCCCATCTGATTACTGCCTGCTGGATCTTGAGACAACCGGACTGAAGCCAGAAGCAGACGAGATACTGGAAATCGGTCTGCTGAGAGTACGACAGAATCAGGTGACGGACCAGTATCAGGCCATATTGAGGACAGAAGCGGATCTGCCGCAGTTGATTACGGATATCACCGGAATCACGACGGAAGAGATGAAGGCAAACGGCAAAGATGGTACAGAGGCACTGAAAGAGGTGCTGCATTTCGTGGGACGGGATCCTGTTCTTGGCTATAATCTGCCGTTTGACATGGCATTCCTGCAGCATGGATTCGTGAAGTTGCAGATGGCAGGACTTGCCCAGAACCGGACGGTCGACGTGTTGTCACTGGCAAGATTGAAGATGCGGGGACTGCAAAACTACAGGCTGGCAACTGTTGCAACACATTTCGGCATTGAGCGGAAGGAAAAGCACAGGGCCATTGAGGACTGTTGGACAACTTTCCGAATATACGAGCGGCTGAGGACTATCGACACCTAACAATTTTAAGTGTCTTCCCCGCGCAAGCGGGGGTGAGCCCGCTCACGCCTGCAGACTCAGCTACCTCCCGGAGTCTTCCCCGCGCAAGCGGGGGTGAGCCTATGATTGGCACGACTGTTTACGCTGACTATAAGTCTTCCCCGCGCAAGCGGGGGTGAGCCTACTCTAGCTGTGTCATATCTACTCCCTATAAAGTCTTCCCCGCGCAAGCGGGGGTGAGCCTCAGTCGTGTTGCGTGATCGATGGCATTCTGCAGTCTTCCCCGCGCAAGCGGGGGTGAGCCTGTTCTTGCACGAATGGCACTTAATCTGCATATGTCTTCCCCGCGCAAGCGGGGGTGAGCCTCGGACGCACACAGAAGAAACGAATCCGGAGAGGTCTTCCCCGCGCAAGCGGGGGTGAGCCTATAGCAATCAAAGACATAAAACCATATGAGCGGTCTTCCCCGCGCAAGCGGGGGTGAGCCGAAGAACCTACGATGCACTGAAGAGGGAATCGGGTCTTCCCCGCGCAAGCGGGGGTGAGCCTGGGGCGGAAAGATCCCCGGCAAGCTGACTGAGGTCTTCCCCGCGCAAGCGGGGGTGAGCCCAAGCGGCCAAGCTATCAGGCAATGGCTGCCTTGTCTTCCCCGCGCAAGCGGGGGTGAGCCTCAGCCTCCCACACCTTGCTGAACCACGTCGAGGTCTTCCCCGCGCAAGCGGGGGTGAGCCCATGAAGGAGCTGAAGCACCTTGACTCGTGGGAGTCTTCCCCGCGCAAGCGGGGGTGAGCCTTCTCTATACTGCCTTGTATACTCATAGCTGTCGTCTTCCCCGCGCAAGCGGGGGTGAGCCTTACACGTTCAACATCTATCAGCGAGAGGGAGAGTCTTCCCCGCGCAAGCGGGGGTGAGCCTAATCAGGGCGTCGAGGTCGACCACTTCTACACGTCTTCCCCGCGCAAGCGGGGGTGAGCCCAGACCGAGGCGCTCGAAAGCGATGAGCGCGAGGTCTTCCCCGCGCAAGCGGGGGTGAGCCTTGTCGGGAGGGTTCACGAGGTCGATCGTGACGGTCTTCCCCGCGCAAGCGGGGGTGAGCCCTAATGACGAAAACAGAAAAAGCTGTGCAATGGGTCTTCCCCGCGCAAGCGGGGGTGAGCCGTCTCCCGCGCGGAGAAGGCAGAGAAGGCCAACGTCTTCCCCGCGCAAGCGGGGGTGAGCCCTGGGTCGGCAAGGTCGGTGCCTGCACGGTCAAGTCTTCCCCGCGCAAGCGGGGGTGAGCCTGAATGGGACCTACGGAGAGCTGTGGGTGAATGGTCTTCCCCGCGCAAGCGGGGGTGAGCCTGAACGACAAACAGCAGCTGATCGCGGATCAGAGTCTTCCCCGCGCAAGCGGGGGTGAGCCTCGTGGTCGGGATAACTGCGCCGTTGTCGGTCAGTCTTCCCCGCGCAAGCGGGGGTGAGCCTTACGCCGAACCATACATAAGCAGACAAACCTTGTCTTCCCCGCGCAAGCGGGGGTGAGCCTTGACCCGCAGGGTGCTGTTATTCTGGATGATGGTCTTCCCCGCGCAAGCGGGGGTGAGCCTGAAAAAGGAATACACAAAAGAGACCCGCATGGGTCTTCCCCGCGCAAGCGGGGGTGAGCCGTTGATAAGAACATGGGCGATAGCAGTCACCCCGTCTTCCCCGCGCAAGCGGGGGTGAGCCCTGTATGCAGAGCGATGATGATGAGAAGGTCAGGTCTTCCCCGCGCAAGCGGGGGTGAGCCCTCGTAATGCTCCACCTGTATCGGCTTTTTCATGTCTTCCCCGCGCAAGCGGGGGTGAGCCTGTCACGAGCGACACGAAACCGCCCGAGCCCAGGTCTTCCCCGCGCAAGCGGGGGTGAGCCTGGCGCCGGAGGTTGAAGAGTTGCTGAACGATCGTCTTCCCCGCGCAAGCGGGGGTGAGCCTTATGGAATGCTCGATAACCTCAAATTAGGTTAGTCTTCCCCGCGCAAGCGGGGGTGAGCCTCATTATGGAGATTTTTAAGGCCTGTGCAGTGCGTCTTCCCCGCGCAAGCGGGGGTGAGCCCAAGAACGAGTGGACGTTGGCTGCTGTCAAGGAGTCTTCCCCGCGCAAGCGGGGGTGAGCCCGGGTCCGACATCTGGATCATGTGCCCGAGCGGGTCTTCCCCGCGCAAGCGGGGGTGAGCCCCCGGTCCAGCATCCGTTCCCGGATGACGTCTTGTCTTCCCCGCGCAAGCGGGGGTGAGCCTGCGATCTGATGACGCGCGGCTCCCTGATCCGAGTCTTCCCCGCGCAAGCGGGGGTGAGCCTGAGCAGGGTTTTACCCTGGGATCCGACGCGGAGTCTTCCCCGCGCAAGCGGGGGTGAGCCCTCCGAGATCATGGTCCACGGGCCTCAGGTGGCGTCTTCCCCGCGCAAGCGGGGGTGAGCCCGGGACCATGCCGCACGGCAATAACAACTTTGGGTCTTCCCCGCGCAAGCGGGGGTGTTTGATGGCACAAAGCTGAAATTTACCTTGAAACCGGCAAAAACTTTGCAGGTTTCCCGGTGATCTTTTTGCCGTATTGGTCCAATTGGAGACGAGAACTGTACAAATCCGGGAAAGAAGAGTAGAATAATACGAGTGATTAGGCCGGCAGGTCTTGAAACATTGCAAGGGCGAATAGAGGGTAGAGGCAGAAATGCCTGAAAAGAAAAGAGCAGTGGCACATCGGTGCACTGCTCTTCTTTATAATCAGGACGAACCGGGAGCGAGGAAAAAATGTCATTCAAGAGACAGGTAGTCAGTGACATCGTGGACATGTACCACGACAAGATCGCAGATGCGGAATGCAAATATACGCGCGGCGGAGAGATTGATGCGGGACTTCTTCGCTGGATTCAGGTGGGCTTTGATCCCGCAATCGATAGGGAGGAGATCGCGGCCTACTTTGACACAAGGCTTGTGGGCTTTAATCCGGCGCTGGCACAGCTCTCCGCCATTCGTCCCCGGGGAAGTCAGGGGCTGCTGTTCATGAGCGACGGGTTCTACTACAAGGACCGGAACCTCGGCGGGGTATACGTCAGATATTCGGACATCGACCGGGTGCACCCGGCACCGAAATCGCTCTCGCCCCTTGTCACGGGACTTGTGGTCACGGTGCATTCCCAGACGCTCCGGACAGTGACCATTCGCTCCGGCTTCCAGATCGAGAAGACGAAGGAGCTTCTCGAAAAGCTCCAGGAGGTCGACAGGGCGCATGGAAAGACAATGTCAAAGACCACGGGGAAGATCGGACTGCTCCGGAACCCGCTGCCATATTGCTGAGGAACAGGACTGCTGCACAGTGCGGCAGTCCTTTTTGGATGGATCAGAACAGGAAGCAGAGAAAACAGTTCTTTGGTCTTCCTGCCACCACATCGGCAAAAATGCGGTAATTTGCCGATATGGTGGCGGACGACAAATTCTGCAGAACGGAAAAAGGAGCACCCGCGCGGATGCTCCTTTTCTTGATTCGATATTGGTTTGTCTTACTGCCCTGCTTTATTCGTAGCCCTTCAGGGACTTGCCGCCCTTGTTGTAGCGGTCCACGATGTTCGTGATGCGGTTCACCGGATCGAGGAGATCGCTGATCGAGCTGTCGTGGTTTAACGTGTCGATGATGTAGGCGATGTACTTGCTCATCGAGCAGGAGATGTACCAGCTTCTCTCCAGAAGCTCCGGCTTCTGGTAGATCAGGTTGGTGGTCAGCACGCGGTCGATGATGCCGTCGCTGAAGGCCTGATCGAAGACGGACAGACCCTGGGTGAACAGACCGAAGGTCGCGAAGATGAAGATGCGGTTTGCCTTGCGCTCCTTCAGAGCCTTTGCAACCTCCAGGCAGCTCTCGCCCGAGGAGATCATGTCGTCGATGATGATCATGTCTTTGCCGGCCACATCGGAGCCGAGGAACTCATGGGCGACGATCGGGTTCTTGCCGTTGACGACGCGGGTGTAATCCCTTCTCTTGTAGAACATGCCGACATCAAGGCCGAGGACGTTGGCGATATAGATCGCACGCTGCATGCCGCCCTCATCCGGGCTGATGACCATCATGTGGTCGTTGTCGATGTTCAGGCCCTCGACATTCAGAAGAAGGCCCTTGATGAACTGATAGGACGGGCGGACCGTGTCAAAGCCGGAGAGCGGAATCGCGTTCTGGACGCGGGGATCATGGGCATCGAAGGTGACGATGTTGTCGACTCCCATGCGGTCGAGCTCCTGCAGCATGATCGCGCAGTCGAGGGACTCGCGCTGGGTTCTGCGATGCTGACGGCCCTCGTAGAGGTAGGGCATGATCACGGTGATACGGCGTGCCTTGCCGCCGACGGCTGCGATCGCGCGCTTGAGGTTCTGGTAGTGGTCATCGGGGGACATGTGGTTCTCTTCCCCGAAGAGCTTGTAGGTCTTGGAGTAGTTGACGACATCCACCAGGATGTACAGATCCATGCCGCGCACGGACGACTCCAGGACGCCCTTGCCCTCGCCGGTACCAAACCGGGGCAGGTCGCAGTTGATGATGTAGGACGGGCGCTGATAGCCGGCAAAGGCCAGGGAGTTCTTGTGCTCTCCCTCGCGCTCCTCACGCCATCTGACGAGATGGCTGTCGATTTCTGCGCCGATTTCCTCGGTTCCTTCCAGAGGAATCAGTCCCAGAGAGCCGACCGGGATGGTGTTGAGGTTTCGCTTGTCATGTCGCTTAGTCTGTTCCATTTCTCTCCTTTACTCGAAAGACGCAAGGTCTGTCATGAATGTTCGGAACGCGAAAAACGCTGCTGAAACCGGATATCCTGACCCGAGAATTTCAGCACGACGTAATTGGTGGTAATGCGGGAGAGGACGCGGTCGGAATAGCGGTCCTGCAGATCCCGCAGCGATAAATTGGTCGAGATAATGGTGGATTTGCCGTTGTTGTGCCGCTCGTTGATCAGCGTGAAGAACTGACTGGAAACGAACGAATTGGTCGATTCCGTCCCGAGATCATCGATGATCAGAAGATCACACCCGTACAGATCCCGGCGGAAGGCATCATAGGTCTCCCGCTGCTGATAGTTGAAGGCAAGCGTCGAGATGGAAGAGAACAGCTCTTCCGAGGAAAAATACAGGACGCTGTGGTTCATCTCCAGAACTTCGCGGGCGATACAGACGGAAAGGAACGATTTTCCGGTACCGACTGTACCATAAAAATACAGGTTTTCATAGTCTGAGTTTTTTCCGAAGTTCGCAAGAAACGCCTTTGCGGCGGACACTGCGCGCTGGAAATTCTGGAGATCCTCTCCCTTGTAGTAGTCGTAGCGAAGAAGCGAGAAGTTGTTCTTCGGGAACAGGCGCTTTAAGTGCGACTGATCGTAGAGCACATCGATTTCCTTCTGCACCAGGCAGTGGCATTTCTTCCCGTCGATGTAGCCGGTATCCCTGCAGTCCGGGCAGGTGTACTGCATCTCCAGATAGTCCGCAGGGTATCCGCAGGTGACCAGGAGCTGCTTCTTTCTCTTTGCGATCTGGTTCAGCTCCATGCGAAGGGCCCGGTTCGACCCCTCCTGATCCTTTGCCCCTTCCGCAAGGGATGCCTTCAGGGACTCCATCCCGAGACGCGGGACGCAGTCCTCAAGCTCCCGGTACTCCGGGATTCTGGCATAGATTTCCTTTTTGCGTTCTGCAAGCTCATGCATGTGCTGATCCCGCGTCTGCGAGTAGCGCATCATGATCCTGTCGTACTGTTCCTTGGATAATCCCATAGATCCTTATTACTGATTGAGCAGCTTCTTCTCGAGCTCGTCAAAGTCATACTGATTCTGCTCGAAGCGGTTGAAGCTGTTGGCGGCGCCGGTCTTGGCCGTGCGCTTTTTCTTCGGCCCGCGGGCGGTTTCGTTCTTCGCCTGGGATACCGTTGTGATTCCTTCCTCTGCCCAGTTGATGGCAACCTTCTCGATGTAGCGGAAATCCCGCTTGCCCATGCCGACGCAGTACTGCATCAGATAGTCGATGAGATCCGGGGAGAAGTGCAGCTCATCACGGATATAGTAGATGGTCTGCATCTCTGAGACCTGCAGGGGCTTGCCGATATACTGCTCGCAGACAAACAGAAGCTCCTGGCTCTCCTTGTCGGGCGTGTCGGGAACCGGCTTCTTCTCCGGCTTTGCGGCACTCTTCCTTGCGGCAGTGCGCTTTGCGGCCTTCTGCTGGCGTGCGGCGCTGATCGAGATCACCTGGCTCTCACTCTGGCCGGGCTCGAGATCATTTAAGTGGATGCCGAGGATGTTGCCGCGCTCGTCCTTCTGGAGCGTCAGGAGACCGTGATTCTCCCAGTAGACGAGAGAGCGCACGACTTCCTTTTCGGTGTGATTGAACGTGTCCGCCATCTCCGTGATGCTCGTCGTGCGGCCCTGGCTCATGGTGCGCACAAGATACAGATAGATCTTGAGCTGCGCATCGTTTGCGTCCTTCATATATTCATCGATAAAGATGTTGGAAATCGCCGTAGAGTCCATGTCTTCATCACTGTCCAATACATCCGTAAATGCTACTTCACCCATCATAGCCTGAAATCACTCACCCTCTGTATAAATTGGCGGACCGTTTCCGGACCGCCTCACGCGTGAGTATACAGCGGGGGCTCAGGACGCGGAATGGGCAACCTGAACAGAAAAAATCTCAGGGGTTTCCGGTGCGGACAATCGTCTGAAAAGGGGATTGTGTGGATAACGTGGATAAGTGCCGCAAAAGCCCTCATCTGCATACGGGTTATCCACAGTGGATTCCCGGCCCTTCTCTGTTCATTGTGTGGATAACCTTCGGGTCAGGCCTTCTCACCTGTCAGATCTGCCGCAATATCCGTGACATTTCCGGCTCCCATCGTTATCAACACATCGCCCTTCCGGCAATTTTCACGAACGAAGTTTTCAATCTTCTCGAAGCTGTCAAAGTAGTAGGTCTTGTCATGGCCGAGCTCTTTGATCTTCTCTGCAAGAAGCTCTGAGGATACGCCGAGGGTATCGGTCTCCCGCGCCGCATAGATGTCCGCAAGGATCACCACGTCCGCAAGGCACAGGGCCTTTGCGAAGTCGTCAAAAAGCGCCTTCGTTCTCGTGTAGGTGTGCGGCTGGAAGATGACGTAGAGCTTCTTATGAGGAACATGGCGGGCTGCCGTAAGGGTTGCCCGGATCTCCGTCGGGTGGTGGGCATAGTCGTCGATCACCGTGACGCTATCCCCGAAGGTGCCGCGAAGCTGGAACCTTCTGTCCGTGCCGCCAAAGGAAGCGAGGGCCTTTGCCTCATTGTCACGTCCTGCCTCGAGGAGGTCACCGACTGCGATTGCCGCCATGGAGTTGAACACGTTGTGCTCTCCGGGGACATCAAGCCGGATCGTCTGCTTCGAGCCGTCCGCCTTCCGGACAAGCGTATAGGTCGGGTGCGCGAGGGCATCAAAGGAAATATCCTCCGGATGGTAATCGTTTTCCGCCCCTCTGCCGAAGGTCACGACCCTGCAGGAAAGGCCATCCGTGATCTCTTTGAGGTTTTCGATATCGCCGCTTACAACAAGCGTTCCATCCGCGGGGACAAGCTCTGCAAACTTCCGAAAGCTCCTCCTGATATCCGCAAGGTCCTTGAAGAAATCGAGGTGGTCGGCGTCGATGTCCAGGATCACCGCGATCTTCGGGAACAGGGAGAGGAAGCTGTTCGTGTACTCACAGGCCTCCGCGACAAAGTATCTGTCGGAGCCAAGGCGTACGTTTCCTCCGATGTCCTTCAGGACACCGCCCACGGAGACCGTAGGATCCGCATCGTCTGCAAGAAGGATCTCCGAGATCATCGAGGTCGTCGTGGTCTTTCCGTGGGTGCCTGCGATGGCAACGGGGACCTTGTAGAACTTCATGACCTGTCCCAGGAGCTGTGCCCTTGTCAGGTGCTCGAGATGAAGACGCATCGTCTCCTGATACTCCGGGTTGTCCGGGTGAATGGCACTCGTAAAGATGACACAGTCGATGTCCGGCGTGATGTTCTCCTTCTTCTGGCCGATCATCACCGGAATCCCGCTCTCTTCGAGGTGCTTTACCGTCGGGGACTTGGCGCGGTCGGAGCCCGTGACATCAAAGCCGCGGCTTTTCAGGATTTCGGCAAGTCCGCTCATCGAGATGCCGCCGATGCCGCAGAAGAAGACCTTCTTCGGCTGTGTAAGATCTAATTCAAACATGGTTATCTGCCTGCCTTCCAAATAGGTTTTTTGGCTATCCATACCATTTTACAACATATGGGAAGCAACAGACAGTCCCACATGACAGTGCGTGAATGCAAGACCAAAAATAGACAGGAAACGTTTCGAAGACCCCTCTGACGTTGTCGAAATACACAATGAAACGAGTACAGATTTTTCACCGTTTCAAACATCATGTGCTATAATCGGAACTGAAGATAGAATGAATACGTCAGAAGTGACAAAGCTGTCGATCCCCGGGCAGAAGAAAAATGATCCCATTGCCTGAGGATTTTTCCGTTCTTTATCCGGCACTTTTTATTTTGTAGTGACAGATCTGTGGTTGAAGTGCTAAAATGAGTGGAATTTGCATTGCAAGGGGCCTGGAATCGTCACTTTGACGATTCTGCACGGGAATACAGCAGACGACAGCCATTTCTGCAGTACCTTGTGACAGAAAATATTCTGCATTTGAGGTGAGGGTATGATCAAGAAAGAAATGATAGCCATGCTGCTTGCCGGCGGCCAGGGAAGCCGGCTCGGAGTTCTGACCTCGAAGATGGCAAAGCCGGCCGTGCCGTTCGGCGGAAAGTACCGCATCATCGATTTCCCGCTCTCGAACTGCATCAATTCCGGTATTGACACCGTGGGCGTGCTGACCCAGTACATGCCGCTCAAGCTCAATACGCACATCGGCATCGGAATTCCGTGGGATCTGGACAAGCTGGTCGGCGGCGTCTCGGTTCTTCCTCCCTATGAAAAGAAGGAGGGCACCGAGTGGTACACCGGCACGGCGAACGCCATTTACCAGAATCTCGCCTACATGGAGACCTACAACCCGGACTATGTGCTGATTCTCTCGGGCGATCACATCTACAAGATGGACTATGAGTCCATGCTCGACTTCCACAAGGAGAACAATGCGGATGTGACGATCGCGGTCATGCCGGTTCCGATGGAAGAGGCAAAGCGCTTCGGCATCATGATCGCCGACGAGGACAAGAGGATCACGGATTTCGAGGAGAAACCGGAACACCCGCGCAGCAACCTCGCGTCCATGGGTATCTACATCTTCTCCTGGAAGGCCTTAAAGGACGCGCTCATCACGAACAGGGAGATGCCCGGGCTTGACTTCGGCAAGCACATCATTCCGTACTGCAAGGACAAGGGCGAGCGGCTGTTCGCGTATGAGTTCAACGGCTACTGGAAGGATGTCGGCACGCTGACGAGCTACTGGGAAGCGAACATGGAGCTGATCCAACCGATTCCGGAGTTCAATCTCTACGAGGAGTACTGGCGCATCTACACGAACGTGTCGAGTCTTCCGCCGCAGTACTACGGACGCAACTCCCACGTGGAGCGGACCATCGTCGGCGAGGGGAGCGAGATCTACGGCAGAGTCGAGAATTCCGTCATCGGCAATGACGTCGTGATCGGCGAGGGAGCTTATGTCAGGGACTCCATCATCATGAACGGCGCCAGAATCGGCAGCGGATCCGAACTCGAGAAGGCGATTGTTGCGGAGAACGCGGTGATCGGAAACAACGTCCGCATGGGCGTCGGTGAGGAAAAACCGAACGAGACGGCACCGACCATCTACACGGCCGGCCTTGTCACCGTCGGTGACGGCGCGGTGGTACCGGACAATGTCGTCATCGGAAAGAATGTCATGATCAACGGCACCACAGTGTACGGGGATTATCCCGGCGGCACTCTGGACAGCGGCAGAACGCTGGACAAGGGGGGTGAGGCACAATGAGAGCGATCGGAATCATTCTTGCCGGGGGCAGAAGCAACCGGATGAGGGAGCTGTCGAAGAAGCGCGGCGTCTGCGCGATGCCGGTGGCGGGCAGTTACCGCGCCATTGACTTTGCGCTGAGCAACATGGAATACTCCCGCGTGCAGAAGGTTGCGGTCCTGACGCAGTTCAATTCACACAGCCTGAACGAACACCTCAGTTCCTCCAAATGGTGGGACTTTGGCCGCAAACAGGGTGGTATGTACCTGTTTACCCCGTCCTTTACAAACGAGAACAGCAACTGGTACCGAGGAACAGCCGATGCTATCGCACAGAACATCAGCTTTCTGAAGAACTCGCATGAGCCCTATGTGCTGATCGCATCGGGCGACTGCGTTTACAAGATGGATTACAACGAGGTGCTGGAGTACCACATCGCAAAGCGGGCCGACATCACGGTGGTGGTGAAGGATGTCCCCGTGGACACGAACGTGGAGCGCTACGGTACCGTCAGCATGGACGATGACGGAAGAATCACAGAATTCGTGGAGAAACCGCTGATTACGAACAGCCACACCATCTCCTGCGGCATCTATGTCATTCGCCGCAGACAGCTCATCGAGCTGCTCGAGAAGTGCGAGGAAGAAGGCAGGTTCGACTTTGTCCAGGATATCTTGATTCGCTACAAGGACATCAAGAGGATTTACGGCTATAAGATGAACGACTACTGGAGCAATATCGCTTCGGTGGACGACTATTACAACACCAATATGGACTTTTTGAAGCCGGAAGTGCGGAACTTCTTCTTCAAGCAGTATCCTGAGGTTCATTCAAAAGTCAAGGATCTTCCTCCCGCGAAGTACAACACCGGCGGCAACATCAGAAACAGTCTGCTGTCGTCCGGCTGCATCGTCAACGGGACGGTCGAAGATTCGGTGCTGTTCCAGCAGGTTTATGTTGGAAACAACTGCGTAATCAGGAATTCACTGATATTGAATGACGTTTACATCGGGGATAATACATTTATAGATAATTGCATCGTGGAATCTGACAGCACAATACAGACAAATTCTTATTATAAGGGAGAAAATGGTATCCGAATCATCGCGGAAGAGAAAGGCGAACGCTACACGTTTAGTTAGGAGTTTGCGCGATGAAAATCACAGATGTGCGTATCCGTCAGATCGCTTCTTCAGGAAAAATGAAGGCGGTTGTTTCGATCACCGTGGACGGTGACTTTGTTGTCCATGACATCAAGGTCATCGAGGGTGAGAAGGGGCTGTTTATTGCCATGCCCAGTAAGAAGACGGCGGATGGAGAATACCGCGATATTGCCCATCCCATCAACCAGGAGACGAGAGCCATGCTGGAAGATGTGATTCTGAAGAAGTATCGCGAAAGTCTGGAAGCGGACAGCGAAGCCGCTCCCCAGTAACCCATGGAAGATGGGAGAGTGCGCGGAGAGTTAAGCCGCGGCACTTTAACGGAACGACGAAACCGACCCGGAAAGGTACTGTGCGACAGGAAGAGAGAGGCATGAAACCTCTCTCTTTTTGTTGTACCTTTTTGGTGCTTGGGGTAAAGTACCTTATTGAAAAATGGCAGGAGGACGCATTTCTATGGAAGAATTCTGGCTGATTGCAGGCCTTGGAAACTATGGCAGGGAGTATGACGGCACCCGCCACAACGTGGGTTTTGAGACCCTGGACCGCCTGCTTTCCGACTACAACATGTCCTGCGACGAGCGCTTCGGAAAGAGCCTCATCGCAAAGGGCAGGATCGGGGATCATAAGGTGATCCTCATGAAGCCGCAGACCTACATGAACCTATCCGGCGAGGCAGTGCGGGAGGGGATTGACTACTACAGGATCGATCCCGAAACGCATCTTATCGTGATCTCGGACGACATTGATCTTCCCGTGGGGAAGCTGCGTCTTCGGAAGAAGGGAAGTGCCGGCGGGCATAACGGTCTTAAAAACATCGTGTTGCATCTCGGAACCGACGCGTTCCAGAGGGTGCGCGTCGGGATCGGCGCAAAGCCCAACCCCCAGTATGACCTTGCCGACTGGGTCCTCGGCCGCCCGAAGGGAGAGGAGAGAAAGACCCTGGACGAGGGAATGGACCGTGCCGCAAAGGCGGTGGTCGAAATCATGGACAGCGGCATCGACAAAGCGATGTGCGATTTTAACGGCTGACAGGTAATTCATGAAAACACTGAGCGAACCGCTCCGGGAATCGGAGTCTTACAACAGAATCGTGGGCGCCCTGAAGGGCGAGGCCGGGCAGGTACTTGCCGACGGGTGCGTCGGCACCCAGAAGATGCACCTTGTGGACACCGTATCGCGCGATCCCGCGCTCTCGATGCACGCGCGCTACCGGCTGATCCTTGCCGATTCCGAGCAGAGGGCAAGGACGATCGCGGAGGAGTACCGCTTCTATGACCGGAACACCTTCGTGTTCCCGGCAAAGGATCTCATCTTCTACCAGGCGGACCTTCGGTCCGGACAGGTGGAATCGGAGCGCATCCGCTGCCTTCGAAAGCTCATGGACGCAAAGCCCGTCTGCATCGTCACGACCCTCGCCGCCCTGATGACCCCGCAGGTGCCCTTAAAGGACCTGAAGAAGAGCATCCTCACGATCAAGAAGGGCGATACCATCGACACCATGGACCTCTCCCAGAAGCTGATCTCGATGGGATACCAGAGGAATACGCCGCAGGTCGGGGGACCGGGGCAGTTTGCCATCCGGGGCGATATCATCGACATCTTCGACCTGACCGGCGAGAACCCGGTGCGCATCGAGCTTTTCGGCGATGAGGTGGACAGGATCCGAACCTTTGATGCCTTAAGCCAGCGGCAGATCGAGCCCCTCGATGTGGCAAGGATCTACCCCGCGTCCGAGATGATCCTGCCAAAGGACCGCCTTGATGCCGGTCTTGACAGGATGGAACGGGACCTTGTAAAGACCGCGGAGGCTCTCCGCTCCCAGGGGAAGATGGAGGCCGCCCATACCCTCGAGGAGAACGTCGGCGAGACTCTCGAGGAGGCAAGGCAGTGGGGACACTACGAAAAGCTCGAGGGATACATCAGCTACTTTGCGGAACAGACCGAGAGCTTTCTCGACCTGTTTCCGAAGGACATGACCCTCGTCGTCCTGGATGAGCCCTCGCACCTTTCCGGCTCCGCAAACGCCGTGGAGGAGGAATTCCGTCAGAGCATGATCTCGAGAGCGGAGAAGGGTCTTTGTCTTCCGGGGCAGATGGACCTCATCAAGGGGACGGAGGAGCTCACCGCAAAGCTGACATCCTGCAGGAGGCTTGGCCTTACGACCCTTGCGGAGAACAACCCGTTTATCGACAGCGCATCCATCGTGCGGCTCTCCGTCCGGGAGGTTGCAGCCTACAACAAGCGCTTCGACCTTCTCGTCTCGGACATCCGGCGCTACCGGAAAGATGGCTGGCGCGTCGTCCTCTTTGCACCCTCGAGGACGAGGGCAAAGCGCCTTGCGGACGACCTGAAGGAGCAGGACGTTCCCGCCTTCTACAGCGAGAACCCGGAGAAGGTCCTCGAGAAGGGCGAGGTGATGACCTACTACGGCCACCTCACCCGGGGCTTTGAGTACACGGACATCCGCTTTGCCGTCATTACGCAGAGCGACATCTTCGGGCAGGAGAAGGAGAAGAAGGCAAAGAAGAAGCGCTACGAGGGCGACGGCGCCATCGCAAGCTTCCAGGACCTTCATGTCGGCGACTTCGTGGTCCATGAGGACTACGGCATCGGCATCTACCGGGGTGTCGAGAAGATCGAGGTCGAGGGAGTCCGGAAGGACTACCTGAAGATCGAATACGGGGATCACTCGATCCTGTACATTCTCCCGAACGAGATGAACGTGCTGCAGAAGTACGCATCCGAGGGAGAGGGAAAGCCCCGCCTTAACAAGCTGGGGACCAGGGACTGGCAGAAGACCAAGAACAAGGTCAAAGGTGCCGTCGAGGAGGTCGCGCAGGATCTTGTCGATCTCTATGCAAAGAGGGCCGAGGAGAAGGGCCATGCCTTCCCGAAGGACAGCCTCTGGCAGCAGGAGTTCGAGGAGATGTTCCCCTATGAAGAGACCGAGGATCAGCTCGCGGCGATTTCCGCTGTCAAGAAGGACATGGAGTCCACGAAGATCATGGACCGCCTCATCTGCGGAGACGTGGGATTTGGCAAGACGGAGATCGCCATCCGCGCGGCCTTCAAGGCCGTGCAGGACGACTGCCAGGTGGCGGTTCTTGTTCCGACGACCATCCTTGCACAGCAGCATTACAATACCTTTACGGAGCGCATGAAGGACTTCCCGGTGACCATCGAGATGCTCTCGCGCTTCAGGACGCCCGCGGAGAACAAAAAGACGATCGAAAAGCTCGCAAAGGGGCAGGTCGACATCGTGATCGGCACCCACCGGCTGCTCTCGAAGGACGTGAAGTTCAAGAAGCTGGGCCTTCTTGTCGTCGACGAGGAGCAGCGCTTCGGTGTCACCCACAAGGAGCGCATCAAAAAGATGCGTGAAAACGTGGATGTCCTGACGCTCTCCGCAACCCCGATCCCGAGGACCCTGCACATGAGTCTTGTGGGGATCCGGGACATGTCGGTCCTTGAGGAGGCGCCGCAGGATCGGCAGCCGATTCAGACGTATGTGTGCGAGTACAACGAGGAGATGGTCCGGGAGGCGATCCTTCGGGAGATCTCAAGGGGCGGACAGGTCTACTATGTCTACAACCGCGTAAACGACATCGACCTTGTGACGGCGCGCCTGCAGCAGGCGGTGCCGGAGGCGAGGATCCGCTTTGCCCACGGGCAGATGAGTGAGCAGGAGCTCGAGAAGGTGATGTATGATTTCATCTCCGGAGAGATCGATGTCCTCGTCTCGACGACCATCATCGAGACCGGCATGGACATCTCGAACGTGAACACGATCATCATTCACGATGCCGAAAACATGGGTCTCTCCCAGCTCTATCAGCTCAGGGGCCGTGTTGGCCGCTCGAGCCGGACCGCCTATGCGTTCCTCATGTACAGGAAGGGAAAGATGCTGACCGAGGTCGCCCAGAAACGTCTTGCGGCGATCCGCGAGTTCACGGACCTTGGCAGCGGATTCCGCATCTCCATGCGGGATCTCGAGATCCGCGGCGCGGGATCGGTCCTCGGCCGCGCCCAGTCGGGGCACATGGCCCAGGTCGGCTATGATCTCTACTGCAAGATGCTGGAAACCGCGGTGCGCACCGCAAAGGGCGAGACGGTCGAAGAAGAGAAGAACACCAGAGTCAGCCTTGAGGTCGATGCGTTCATCCCCGAGAGCTACATCACGAACGAGGAGCAGAAGCTCGACATCTACAAGAAGATCTCCGAGTGTCAGAGCCTCGAGGACTGCGACGACGTGCGCGATGAGCTGCGCGACCGGTTCGGAGACAAGATCCCGCAGGCGGCCGAAAACCTGCTCCGGATCGCGCTGATAAGGTCCATCGCATCAAAGCTCGACATCGAGGACATCACGGGAGGCGGAGGATCCTGCCGCTTTACGATGCGGGCAAAGGCGGATGTCAGGGTGGAGAATATCCCCCGGCTTCTTGCAATCTACAATCATGGAAAGATCCGCCCTCTGCAGTTCTTCCCGAACGGCATGGCGAAGGGGGATTATAAGGGGCAGCCGTATTTCGAGCTTGCCGTGAAAGTCGAAAACATCAGCATCAAGGACGAACAGAACCTGCTGTCCGCGGTCGAGGAGTTCCTCGTGAACTTCTCTGCAACACTTCGGGCGGCAAACTAAGGAGACGAACATGAATCACAGCTGGAACATCACCGTGGCACTGCCGATGACAAAGGAGAGAAGAGAGATCCTCGAGGCGGCTTCTCCCGCGTCCACGTTCACTTACGTGGAGCCGGGAAAGGCAACGGAGGAAGATGTAAAGGACGCCGATATCCTCATCGGACTCATTTCGTCGGCAATCTGCCATGCGGCGAAGAACTGCGTCTGGTACCAGGCAAATGCCGCAGGACCGGACGCCTATGTAAAGCCCGGCGTGTTCCCGAAGGAGAACGTCATCGTCACGTCTGCCGTCGGCGCCTACGGGCCGGCGGTCGGAGAGCACATGCTGGCGCTGACCCTTGCGGCCCAGAAGAACCTCGGGCTCTACCGGGACAATCAGAACAATGCGATCTGGAGGGACGAGGGAAGAGTCGGAACCCTTTACAACGCAAATGTCCTGGTCCTGGGACTCGGGGATATCGGAGGCACCTATGCAAAGTACTGCGCGGCCTTCGGAGCAAGGGTCGTGGGCTTTCGGCGCCACAAGAGCGCTATCCTGCCGGAGGGCGTTCGCATGGTCTGCACGATGGACGAGCTCGACCTGTACCTGAAGGATGCGGACGTCGTCGCCATGTGTCTTCCGGGATCGAAGGAGACGTATCACGTGATCGATGAGAGAAGGCTTTCCCTCATGAAGCCGACGGCAGTCCTTGTGAACTGCGGGCGCGGCAATGCCGTCGACTGCATGGCCCTTGCCGCGGCGCTTAGGGAGCGGCGGATCTTTGCCGCAGGCCTTGATGTCACGGAGCCGGAGCCTCTGCCGGTGGGACACCCGCTCTGGAGCGAGAAGCACTGCATCCTGACACCCCACAGTGCCGGGTGGTTCCACATGGACGAGACCGTGGACCGGATTGTCCGGATTGCCGCGGAGAACCTTCGGCACTTTGAGCGGGGCGAGACCATGAAGAACGTGATGACAGGCGCCAGGGGATGAAGAAGGCGGCAAAAACTGCAGAACGGATCGCTGCCTTTCTCCTTGCCGTATCGATTCTCCTTGTCCTTGTCTGGTGCGTGCCGCAGTTTGCGGGATACCGGCCGCTGACCGACGGAAATAAGGTCCTGTACGTAAAGGAAGGAAAACTTCCGGACCGGAATACGGAAACCTCCTACTACTATGAGGACAAGGAGATGGTTCTCGGGACCCTGACAAAGGAGGCAAACAATACCTACGCTGCAGAGGACGGGACGATCATCGGCGAAAAGCAGGTGATCGGGACGGTGGCTTTTACGGTGCCGTGTATCGGCGCGTTCTACCGGCACTTCACGCCTCCGCGCACCGTGGTGGTACTCCTTGTCCTGATCCTGGTCTTCGGCCTTTTGCACGGCAGCGGGAAGGACAAAAAGCCGCAGAAGGAAGAAGAGAAGAAGACACAGCCGGCGAGGGAAGAGAAGAAACCGGAGATGGCAGCGGAAGAACAGAAGGCACCTGAAGAGCCGAAGCCGGAGGAGAAAACGGCAGAAGAAAAGCCGGAGAAGAAAGAACCTTCGCCTGCTCCTGTTTCTGCACCCGCCCCTGCACCCGCCCCTGTGGCTCCGGACGAGGACGACTTCTTCGACCTTGCGGACGGGAACGAAACGGATACCCTGAAAGAAGACGATCAGGGGAGTCGGAAAGAGAAGACCAAAGTCAGAGAGGAAGACGGAAAAGCCAGAGAGGAGAAGAAAGAGGAGACGGGGAAGACTCTTCTTCCCGAGGACGAGGAAGAGAGCTCTCTTGATATGGTGGATCTCGATGCGCAGTGGGGCATGGATGTCACCGATGATCCCCACTGGGCGGATGATGTCCCTGACGATACGCCGGAAGCTGTTCCCGGCAAAGAGGACAGTACAGACGGGAAGACGGAAGAGAAGGAGACCTCCGATGACGAGGAGGACTACCCCGAGGATCCGAATCCCGATGATGATTTTGACATTTAGTTACTGGAAAGTGCTGCTTTGCAATGAGCTATAAGACATCAGATCCGCAGTATCTTCGCATGACCGGGGAGCCTGTGGGGAAGCTGATCCGGGAGCTCGCCGTGCCGACGATCCTCTCGATGCTGGTCACCAATATCTACAACATGGCCGATACCTACTTCGTCTCGGGCCTTGGTACCTCGGCATCCGGGGCGACGGGCGTGGTGTTCTCGCTGATGGCGGTGCTGCAGGCTTTCGGATTCATGTTCGGGCACGGAGCGGGCTCGAACATCTCAAGGCACCTCGGGGCAGGGCATCTCGACGATGCACGCACCTACAGTGCGGTGAGTTTCTATCTCTCGATTGCCGCGGGGGCTATTGTCGGTGTCGTGGGAATCGCCTTCCTCGACCCGTTCATGGTGCTTCTTGGCAGTACGCCGACGATCCTTCCCTATGCGAGGATCTACGGATTCTACATCCTCATCGCGGGACCCGCGATGACGGTGTCCTGCGTCATGAACAATATTCTTCGCTATGAGGGCAAGGCCTTCTATGCGATGGTGGGCCTGACGCTCGGCGGCGTGCTGAACATCTTCGGAGATGCGCTGCTGATCCTGGGGTTCCACATGGGGATCGCAGGTGCGGGACTCTCCACCGCGGTGTCCCAGTACATATCCTGCGTGGTGCTGATCCTGCCCTACCTTCGGGGAAAGACAAAGAGCAGCTTTCACCCGAAGTACTTTAAGCCGACGCCCCACATCGTGGCGGACATCATCATGACCGGCTTCCCGTCCCTGGTGCGCCAGGGCCTCAATGCCGTCTCGACGATGGTGCTCAACAACTGCGCCGGCGTCTACGGCGATGCGGCCGTCGCGGCGGTCTCCATCTGCAGCCGCGTGGTCATGTTTTTCTCCTGCATCACGATCGGCATCGGCCAGGGCTATCAGCCGGTGGCGGCGTTCAACCAGGGCGCCGGGATCTACAGCCGTGTGAAGAAGGGCTTCTTTGCAGCCTTAAAGGGCGGCCTTTGTGTCATGATCATTCTTGCGGTGATCTCCTTTGTCTTTGCAGGCCCCATCGTCGAGATCTTCCGCGATGACCCGGAGGTCATCGACATCGGCACCGTGATGCTCCGGATCGAGGCACCGGCAATCGCCGTCTGCCCGCTGTCCGTGTTCGGAGACATGATGTTCCAGGCAACCGGGCATGCGGGACGCGCGTCCTTTCTTGCCGGCCTTCGCCGCGGAATCCTGCTGATCCCGATTCTTCTGATCCTCACGCACTTCTTCGGACTGACCGGTCTTGAGTGGAGCCAGGGCATTTCCGAGATGCTGACGGCCCTCATCACCCTGCCGCTTGTGGCATCGTTCTTCAGGACGCTGCCGCCGGATGCGGCGCAGGAGGAGTGAGACTCCCCAATACTTGAAAAAATCCAGGAAAGATTTTTGGGACCCCTGCCTCCGGACAGGGGCTTTATTATATGATGGAGCAGGGGTCTGTTTTGCCCTGTCATGGAACCTCCAGAGGAAAGGAAACATCAGATGATCTATACGGTCACATTCAATCCGGCGATCGATTACGTCGTTCACATGAAGGGAGAGCTGGTTCCCGGCAGTACCAACCGCACGGTGTCGGAGGAGATCTACTTCGGCGGCAAGGGCATCAACGTCTCCATGGTCCTTCAGGAGCTGGGACTTGAGACGACAGCTCTGGGCTTCATCGCGGGCTTTACCGGACGCGCCATTCGGGAGGGTGTGGAAAAGGCCGGCATCCACGCGCAGTTCATCGAGCTGCCGGATGGAAACTCCAGGATCAACGTGAAGATCAAGGGAGAGGAGGAGACCGAGATCAATGCCCAGGGACCGAGGATCCCCGGGGTGTGCATCGACAGGCTCTATGAGAAGCTCGATGAGATCCGCGCGGGTGACCTGCTCGTCATCTCGGGCAGCATTCCGTCCTCTCTTCCGGATGACATCTACGAGAAGATCCTGCAGCGCCTGTCGGGGCGCGGCATCGACTTTGTGGTCGACGCGACGGGAAAGCTTCTTTGGAACGTCCTGAAGTACCGCCCGTTCCTCATTAAGCCGAACCGTCAGGAGCTTGGCGGGATGTTCGGCGTAGAGATAAAGACAGAAGAGGATATCAGGACCTACGCGAAAAAGCTGCAGGAGCAGGGCGCGGGGAACGTCCTCATCTCCATGGCAGGCGACGGCTCGATGCTCCTTACAGAGGACGGACAGGTCCTCCGGAAGGGTGTCTGCAGGGGCAGGGTTTTGAACTCCGTCGGCGCCGGCGACTCGATGGTTGCCGGGTTCATTGCCGGGTACAAGAGGAGCCATGATTACAGGGTCGCTCTCGATCTTGGCACGGCGGCCGGAGGAGCGACAGCCTTCTCCGAGGGGCTTGCAAAGAAAGAGCTCATTGAAAGGCTGTATCAGACGCTTGTGTAGAGAGCAGCAAGGGGATTCGTTCAGAAAGCAAGAGGGAAGATTGAGATGAAGATCCAGGACCTTCTGAAACCGGAGGGCATTCGGCTCGGGGTGACCTGCAGGGATCAGATGGAGGCGATCGATACACTGGTATCGCTCCAGGAAAAGAGCGGGAACCTCAAGGATGCGAAGGCCTACAAGGATGCGATCCTTTCCCGTGAGGCCAGGGGCACGACGGCGATCGGCATGGGCATCGCGGTGCCGCATGCAAAGACGGCCGCGGCAAAGCGCACGGGGCTGAGTGCGATCACCGTTCCGGAGGGCGTGGACTACAAGGCTTTTGACGGAGCGCCGGCAAAGCTCCTGTTCATGATTGCAGCGCCCGAGGAAACCCCGGACACACATCTCGAGATCCTTTCCGGGCTGATGACCATGCTGATGGATCCGGCCTTCACGGAAAAGCTCATGGCCGCGGATACGGTGGATGATTTCCTGAAGGCCATTGATGAGAAGGAAGCAGAGAAGGACGGGGAGGACGCGGAAGAGGAAGCGCAGCAGGAGGCTTTGGCAGAGGGGAAAACCGCAAGGATCCTTGCCGTCACGTCATGTCCCACCGGCATCGCCCACACCTTCCTGGCGGCGGAAGCCCTTGAGAAGGCAGCCAGGGCAAGGAACCTTCTGATCCGGGTCGAGACCGACGGGCAAAGCGGCGCTCAGAACAGGCTGACCGAACAGGAGATCGCCGGCTGTGACTGCATCATCTGCGCAACAGACCGGAAGACCGAAATGGCGCGCTTTGACGGAAAGCCGCTGATCCTGACGTCCACCAGAAAGGCCATCAGCGAGCCGGACGCTCTCCTGGACAGGGCACTTTCCGGAAATGCCCCGGTGTATCACCACGCGGGAGACAGGGCAAAGAGCAGCCCCTCCTCCGGCTTCTCCCCGGGCGGGGAGAAGGGCTGGCGCAGGATCTACAGGAACCTGATGAACGGTGTCTCCCACATGCTGCCGTTTGTCATTGCGGGCGGTCTTCTGACCGCCATCTCGTTCCTCATCGATACGATCGCAGGCTACGGCGGATCCGGAAGCTCTTCCTTCGGTTCCATGACCCCGCTCTCCGCCCTGTTCCGGTACATCGGCGGTCTGTGCATGGGTCTTATGGTACCGGTTCTTTCGGGCTTCATCGCAGAGTCCATCGCCGACAGACCGGGGCTTGTAGCCGGCTTTACCGGCGGTCTTCTTGCCGCCAACGGTAATGCCGCTGCTCAAAACTTCCTGTCCGGCTGGGGTGCGGACAGCATCGGGCAGCTCCCGGGCGCCTCACGCTTCATCGCACGGTTTGCCTTCCAGGGCAGCGGCTCCACCGTCTCCGGATTCCTCGGCGGCATCGCCGCGGGCTTTATCGCAGGGGGTCTGGTCCTCTGGCTTACAAAGGTCTTCCGTCATCTGCCGTCTTCGCTTGAGGGCGTGAAGTCGATCCTTCTGATCCCGCTTCTTGGCGTGCTTCTCGAGGGGCTTCTGATGTGCTTTCTCCTGAACCCGGTCATCGGCCTCATCAACACCGGGTTCTCGGCAATGCTCACTGCGCTGGCCGATGCAAACCTGATGTGGCTTCTGGGTCTCGTGCTTGGCGCGATGATGGCGACCGACATGGGCGGCCCCATCAACAAGGCAGCCTACGTCTTCGGTACGGCGATGCTCTCCAACGCGGCGGATCTCATTGCGGCAGGAGCGCAGGTCTCCGATCCGAAGGTGCAGGCCTGCTACATGATGATGGCATCGATCATGGCCGGCGGCATGGTTCCGCCGACGGGCATCGCCCTTGCATGCATCTGTTTCCCGGACAGGTTCACGCAGGTGGAGAAGGATACCACTGTCACGAACCTCATCCTGGGCGCGTCCTTCATCACCGAGGGTGCGATCCCGTTTGCGGCAGCGGATCCGAAGCGCGTGATTCCATCCTGCATGGCAGGCGCAGGGGCTGCGGGCCTTTTATCCGCGATCTTCCACTGCACGCTGGTGGCACCACACGGCGGCATCTTCGTCTTCACGATGATCGGCAACCCGGGACTCTATATCCTGGCATGGGCTGCAGGCTCCGTCATCACCTGCGTGATCCTTGGCATGAGCCGGAAGGAACTGCCGGAAGAGACGCGGCAGGAAACAATGCGGTAACGGCGGCAGGCAGGAAAGTCATCTGTTTTTTTCGATAGGGGGAATTATCATGGTATCTGAAAAGGTCAGGGTCATCAACAAAGAGGGGATGCACATGCGCCCGGCAGGTCTCATCGCACAGACGTGCGGTCTGATGAAGTCATCGGTCAGGATCTCCTACAACGGGAAGTTCTATGACTGCAAGTCGATCATCATGCTCATGAGCGCCGGCATCGGGTACGGCGCCGAGCTCGAGGTCATCGCAGAAGGCGAGGACGAGGAGGAGGCACTGAAGGATGTCGTGGACCTGTTTCACGCAGGCCTTGGCGATCGTACAGCGTGAACCGCCTCCTGTGCTGACGGATCGCTGCACGACTGGCAGGCAGCCGGAAAAAGCAGCGGCAGAAAAAGAGCAAATGGGGGCAATTTAGTGGTTCAAGAAGTCCTGAAAGTGTGCTATTCTAACAACATAACGGGAACCGATAAGGTCCGATCACGGAAACAGCAGCACCCGGTTTTAGGCTAGTTTGGAAGATTCAGAACAGTTTTTCAGAAGATTCGTAATACAGAAGCAGAAAATTCAGGGGGCTGATGTCTCATCTATATGAAATTCCCGCACGGAGCAGAAACTCACGTGCGGGATTTCTCTATACAGAAAGAATGCGCCGCAGATGCAGGATCTGCGGCGTTTTTTCGGAGGAGAAGCGAAAGCAGAAAAACGCCGCCGACTTACAACACCATCTGTGCTGTACGCCGGCGGCTTACTATTATCCTGACTCATTTGGGGATTCCCTTCTCTTTCCTGTCTATCCTCTTGCATACATGTGATTCGGGAACAGCTCACCAAATCTCATCAGAAAATCAGCGATTTCTCTTAAGACCTTCATACCTGTACCTCTCTTCCTGGTTTTTACTCTGTGCGTTGCACTTCTTCACTTCAGCCCTTTGCGTACATATGCTCCGGGAACATTTCACCGAACTCTTTCAGAAAATCAGCAATCTCTCTTAAAACCTTCATTTTATCCTCCAATCCGGTGTCCCTTATGTGGAACACCCTGTTGTTGTTTCTCTTTGTGCCTAAAGAATATCACCAACCCGTTATCATGTTAAATACATATTGTAGAGGTAAAATTATACGAATTTAATATAATAGCGCGGGCCGCTGCGGGATGATAGAATCAGGACAGAACGACACAGATTGTTGGAGATCAGGGGAATGGAGGCTGTTTTGGAAGCACTGGTTCTGATGATTCTGGCACTGCTTGGCTGGGCACTGCCGCGTATTCTGCGCTGCCGGAATGAACAGGAAAAGGACAATGAGGGAAAGGGGAAGGCAAAGGGCCTCAAGGGGCTGAAAAAGCGCCTGTTGCGCCCTACCGGGGTGGATATCCGGCGGTTTCTGCTCTCGCTCCTTATCACCCTGGTGATTCTTGCCATACTCTATTACTTTACGCTCCCTGCCATGAACCCGAAGAGTGCGGGCTTCTGGGTGTTTCTGTTCGGGGCGGTGCTGCTTCTCGATCTTAGCTACCGGGGGCTTTGCGCCATTCTCGTCTACCGGCATGCAAAGGGCGGGGATCATGCGTTTTCCAGGGCGCGCTTTGGCGCAAGCGGTGCGATCCTTTTCATCCTTCGGGCAGCACTCCTCGCCCTTATTGCCCTGCCGCTTCTTATTGCCCTCTTTGGCAGTGCGCCCTTCTTTCATGCAAGAGCCTACAGCAGGATTCTGACCGTTACGGACGGGGACGTGACGGATATCCCGTCCGTTGAGGGAACAAGTTCCATCGCCCTCATGGACACCCAGTCCGCGGCAAAGCTCGGAAGCCGGGAGATGGGATCCCTCTCGTCCGTCATCAGCCAGTACGAAGTTTCCGCCTACACGCAGATCAACTACCACGACGCCCCGGTAAAGACCTCTCCCCTTCGCTATGCGGGATTCTTCAAGTGGATCGGGAACCACAAGAACGGCGTCCCGGGCTATGTTCTCGTGGATCCGGTGCGCATGGAGGCGGACTACAACGCCCTGCCGCAGGGCATGATCTATGTCCCGTCTGCCTATCTTCAGGAGGACCTCTCCCGGAGGATTCGCTTCCGGTATCCCACAAAGATGTTTACAAACGTTCACTTCGAGATCGACGAGGACGGCAATCCCTGGTATGTGGCGAGCGTCTGTGACCACACGATCGGCCTTTTTGGCGGAACGCAGGTCGTCGGTGCGATCCTTGTGAATCCCGTGACCGGGGACATGGAGTACTGCGATGTCTCGGAGGTCCCGCAGTGGGTGGACTGCGTCTTCCCGGGGGAGCTCATCTGCGAGCAGTACAACAACTACGCCCAGCTCTCCGGCGGGTTCTGGAACTCGATCATCGGGCAGGTCGGGTGCCGCAGGGTGACCGAGGCGGCGGGAACGAGCGAGCAGGACGCGGCCTCGGACTACGGCTACATCGCAAAGAACGGGGACGTCTGGGTCTACACGGGTGTCACCTCGGTAAACACGGACTCCAGCAACATCGGCTTTATCCTCTCCAATCAGAGAACCGAAGAGACGCTGTTCGTCTCCTGTGCCGGAGCAGACGAGTTCTCCGGCATGGCGGCTGCCGAGGGCGAGGTACAGGAGAAGGGCTATCAGGCATCCTTCCCGTCTCTTATTCTCGTCGACGGCAATCCGACCTACATCATGGTGCTCAAGGACGACAACGGCCTCGTGAAGATGTACGCGGCGGTGAATGTCGAGCAGTACAACATGGTTGCGACTGCGGCAACACAGGCGGACTGCATCGGGAAGTACCGGGCACTGGTCGGCGGCGAAATCAGCCAGGAGGAGGCAATCGGCGAGGAGACTCCGGAGACCGAGACGGACACTTCGGGGTATGAGACAAAGACCGTTACGATCCAAAAGCTCCAGACCATCGACCGGGACGGCAACACCTGGCTCTACCTCGTGGATACCGACGACAACATTTACTGCGCAAAGTACGAGGACGTCATCGGCATGCTGCTGTATGAGGAAGGGGACCGGATCACGATCCTCACGGACGGCACGAACTTTGCCCTGCCGGATACGGCGGACTAGGAAGGATACGCCACGTTTTCCCGGGATTGGTGTTTTCCATTTCGGCGGGGATCCTTATAATGAATGGCATGAATCAGACGGAATGCAAAACACTGCTGGAATCGTATAAGAAGGGGGAGGTTTCCGAGGAAGAGGTGCTGCTGCGCCTTCGGGAGGCTCCCTATGAGGATCTTGGCTTTGCAAAGCTCGATCATCAGCGCGCGATGCGAACCGGAGCAGCCGAGGTGATCTACGGCGCCGGAAAGACGAAGGAGCAGATCGCTACAATCGCAGACGCTGCCTGGAGAGCGGGGCAGAAGACCATCCTCATCACGAGGATCTCCAGGGAGAAGGCGGACTATCTCATCGCCGGAGAACACGGATTCTGTGTCTCCTACAACGAGACCGCGCAGGCGGCGATCGCGGGCAAGGTGCCGGAGGCTGACGGACTCGGGAGCATTGTCATTGCAACCGGCGGGACGAGCGACCAGAGAGTTGCGGAGGAGGCCTATGTGACGGCGAGAGCTCTTGGCAACGATACGGTGCGCCTTTATGACGTCGGTGTTGCGGGACTCCACCGTCTTCTCGACAACCTGGATCCTCTGATGGAGGCCAATGTCGTCATCGCGATCGCCGGCATGGAGGGCGCTCTTGCCTCCGTGATCGGAGGGCTTGTCGACTGTCCCGTCATCGCGGTCCCGACCAGCGTCGGCTACGGCGCGAACTTCGGCGGACTCTCGGCACTTCTCTCCATGCTCAACTCCTGCGCGAGCGGGGTCAGCGTCGTCAACATCGACAACGGCTTCGGTGCCGCCTTCCAGGCGAGCATGATCAATCACCCGAAACATCTGAACTAGAAGAAGGAAACATATGCGCACCCTGTATCTGGAACTGAACATGGGGGCTGCGGGGGACATGCTCACCGCGGCCCTTCTTGAACTTCTGCCAAAAGACAGGCAGGAAAACGTCCTGCACACCCTGAACGGCCTCTTCCCCGGAAGAGTGCATGTGGAGAGGCAAAGCCTTGTAAAGTGCGGCATCCCCGCAACGCATCTTCAGGTGATCGTGGACGGAGAGGAAGAAGAGAGCGTGGACGAGAACGCCCATGATCACGGGCATGAACACGAGCATCCTCATGACCATGATCATGAGAACGGCCATGACCATGATCACGAACATCACCACCACCATCACACATCCCTGGCCCAGATCGAAGAGATCGTAAACACTCTTCCGGTAGATCCTGCCGTGAAGACGGATATCCTTTCGGTGTATCATCTGCTGGCCGAGGCGGAGGGACATGCCCACGGGATGCCGGTGGATCAGATCCACTTCCATGAGGTCGGAAGCCTCGATGCGGTGGTGGACATCTCTGCTGTCTGCGTCCTGATGCATGAGATCGCACCGGACGTCGTGCTCGCTTCCCCGGTCCACACGGGACAGGGAGAGGTGCGCTGCGCCCACGGGATCCTCCCCGTGCCGACGCCGGCAACCGAGTATCTTCTCCGCGGGATTCCGACCTATGCAAGGGAGGACATCACGGGAGAGCTCTGCACCCCGACCGGGGCAGCGCTTCTCCGGTACTTTGTAAAGGACTTCACATCCCGTCCGGTGATGAGAGTTGAACAGACAGGCTATGGCTGCGGGAAGAAGGACTTTGCCCTGGCAAATATCGTCCGGGCGTTCCTCGGGGAGACGAAGGAGGAGCCTGCCGATCAGGTGGCAGAGCTTTCCTGCAACGTCGATGACATGACAGCCGAGGAGATCGGCTATGCTGTGGAGGCCCTCTTTGCGGCGGGAGCACGGGATGTATTCACGGTGCCGGCATACATGAAGAAGAACCGCCCGGGGACGCTGATTACGGTAATCACCGACAGGGAACACGAAGAGGCGATTGTCCGGACCCTCTTTGCGAACACGACCACCATCGGCGTCCGCAAGACGGTCTGTGAGAGGTATGTGCTGAATCGCACCGAAAAGACGATGGACACCGCATACGGGCCTGTCCGCGTCAAGACTTCCACCGGGTACGGCACGACCCGCACAAAGGTAGAGTATGACGATATCGCCAGGATCGCGAAGGAGCAGAACAGAAGCCTTCGGGACATCAGAGAGGAGCTGAAACTTTGACCACCGACGAAAAGTACCGGCAGCTGCTGGAGAATCTCCGTTCTTTGGGGAGCGTGATTGTTGCCTTCTCCGGGGGCGTTGATTCGACATTTCTTGCAAAGGCAGCCCATGAGGCCCTGGGAGATCACATGATGGCGGTGACGGGAACGTCCCTTGCCCTGCCGAAGATGGACGAGAAGGAGGGCGAGGCGTTCTGCAAAAAGGAGGGCATCCTGCACCGGGAGATGCCGGTGAACGAGCTCTCCATTCCGGAGTACGTCGCAAATCCCTCGAACCGCTGCTATTACTGCAAGAAAAACCTGTTCCAGCACCTTCTGGAGCTGGCAGAAAAGGAGCACTACGCGGCAGTCTGCGAGGGCTCCAATGTCGATGACCTTTCGGATTACCGCCCCGGCCTTCAGGCCATCCGCGAACTTGGCATCCACAGCCCGCTCCAGGACGCGGGCCTTACGAAGGCGGAGATTCGGGAGCTCTCGAAAAAGCTCGATCTCCCCACCTGGGACAAGCCATCCGCTGCCTGCCTTGCCTCGCGCTTTGTCTACGGCGAGCACATCACAAAGGACAAGCTCCTGAAGGTCGGAGAGGCGGAGGAGTATCTCCACGGCCTCGGGTTTACGCAGCTGCGGGTGCGCATGCACGGAGAGAGCCTTGCCCGCATCGAGGTGCTGCCGGAGGAGTTTGCAATGCTCCTTTCCCACAGGGACGAGATCGTTACAAAGCTCAAGTCTCTCGGATTTCTCTACGTCACCATGGACCTTACCGGCTACCGGACAGGGTCGATGAATGAGGCACTGAAAAAGAAGGCCTGAGACACCGGAACAGAACCATATGGCAAACGAAAAGGAGAGGCAGCACCTCTCCTTTTTGCGTATCCGGATTGCTTTGTTCTGTTCTGTCAGGCCGTGGTTTTCGGCTCCGCTCCGCCGTGGGCATCTGCATAATCCGTGAGATATCCTTTGATCTCGGATAAAAACTCATTGCCGTAGGCCTCCATTTTCTTTTCTCCGACGCCGGAGATGGCGAGCATCTCCTCCTCATTCTGCGGAAGCTTTGCCGCCATCTCAAAGAGGGTCTTGTCATTGAACACAAGATAGGGCGGGACGGACTCGGACCTTGCGATCGTAAGCCGCAGCTGCCGGAGCCGCTCTGCCAGGGCATTGCCCTCATCGGAGAGGACCGTGCTGCCAAAGGAGCGGCTTTTCTTCTTTCGTTTCACACTGCTTTCAGCCGTTTCCGTCTCAGATTTCTTCTCCCGTTTCCAGAGGATGGTCTTACCGGATGCGACCTCACCCGCCCATCTGCCGGGGAGGATGATCTGATAGGCATCCTCCGACTGGCGAAGATACCCCTCGTCCACAAGAAACAGGATCAGATCCCTTATCTCCATCTCGGACAGGTGGCTCAGGGCTCCGAACTCTTTGCTGTTTTGCAGCTCGCTTTGTCTTAGCTTTGCACTCGTGTGTCCCGCAAGGGCTGCAGCGCACAGGCTCTTTCCGTAGTGCCGGTGTGCTCCCGTGACCAGGGAGATCACGGACTTTGCAGCCTCCGTGACATCAAGCTCCTCATACTCCTTGTCGCAGTTTCCGCAGTGGCCGCAGGGTTTGTCCACCTGCTCTCCGAAGTAGGAGAGGATATAGTTTCGAAGGCACCCGGTCCCGGTGCAGTAGTGCTCCATCTTCGAGAGACGGACGAGGTCCTGGCGCCGGATGAGATCCTGCTCGTCCGCGGTCAGCTGATCATTCCCCTCTTTGTTCTCAATGAGGTACCGGTCGATCATGACGTCCTGAACGCTGTAGAGGAGAATGCACTCCGCATCCTCCCCGTCGCGCCCTGCCCGTCCCGCCTCCTGATAGTAGTTCTCGATGGAGGAAGGCATGTTGTAGTGGATGACAAAGCGCACGTTCGACTTGTCGATGCCCATGCCGAAGGCATTGGTCGCGACCATGACGCTGGTCCGGTCATAGATGAAATCGTCCTGACTCTGCGCCCGGTCCGCGGCGTCCATCCCCGCGTGATACCGGCCCGCCGGGATGTAGACATCGTTCAGGGCATCGCAGAGGGTGTCGACGTTCTTTCTTGTCGAGCAGTAGATGATGCCGCTCTCCTTCTCGTGCTGATGAAGATAGGCGATGACAAAGGAGGTCTTGTCCTTTGGTTTCTCGACGCGCCAGTAGAGGTTTTTCCGGTCAAAGCCCGTGACGAGAACCTTCGGATCCTGAAGCTCCAGGACGCGTATGATGTCGTCCCGCACCGTGTGGGTTGCGGTCGCCGTGAAGGCGCTGACCACGGGGCGCTTCGGGAGTGTTTTGATGAAATCGGTGATGGCAAGATAGGAGGGGCGAAAGTCCTGTCCCCACTGGGAAATGCAGTGGGCTTCGTCGACCGTGACCATGGAGATCTCGATCTGATGCGTCAGCCACTGAAAGCGGGGCGTCCCGAGGCGCTCCGGGGCAACGTAGATGATCTTGTAGCGGTTGGTGGCGGCAAGAGAGATCGCCTTTGCGATCTGCCCCTCGGTGAGGGACGAGTTCAGATAGGCCGCATGGACGCCGGCCTCGTTCAGGGCCTGTACCTGATCCTTCATGAGGGAGATGAGAGGAGAGATCACGATGGTGATCCCGGGCAGCATGAGCGCCGGCACCTGATAGCAGATCGACTTGCCGGCGCCGGTGGGCATGATGCCGAGGACATCCTGTCCTTTAAGAATCGCATCAATCACCTCTTCCTGTCCCGGCCTGAACGAGTCATAGCCGAAGGTCCTTCGCAGTATCTCCTGTTTTGTCACTCCCATGAATCCGCCTCCATCGCCACAGGGCATTGTACCATATCCGGCAGGCTGAACGGGCTTTACCTGCTGCTTACGTGGATTTAACCTGTTGCTAACGAGAATTTAATATTGTAGTATCTTTGTATCTTGAGATTTGTGCGCATAGTGAACGTTCCGGCATTTCGGAGGCTCCACATATGGATTTCCTTTCAATACTGTCACTGCTTGGCGGCATCGTGCTGTTTCTGTTCGGTATCGAGATCATGGGCGAGAGCCTGAAAAAGGTCTCCGGCGGGCGCATGGAGCAGGTCCTTCAGAATATCACTTCCAGCAAGTGGAAGGGGGCGCTGCTCGGCTGCCTTGTCACCGCGGTCATTCAGTCGTCCGGCGCGACGATCGTCATGGTCGTCGGCTTTGTCAACTCCCAGATCATGACGCTGCAGCAGGCGGTCGGCGTGATCATGGGCGCCAACATCGGCACCACCGTCACGGCCTGGCTCCTCTCCCTGTCCGCCATCGACAGCTCGAACCTGTTTCTGCAGCTGATGAAGCCCGCGAACTTCTGCCCGATCCTCGGGGTTGTCGGTCTTGGCATGATGATCGGCGGAAAGAAGCAGCGGACGAAGGACATCGGCACCGGCATCGCGGCCTTTGCGACCCTGATGCTTGGCATGAACCGCATGTCCGCGGCCATGTCCCCGCTCTCCGAGGATCCCGGCTTTACATCCCTGCTGACTGCCTTTTCCAATCCGTTCATCGGCCTTCTCATCGGTCTTGTGGTGACGGCCGTTCTCCAGTCTTCCTCCGCATCCATCGGTATCCTGCAGGCCATGTCCCTGTCCGGCACGATGATGATGTCCAGTGCGATTCCGGTCCTCATGGGCGAGAACATCGGCTCCGCAATCACCGGCATCATCGGCTCCATCGGCGCATCGAGAAATGCCCGCCGCTCCTCCTGGTTCCAGATGGTCTACTGTATTTTGAAGACCATGACCTTCATGGTGCTCTTCTACGGGCTCAATGCGATCTTCCACTTCTCCATCATGACGGACATTGCATCTCCGGTGAAGATCGCCATCTTCCACTCCGTCTTCAACATCATCGCGGTGCTGGTATTCCTCCCGCTCTCGGATTTCCTATTAAAGATTGTCTATAAGCTGATCCCCGTGACCGAGAAGGAGAAGGAGGAGAGCGAGAACCGCAAGGAACTCCAGCTCCTCGATCCGAAATTTGTCACCACCTCTTCCTTTGCGTTAAAGCAGTGCCGCACCGTCATCAACCGCATGGCGGATTTCACCCGGGAGGCCGTACAGCTCTCGACCGAGATCGTTCTTGCCTATGACGAGGAGAAGGCAAACCGCGTCCAGCAGCTGGAGGTCACGGTCGATGAGTATGAGGATACGCTGAACAGCTACCTCATGAGGCTCACCGGAAAGAACTATTCCGATGCGGACTCGAGGCTCTTTACGCTGATGATCCACTCGATCGGAGATCTCGAGCGCATGACAGACCACGCCCTCAACATCATGCAGTGCGCCCAGCAGATGAACGAGAAGAAGCAGACCTTCTCCCCGAAGGCCGTCGAGGAGATCACGGTGTTCAACAGGGCCCTGAATGACATCGTATCCCGCACGGTGAAGGCCTTCCAGGAAGGGGACCTCAACCTTGCCTCCACGGTGGAGCCCCTCGAGGAGGTCATCGACGGCCTGAACATGCAGATCAAGAAGCGGCATGCAAGGCGTGTCCGCCGCGGCAAGTGCTCGATCGAGCTCGGCGTTGTCCTCGAGGACATCACGACCGACTATGAGCGCATCGCCGATCACTGCAACAACATCGCGGTGTACATGAACCAGACGCAGGA
Organism: uncultured Lachnospiraceae bacterium; assembly: GCA_900315055.1. Taxonomy (GTDB): domain Bacteria; phylum Bacillota; class Clostridia; order Lachnospirales; family Lachnospiraceae; genus CAG-791. The sequence continues at coordinate 67,982 of OMXP01000004.1, forward strand.
CAATGAGCTGGAGACGCACGATTATCTCGAGCACCTCGAGGAGAGCGACCGGCTCGAGTTCCGCGAGATGGCCTACGAGTTCGAGCAGAAGTACCAGCTCCCGGCTCTCAAAAAGGACGATGATGCGGCCGCTCCCGCGCAGGACGACGACAGCACAAGGATCGCCCCGGAGGAGATCAAAAAGGACAAGGACAAGAAGGCAAAGAAGAAGAAAAAGGATTCGAAGCCGGACAAGGGTAACTGATCAAATACGAAAAGAACTCCGTGACCTGAGAGAGATTGCAGCAGGTCACGGAGTTCTTTGTTTTCCGTGTTGTTTCTTACCGGATTCGGACGGCGTTTTCATCGGAATTGTAGTCGATGGTGAAGGTCAGATCCTCTGTGTTCCCGGTATCGTCGGTCACTGGCATTACAAAGTCCATCGCCGCAAAGTCCGCCTCCGTTGCATCGGCGGCGTTGTTCAGGATGTAATCCGAGATGTTGAAATCCTTCGTCGTTACGGCAAACAGGCCGTTTTCCTCATCGGCAAGTTCCATGCTGCCGGTGCAGGAGATGTTCTTCCCGCCGACGCTGCAGGTGATGCCGGGACCGAAGGTCAGGTCTTTTCCGGTGTAGTTCTTTGCAAAGAAGTACAGGGTGCCGGTCGGGGTCGGATCCGAGACCGCGGACAGGGTCAGGCCGTTCTCGGACAGGGCTTTGACGCCGATGACGTCTGTGGTGGTCATGCCGGCATCCGAAAGGGCGGCCGAGAAGGAGAGTGTTCCGTTTGTTGTTTTATCTTCGTCCACCGTGCAGTCAAAGGAGAACGCCGCGATGGAATCTCCCGAGATGCCAAGGGACGAGAAGGCGGTGTCGGATACCACGGAGGACGGGTCCACCTCAAAGACGGCCCGGCAGTCCGGGAAGAGCACCATGGTCTGCGGCGTATAGGAGGCGTCCGTGATCTTTACCCCGTTGACGCCAAAGCCTGCCATCGTCACGGTGTGGGATACCGTATCCCTGTTCTGCACCTCGACGAGAGAGACCCGGTCGCTCCAGCGGTCGGTGAGGATTGCGGCGGACTCTGCAGTAACGTTCAGGGCTTTCACGTCCATGCCGGTCTCAAGCCCCATCAGCTGATCTCCCCAGCTTCTGGTGAGGGAGGATGTCTGTATGGCGGCAAGATAGGTGTCCGGAAGGGTGGTGTCCGCATCCTCCCCGGTGCTGATCACGACAATGTCCCCCTCTGTCCCGGAAACCGAGAGCTGAAGCGTGAGGTCCGTGATTGTTGAGATGCCGTACAGGGAGAGCTCCCCGCAGGTAACCGTGATGGCAGAGGTATCTTCGTCCAGCCCGGCTGCCTCGATCATGTATCCGTTGACGGCAAGGCCGGTGAGCGAAAGATCGGAGAGCTTTGCCCCGGTGACGGTAAGTGCGATGGTCATCGTGTCCGGATCATCCTCTGCATCAAAGGAGATGCTGTCCGCAGTGACCTTCACGCCGTCCGAATCATAGAGAACGGACGATGGGATGGACACGCCGGTGTCGATGCCGCCCGTGATCGCGGAAATCTCGTCCTTTGTCGGTGCCGGGTCGATCCCGGTATAGGTGTCCGGCTTCCCGCAGGCGGAAAGGACGAGGGGAATCAGAAGGAGAGAAAGAGTCAGAGAGCGGAGTCGTTTCTTCATCGAAGATCCCCCTCAATGAGGCCGGTCTTTACAAAGCCGTTCCAGATGCCGTTGTCGTGGATATCTGTGGTGACAAGGTCTGCTGCTTTCTTTAACGGCTCCACCGCATTGCCCATCGCGACTCCGATGCCGGCGCTCTCGATCATCTCGTTGTCATTCGGCCCGTCGCCGAAGGCGATGGTGTCCGCAAAGGTCGCGTCCACGTGCTTTAAGTACTGTTCCATGCCAAAGCTCTTCGGGCAGGAGGCGATGGTGATCTCCCCGTCGTGCGTGATGTTCTCCCCTTTTGGGAACTTGAAGCTCGAACCGGTGGCCGCAAAGTAGGGGCTGATCCTCTGTCTTGCCTCTTCCAGGGTGCCGGGCAGGTTGTAGTAGACGACCTTGTTGCAGTTCGTGAGGTCTTTCGGGTGTTCCGTAATATCGGTCCGTCCGAAGCGCTCCTCCCGGTCCTTTGGTGTCAGTCTCCCGTTGCCGATGAGGTTTGTCCCCATCTCGACCGAGGTCTTTGTCCCGAAGATGCCGTCCGTGCACTGCAGGAAGTAGTAGCAGCCGGTGCTCTCGAGAAAGTCGACAAGAGGGGAGAGTTCCTTTTCGGGGATCGTCTCATTGCACAGGATCTTCCCATCCGCAAGGACCAGGGCGCCGGCGGCGCAGACAATGCCGGAAAAGAGGGGCGAAGTCCGAAAGAAGGGCCGGATCTGGGTAAGCCCCCGCCCGGAGCAGATGACCAGGAGATGCCCGTTCTGATGCGCCATTTTAAGAGCCTCCAGAGCCGAGTCCGGAAGCTTTCCCTCAAAGTCGGTCAGAGTGCCGTCGATATCGAGAAAGACGATTTTACGCATGGGGTTTCTCCGATCCCGTTTTCTTCTTCCTGCCGGTGTTCTTCTGCCAGATGCAGCCAAGACCCTTCAGCAGGAGGTGGTTGTCGATGATGATTTCATGGCGGCACCAGGGAGCAATGAGGTGCCCCAGGCCGCCGGTTGCAATGATGCTGCCGCAGGAGCCGACGGCCTCGATGTAGTGGTCGAGAAGCCCGTCGATTGCCCCGGCGCTGCCGTAGACGATGCCGCTCTTCATCGCATCGACGGTGTTCGTGCCGATGGTCTTTTTCGGTGCGGAAAAGTCGATGGAGGGAAGAAGAGAGGTGTTCTTTGTCAGTGCAGAGAGCGAGATCCCGGCGCCCGGCATGATGCCGCCGCCAAGGTAGGAGCCGTTTTTGTCGACCACGGTCACCGTGGTCGCCGTGCCCATGTCGATGATGAAGGCGGGAAGCGGATACTCTTCCTTTGCACCGACTGCCGTTGCCACAAGGTCGCCGGCAATGGTACCGGGGTCATCGAGGCGGATGTCAAGGCCGGTCTTTACACCGGCTCCGAGGACCATGGGACTGATTTTGATCAGCCGCCGGATGGCCTCCTGCATGACCATCGTCAGCTCCGGGACGACCGAGGAGATGATGGCGCCCTCGATGGATGAAAGATCGATCCCGATCATCTCGAGGATCTCCCTTACGCGGACGGCATATTCCCAGGAGGTGGCGTCCACCTCGCTGAGAAGCTGTATGGTCTCCTTTACGGTGACAGGCGATGTGGTCACGTCGAGGAGACCCAGGACGGTGTGTGTGTTTCCGATATCGACAGCCAGTATCATAGAGCAGTTCCTTTCTGAGCGGAAAGTATGGCACACCTCATTTTGAATTACAAGAAGACGGGAAAGACAGCAGGAAAATGAGAGGATGAAAAGAGCCCGCCATGCGGCGGGCTTTGCTGGTGCGCTCGGCGGCGCACGTTTCTAACTGGTGTAAGTCCAGAATCCACCCGGTAGTGGGAAGGATATAGCCGAAGGCAAGGGTGTCCATCGC
>OMXP01000010.1 GCA_900315055.1 uncultured Lachnospiraceae bacterium
ATGAAAAGAGAGAGGGTTGGCACGCACCAAACCTCTCTCAAGTTACTACGATATTGATATGGTTTATTCAGGGTCATAAAGACCCAACTGAACAGTTACAAGTAAAGGAACACGCATCGGCGGCTGCTCCAAAAAAGTGAGTAAAAAATGGTGAAAGAAGCAGGAAAAACCTTGCAAAGCGTTTCGCCATTTGTTAAGATACCAACTGTTGTTTATCAGTTGCTACGACTAACTAGCGTTGCTGCGGCATTGTGAGCGAATGCATCGGCATCTGCTTTTTTGAAAATGGTAAGGAGGTGTTATCATGGCAAAGTGTGAGATCTGCGGTAAAGGCGCACATTTCGGAAACAATGTCAGCCATTCTCATAGAAGATCCAATCGCATCTGGAACTCCAACGTACAGCGTGTTACCGTCAAGGTACCGGGCGGCACGAAGAAGATGAATGTCTGCACGAAGTGCCTTCGCGCTGGCAAAGTGGAGCATGCCTGAAGCGTGACTTTAGTCAGTGAATATGAGAGATTAAAAAAGCCGCAGCATCAGCTGCGGTTTTTTAATCTCTTTTTTATTGGGATTTTGGAATGCTGCTCCTTCGGCCTGTTTTGTCTCTTCAGTCCTTCTTCGCGTCTGTTCCGTCCGGGAAAGCCTTGTCCACCGCCTCATCGTCGTCCATCATCTCCCCTTCGGACTTCTTTGCCATGAATTTGTCGACGACTTCCGGAACCAAGTCAATGAGCTTCGAGACATTGTTCTGTTCCTTGATGTTCACAACCTTGGTGTTCCCGTCCTTGATGATCAGAACCGCTGAAGGCGTCATCTTCGCATGGAACGCGCCCATGGCGGAATCCTTTTTGTCATTGTCGTTGTTTGATCCGGCTCCCGCGCCGATGGTCACATCGGAGAGCGGAATCAGAATCGTCTCCCCCACGCGGACCGGAGAGCCGACAACCGTCTTGCTGGTCAGTACGCCGTTGACGCCCTTCAGCAGAGAATCCACGACCGAGTTGATGCTGTTGTTCTTATCCATGTTCGTACTCCTTATGCGCCTGCACGCAGTTTCCTGATACGCTGCCGAAGCAGCCTGACATCTTTATTAAACCAGAAGCGCAGTGCTGCCACGATGACCGGCAGCAGGATGATGCTCCCTTTCGCCTCAAAATCAAGATCCGTCTGGATCGATGTAAACTTCGGCGTGATTGCCACATGACCTGCTGTAAGAGGAAAGGTCAGTGCAATCGCCTCCAGAAAGGTCCCGGTAAGATCCGGATCTCCCAATCCAACCGATCCCTTAAGATACCATTTCTTCGGAAGAATAACACGAAGGACCTTTCCCAGCACCTTCAGCACCTCCTCCACGGCACGTTTGGTCGACTCCTGCTCCAGGAGCTTTAACCAGCGGTGGATTGTTTTCTTTGTGGACTCTGCCTTTTCAAGCAGTCCCTCGATCTTTTCCTGAATGCGATCCAGGATTTCGAAGGGGTCCGGAATCTTCCATTTCTTCCCGCCAGGTTTCCTGCTTTGCTTTTCCTTCTGCTTTTTGCTCTTCCGTGGCTCTTCGCTTTCTTCCTTCTTCGGGTCTGCTTCTTTCTTTTTCTCCTGCTCTCTGTCAGGTTTGGGATCGGCAAGTTTGGCAGTCTCTTCTTCCTTCTTGTCGGCGTCGAGCTGTGCCTGAGCTTCGTTGTCCGGCCTTTTCTTCTGCTTCTTCTTATCTTCTCTTTTCTGCTTAATCTCGTCCAGAGTAAATTTCTTCCAGGCAATCCGAAATCGAAACGTGGTCTCGTCCGGGTATCCGATTCCTCCGCCTATGAGAGAAAACAGCCAGCTGAAATGGAAGCTTCCGAAAAGCCCTTCTTTCAGTCTGTCAAGCTCAAACTCCTCATGCTCCGCCGGATCCCGAATTCTTCCCTTTGCCTCATATCGTATGGGACAGAAGAGAATCACAAGCACGAGGCAGAGGACAATCAGAAGAAGAACCAAGAGCACCCGTCCGATAACAGAAAGTACAAACAGATATATGCTCATGTCTGTACCCCTTCCCGGTGTGTGTTTTCCTTCGGAAACAGGAAGGCTTTCAGGTCCTCATCTCCCCTGGCTTCATAGCAGTCCTGTGTCATGCGCCGGATCAGCTCGAATCCTTCTGCTCTCCCCTCGGCGATCCCGACAATCAGCCAGTTGATTTTTCGTGCCCAGGGCTGCTGAAGATTCCAGCAGTGCATCATCTCCAGCTGATTTTCTCCTGCCCTGGAATGAGGATCATTGTCCGCCGGTACGATAACGTAAAGGGCAAGATTTCCAGCCTCATGCTTCAGGCGCCACTTGATTGCCGCAAGATGCCTGATGTTCGGGCTTACGTACAGATCTTTATGAAATTTCATCTGGCACCCTCCTCATCAGACTGCTGAAAAAGTAAAACCGGCGAAGTCAGGTAACTGTGTATCATGATACCACGCTTCGCCGGTTTTCACTGCGATTACATTTTATTCCTTTTACTGCTGCGCAATCGGCGCACCGGTCACGTCATCGATTCCGTCACCGTTCGCATCCACCGGCGCAGTGGTCTGTGTCTGCTGCTGTGCGGCCTGAGATGCGGCATTGGCAGCTTCTTCCTGCTGCACGGCTTCCACCTCATCATCAATGCCGTTTCCGTTGGCATCGGTATCCTCACTGTCCGGTATGCCATCGCCGTCCGTGTCCATTTGCGCATTCACGGTCTGATCCGTTCCTGTCTGAGAGGAAGCAGCTGTCGAGGCATCCGTGGAGGACGCTGCTGTCGATGCGTCTGCTCCCGGCTGTACACCGGTTATGACGGATTGTCTCGTATCCGGTACGCCGTCGCCGTCCGTGTCAACGAGCGGATCATTCTCATCCGCGGTTGTATCACTTGAGGCTTCCGATGAACTTTCATCGCTCGCCTCGCTGCTTGCCGCCGTGGAGCTCTCGGTGGGCAGCTTTCCGTTGACCGCCTGCGTATCGACAATGCCATCGCCATCGGTATCAAATGCGTCCGGTACACCATCGCCATCTACATCGATGGCATCGAGCACGCCGTCGCCGTTCGAATCCATGTTCAGCTGAATGGTCTGCTCCGGTGTATCGTCTTCGCCGTCCGCTGCAATGTTCTCGAGCGGAGTCGTATTGTTTGTGGTGTAATAGGTGACCTTCTGGTCGTCTGACGATCCCGTGTAGTTGAAGTAGACATCCAGAACATCACGGGCAACCGGAACTGCCTGGGAGCCGCCGGATCCTGCCCCCTCGACGATGACCGTGATCGCAACCTGCGGGTCATCATACGGAGCAAATCCCGTGAACCATGCGTGCGACTCGGAGCTGTCGGAAATGAACTCCGCGGATCCGGTCTTGCCGGCTGCATTGTAGGATCTCTGGAGGATCTTGGTCGCCGTGCCATACTCAACAACGGCACGCATATCCTCACGAATGGCCGAGCAGATCGAAGGGTCGATGGCATTTTCAAGGAACGCGGTCGGCTCATTCTGCGTGATCACCCGTCCGTCCGGGTTCTGTGTCGTCTTCGCGGTGCGCACCGTGTCGACAAGGTAGGGCACATACATGGTCCCTCCGTTTGCAATCGCGGCGGTGATCATGTTCAGATGAAGCGGTGTCATCAGGGTCTGGCCCTGACCGATTGCCAGCTGCATGACTTCCTTCGTCGTTGTCGACGAATCCAGCGAATAAGAGCTGGTCGCCATCGGCAGTTCAAACGGAATCTGCTGTCCGAAGCCGAGGGTATTCAGCGTATTCGCCCAACTTGTCCTGTCGAGCTTGGTAGCACCGATTGTCGCAAAGGCACTGTTGCAACTCACGGCAAACGCACCCTGGAAATCGAGATGCCCGTGCACTTCCCAGTGATAACAGGTAATTGTCTCACCGTCGATGGTCGCATAACCTGGGCAGTCAAATGTGAAATTGCTCGGATTGTTCGGATCCTCGGTCATGAATTCGATGGTGTCGAGGATCTTGAAGGTCGAACCGGGTGCATAGGTGCCCTGCGAGACACGGTTGACAAGAGTCCCCGCATTGGTATCCGATGTGATGGTATCCCAGTCCGCCTCAACGGTCGACGGGTCAAAGTCCGGCTTTGAGACCATGCAGAGGATCTTGCCGGTCTTCACATCGGTGACAACCACGGCGCCCTTGTTATCGCCGAGGGCATCCGATGCTGCCTGCTGCAGAGCAACATTCAGCGTCGTATAGACATCGTCGGAGGGATATTTTGCGCCGCTGCTGTCATAGGATGCCTTTTCTGCAAGAGTCAGATCGGAATGGATCAGGTTGTAATCATACTCCTGCTCAAGACCGGATCCGCCCTTCGGGGTGTAACCGACCACATGGGAGAACAGGTTTCCGAACGGATAGGACCTCGTATCATTGCCATCGGAATCCGTCGTGGTGGTCGCAAGTACCTGCCCGTCGTCGGCATAAATGTTGCCGCGGATATTCTGAGAGAGCATTGCAGACTGTCTTGAGTTGTAATCGTTCTCAAACAGGCTCTGCTCCTGTGTTGCGGAATAGACACAGGTATAGACAATCATCGGAATGAAGATTGCGATGAACAGAACGGAGGTCACAAGGACGCTCTTCTGGACGCGGCGTTTCTCCCGCGCCATCTGCTGCCGGCGCGAGAGCTTCTGATTTCGCTCTGCCGGTGTCCTGCCACGACCGGAAGAAAACCCGGAACTGCTTCTTGAAGTACTCCTTGAAGAACTGTTTCTTGATGAAGATCCACTGTTACGGTACGTATTCTCACTGCTTTCGTGGGAATACAGCTCCCGTCTGGAAATCCGGCCGGACGATGGTCTGTCGCTGCTGCCGGAGTTATTGCCGGAATGATTGTATGTTGCCATAAAACCTCTTCCTTTTTGTTCCTTTTGCCTGGATTACAGGCTCCGCAAATGGATCAGCGGATGTTGTTTCTGTCAGACCTTATGGTTCTCTGATCGCGTTCATAGTAGCGCACCCGCCGTCGGTCTTCCTGCGGATAATATTCACCGCTTCTTGAACTCTGTTCGAAACTGCGCACTCTCGACGGCGTCTCCTGGCTGCTGCGCAGGCGCTTCTTTCGATACTCATCTATCTTCTCATTTCTGAGAATGTACATCGTCTGCACCAGTGTAAACATGATCAGCGAGGTCAGAAGGGAAGATCCGCCGTAGCTGATGAACGGCAGTGTGACACCGGTCAGCGGGATGAACTTTGTCTGACCGCCGATGGTCAGGAAACACTGGAATCCGTATTCTACCGCACACCCGTAGGCGAGCAGCTGATAGAATCTGTCCGCAAATCCCATTGCAAGGCGCAGCATGACAAGCATGCACCCCAGGCACAGCACGATGATGCACACACCGATGATCAGTCCGAACTCCTCACAGCAGGAAGCGTAGACGAAGTCGGAATCCGCAAAGAAGATATCGTCCGGGGATCCCTGTCCGAGGCCCGATCCGAAAGCACCGCCTGCAGAGATGGCAAAGAGTGCCTGCGTGATCTGATAGCCAATGGTATCGATATAAGCCCAGGGATCAAGGAAGGCTGCTACACGCTCCTGAATGTGTGCAAACATGAAGTAGCAGGCCACGGCTCCGATGGCGCCAAAGCCCGCTCCGAAGGCGAGCACCCAGCCTGCGCCCGTGGCAAGGAACACCACAAAGAAGAATACGACGTAAAAGATCAGTCCGGAGCCGAGGTCCGTCGACCCGATGAGGATCAGGACATGTGCCGCGGCAAAGATTGCAACCAGGAAGACATCTTTCCAGCTCTTTGCGTCCTTCAGCGTGCTTGCCAGGAAGAGCAGGAACAGGATTTTGACAAACTCGGAAGGCTGGAAGGTGACACCGGCGATCGTAAACGTGATGTTTGCGCCGTTCGTTGCCGAGGAAAGGAGCATCACGGCTGCCAGCATGCCGATGCCGACAACACCGTAAATATAGCCAGGTTTCTTCAGAAGATAGAAATAATGGCGAAGAAGCGGCAGTGCACAGGTAATCACAAGTCCTACCACGGCAATCGCCAGCTGCTTCCATGCCTTGTCGATGTCAAGGCGTGAAACAATGACAAGGCCGATCGACATCAGCATGAACATATTGTTCAGGAGGGTCAGGGAAGCTTTCGGATACGCGGCCTGATAGACCGCAATCGCAAGGAAAAAGACAACCAGCTGTATCATGCAGAGGAAGATGTACGTGACGCTCTTCATCGCCAAAGCCAGAGTGATATAGCTGATCAGCATGAAAACAAGCAGCAGGCAGGACTGCAGATAGCCCATGACCTTTGCCGCTCTTTTATTTCTGTTGAACAGAAGGATGCAAGCCAGGACCGTGAACAGGAGAACATCCACCGTCAGGCCGTATTTTGTTAAAGCCAGAATATAAGTACGCATGTAGGTATATTTATATTGCACCTTTCCGGAAATGGCCGGTCGTATAACCTGCGGGCATCGCCCCGGCGATCCTCTCTCCTGCTCTCTTTCTTTCGGCAGGATCCGATGCATCCAGTAAGCCGCAATACCCCCGGAGAATCTGCTTGACCTGATCTCCGGACTCATCCGTGAACGATAACAGAAATCCCCTGCACGAAAGGAACCGTAAAAGTGCATCTTCCGCGTGCAGGCTTGTTGGTACAGAATTGTAAATGGTGTTGGTGCAGTGCAGGCAGTCGCACAGCACCGGGAAGCGGACATTCTTCCGATCTTCCAGAGAAAACCAGTGTTCCCCTCTGTGATCGCACTGACCTGCGGTCTTTCTCACGCAGCCGGCACTGATCATGAGAGGTGCCCTTCCGTACACCGGTAGGAACATCTTCCCGAAAACGTCTGAAAAGGTACTCTCCAGTTCTCTTCCGGAAAGCTCCAGCGGAAACGTCATCGCATCGACAAGAGAATAGACGGTTTCCAGGGCCTTTCGATTCCAGAGATAGACAGAAGGACCCGCCAGAACTTTCACATGATAATCTTTTTCCTGGCAAATTGCAATTTCTTCCAAATTGCGCACATAGAGACCGTCAACCCGGGCGCAGAGATTCCCAGAGATCTTCGCATACTGCGCCGCATCGCTCTTTCTATAAACCGGAGGAAGTGCCGCATAGAGCTCTCCCTTCCCCTTCCTTGAAAGTGTTCCCTCTCCGATAAGATTTACCAGATTCCCATCCGCAATTACAAGATCGCAGATGCCATCTGCCGCCTCAAACTGTTCCCTCGTTCTGACGAGAGATGCAAGACAGGGCTTTGCGGCCTTCGACGCGGGGCATTTCGCCTCCCGGTACGGCTTTGCCTGTCGATGATCCCGGGAGAGCAGGGTATCCTCGAGCTTTGAGAGGGCATCACGCCGTAAGGCATTGAGGTCCGAGACCGGAACAAAGGACGCGCCGTCCGTCTCCACCTCCAGATGATCAAAGTCAAAACTGCTCTCCCCCGTGCGGGTCAGCTTTTCGCGGATGTCCTCTTTTGTGAGAGGTCTGTTCTTTGCCTGCTGCGCAGGAACACCCTCAGAAAGAACCTCTGTACCTTCAGCGGTGCAGGTAAGCGTAATCCTGCTGCCGGTCCGTACCACAGCCTTTCCCTGAATTTCAACTTTCGGCGTCTGTGTCAGGTATCTGTCATGAATCGTCTCGAGAAGCTTCTGATCCGCACCGGCATAGCCCGGCTCCTTCATGGTGATCAGATTTCTGCCGTTTCGTTCGTGATAATAGCCGGTTGACAGATCGGTCCGGATATAGAGAGACTCCAGCTCCTCAAGATCTTCCGCATCGATTTTCCAATGTGTCTTTCTTCCCTTTTTATCCCACTCGACATACCGGTCAATATATTTCCGGTAAAATACCGTGGTTCCTGCCGCATATTCGGGCTTTTTCATTCTGCCCTCAATCTTGAACGAATCGATGTTCGCATCGAGAAGTTCCGGCAGGATGGTGAGGACACAGAGGTCCTTCATCGCCAGAGGATAGCAGCGTGAAAGAGCCTTTTCACCCGTCTCCCCGATTACCTCATAGGGCAGATGACAGGGACCGGCACAGCGGCCGCGGTTTCCGGATCTGCCGCCGAGGAAGCTGCTCATGAGGCATCTTCCGGAATAGGCATAGCACATGGCACCGTGGATGAAACACTCCACCTCAATTCCCTGTGCCCGTATGGCCCTGATTTCCTCAAGAGAAAGTTCCCTTGCCGGCACCACGCGCGAGCATCCGAGTGTCTTCAGAAGCGGCACCGCTTCCGGTGACGTGATGGACATCTGGGTGCTTGCATGCAGAAGAAGTTCCGGGCAGGCTTCGTGGAGGGCTGTAAGGACCCCGAGGTCCTGCACGATGACGCCGTCAAGCCCCGCCTCATAGAGCCGGGAGACCATCGCGATCAGTTCAGAAAGTTCCTCCTGCCGTGTCAGGATGTTGACCGTCAGATAGATCTTCTTATGGAGCAGGTGCGCCATCTTCAGACCTTCAATGATCTCTTCCTCCGTAAAGTTGTCCGCATAGGCTCTCGCGCCAAAGCGGTCTGCGGCAAGATATACCGCATCTGCTCCCGCATTGAGAGCGCCGATCAGTGCCTGGGGATTCCCGGCAGGTGCAAGAAGTTCACTCATGAAAAATGCCCATAAAAGAAGGCGCAGCATAACTGCGCCCTGCTTGAAATCGATACCTTTGACGATCTGTCAGTTCTTCTTCGTATCTTCCATTCTGGTCTTCATTTCGGTTTCCAGACGGATGATTTTTTTCTCGTTTTCGTCATTCTGCTTCGTCAGTGCAGAAAGGTTCTTCTCGGTCGACTCCAGCTTCATCTGTGTTGCGATGAGCTCATGCTTCAAGTCATAGAGATCCTTTTCCCTGGTGGATACTTCATCCTTCAGGCTGTTGTAATCCTTCTGGAGGCTGAAGTAGTCATCTGCGATGTTGATCTGCATCAGGATGTTCTTGTAATCCGTCGTCAGCCGGTTAAAACTCTCGCTCTTTTCGAATTCCGCCATCTTCCCGTTGATGTAGTTCGCGATTTTCTGCAGATATTCCTCACTCACATAACCGGTCAGCGTATAGACCTTGCCGCCGATAATCACATCTGCACTGTTTTTATTTGTAGCCATCTGCCCTCTCCCACTCCGTTTTCTGAGTAGTTTTTCCAAATCATCTTAATCGTCCTTGGACGGATATGCAAGTCCAAGATGCTCATAGGCAAGCCGTGTGGCAATCCTGCCGCGAGGAGTGCGCTGGATCAGCCCGTTCTGCAGAAGATACGGCTCGATCACATCCTCAATCGTCCCGGCATCCTCCCCGACCGCCGCGGCAATCGTGTCAAGTCCCGCAGGGCCGCCGTCAAATGTCTCTATGAGAGTGTGAAGAATGCGCTGATCATTGTGATCCAGGCCCATCTTGTCGATGTCCATGAGATCAAGTGCCGTGTTGGCAAGATCCTTTGTGATCTTCCCGTCACCCCTCACCTGTGCATAATCCCGCACCCGTTTGAGGATCCGGTTTGCAAGTCGCGGCGTACCCCTTGAGCGCTTTGCCATCTCCGTTGCCGCTTCTTCCTCGCAGGAGACCTTCAGAACCTTTGCCGAGTTCAGGATGATCTCGGAGAGCTCCGGGATCGTGTAGAATTCCATGCGAAGGATCATGCCGAACCGGTCACGAAGCGGAGCCGATAGCAGTCCCGCACGTGTCGTTGCTCCGACCAGAGTAAACTTCGGCAGGTCGAGCCGTATGGACTTTGCGGTCGCACCCTTGCCGATCATGATGTCGATCGCATAATCCTCCATCGCGGGATAGAGCACCTCCTCCACCTGCTTGTTCAGGCGGTGGATCTCATCGATGAAGAGGATATCTCCTGCCTTGAGTCCGTTCAGAATCGATGCCATGTCGCCCGGCTTTTCAATCGCAGGACCCGAGGTGATCTTGATATGAACCCCCATCTCATTGGCAAGAATCTGCGCAAGGGTTGTCTTGCCAAGTCCGGGCGGACCGTAAAAGAGGATGTGGTCCAGCGGATCCTTGCGGCCTTTCGCGGCCTCTATGGCAATCCGGACCGTGTCCTTGATCTTTTTCTGTCCGATATAATTGTCCAGCTTCTTCGGGCGAAGGGAAGTCTCCACTTCCCTGTCTTCCTCCGTAAAGCCGGTCTGTATCAGCCGTTGTTTCAAATCAGTGATCCTCCGGTCCCGGACCTTCCGCGATGTCCGGGACTCCGTCGCCATCCGCATCGCCCGGGATGTCATAGTCATTCATGTTCTCACGGGCATAGACACGGTTCTTGATGCGCGCTGCCTCCACAAGCTGGGAGATCTGTTCCTTGACAGTGTCCGAATCCTTCACATTGACAAGTTCAAAGTTCTTCATCGACTTGTCCGAGGAATCCAGATGGATGGTCCCCATGCCGAGAATTCTCTGCCAGAGGCTCTTTGTCAGAGAGATATCCGTGATGCGGTAAAGCCGCACCTCGTCTTCGCGCTTGTTCAGAACGCCGGTCGTGATGAACAGGCGGTCCTCGCTCAGTTCATAAATGGTAAACGTCCAGGGAAGCCCCAGGCCGTTTCGCTTTCTTGCTTTCCAGACAGAACCCGTTCTTACTGCCATGTCTTCTCCTCCTACATGTACCGAAGGGCTGCCCTGAGCAGCGCTTCCGTCTCATCTGCCGTGCCGTCTTCCTTTGCCCGGTGCACGGCTTTTGCCGCTTCCCCTCTTGAATAGCCAAGTGTTGTCAGCGCTTCGATTGCCTCGCCCTCGGCTCCCTCAGCCATGGTGTCATCATCCTGAAGCACCACTGAACCCGAGTAATCTTTTCCGGTGGCATCGATCTTGTCCTTGAGTTCCAGAATCAGACGGTCTGCCGTCTTCTTCCCGATTCCGGGAGCTCTCGAGATCGTCTTGGAATCCCCGGAGAGAATTGCAAAGGTCAGATCATCCGCGCTCATTGCGGACAGCAGTGCCAGTGCTCCCTTCGGGCCGATCCCGCTGACGGTAATAAGCTTCTGAAAGAGCTGCAGTTCCTCTCTGGTATCGAATCCGTAGAGTACCATCGCGTCTTCCCGGACCGAAAGATAGGTATAGAGCTTCACCTCTTCGTCACGGCCTGCATTCAGCAGAACCGCCTGCGTGGTTGCGCTGATCTGAACCTCAAAGCCGATGCCGTTGACATTAATGACAGCTGTTTTTTCCGTGATTTCGTCCACGGTTCCCCTCAAGCTTGCGATCACCTTTGCTGACTCCTTCTGAATTCGAACTGACCTTCATTCTACCACAGCAGTGCCGATTACTCATTTGCTTTTTCCGGGCTTGCGAAGGAGCCGTCAATGCTTCTACAATACGCGCAGGAAAGGAGCACTTCCATGAGACTTATTTTTATCCGCCACGCGGAACCGGACTATGAGCACAATACGCTGACGAAAAAGGGGTTTCGGGAGGCTGAAATTCTCTCAAACCGTGTCGGAACCTGGAAGAACATCGAGAAGGTTTATGTTTCGCCCCTCGAACGGGCAAAGCTCACCGCTGCACCGTCCCTTGCAAAGCTTCACATGAACGCCATCACAGTCAACTGGCTGCAGGAATTCACCTACATGATCAAGGATCCCACCACCGGAAACTATCCGCAGGTTCCCTGGGACTTCATGCCGCAGTACTGGACTTCTCAAAAACAGCTCCAGGATCCGGAAGATTTTGTCAATCATCCCATCATGCCACAGGTGTACCGCAGGGCCGTTACAAACCTTCGAAACGGTCTTGATGAGATTCTTTCCGGTTACGGCTATCATCGGTACGGGGCTTATTACAGAACGGACGATGAAAAAGTAAACGGTGATGAGGAGAAGACGCTTCTTTTCTTCGGTCATCTGGGGGCAAACTCTGAGGCCATCGCATATCTTGTCGGCATTTCCCCGGTGGTCCTGCAGCAGACCGTCTATCAGGCTCCTACCTCTGTCGCTGTCCTGAACTTTGAAAAACGTCAGAAAGGGATCGCGATGGCAAGAATCCAGGTGATCGGTTCCACGATGCATCTTGTACAGGCGGGTGAACCCGTTTCTCTCATGGGATCCTTTGCGCCGGTACTTCAGGAGAACATGGACGAATCTTTTCATTGACGGATCCCGTAATCTTTGCTAGAACATTACCAACGCCAATTTCAAAGTAATACAGAACTTACCTGAGGGAGTAGCGGGCACGGCTTTCTGCCGCGCAACAAGTCAACATACTGGCTTTGCCTGGCTTGTTTTAATCCGCGAGACTCATGTACGCTGCGTCTGCAGCTGCACGTGCCTCCTTCGGTGTTTGCACCTTTACAGATACAGCGGCCAGCGCTGTATCTTTTTTTGCATTCCGGAGGTGTACAAATGTCTGTCAATGCCCTGTTTCTTGTCAACAGCGTCGCACTCGGCTTCGGTCTTGCCATGGATGCTTTCTCGGTTTCTCTCGTCAACGGTCTTTCGGAACCCAGGATGAAAAGGAGCCGTCAGTGTCTGATTGCCGGTGTCTACGCCGTCTTTCAGTTTGTCATGCCTCTCATCGGCTGGCTGTGCGTCCGTACCATCGCCCAGGTTTTCACTGTCTTTCAGCAGTGTATTCCGTGGATTGCCCTGATCCTGCTTGTTGTCATCGGTCTGAACATGCTGCTGGAAGGGAAAAAGGATCGAAAAAAGGAAAAGAGCGGACACGCAGAAGACATCGGACACGGCCCGGTCTCCTTCGGTACCCTGATGCTCCAGGGTGTTGCGACCTCCATCGATGCCCTCTCCGTCGGTTTTACGATTGCAGAGTATGGTATCTTTGAGTCGCTCATCGCCTGTCTTGTTATCGCTCTGGTCACCTTTGCACTCTGTTATATCGCCCTCTTTCTCGGGCGGAAGATCGGAACAAAGCTTACCTGGCGCGCGCAGTACCTTGGCGGCATCATCCTGATTGCGATCGGCATCGAGATCTTTGTGACGGGGATTCTTTCCTGATACTGCTTTCCGCAGAATGAAGCCTGGCGATAAACGCAAAATCAGCGTTATCATCGGGAAGACAGAACAAAGAAAAACCTTGGATCTTCAGCATTGCCAAAGATTCAAGGTTTTTGATTTCTGGTGTGGACGGGGCTCGAACCCGTGACCTCTCGCGTGTGAGGCGAACGCTCATCCCAGCTGAGCTACCACACCGAAGTGCCAACGCGCTTCAAACATATTACCATACTCCGAGAATTATGCAAGGGAAAATTCGTGATTGATCTCTGAATTCATTTGTAATTTTCTTACATTTCTCTTTCACTCGTTCGTCTCTTCCCGTGCCTTCTTCTCCTTCTGCCTGACCGAGAGCGGCGTCTCATTCTTCTGATAGGTCTCCCAGACATTGATCCTATCCTTCTCATCGATCTTCCGGATCACCTTTGCCGGGACCCCGCCGGCAATGTAGCCATCCGGAATATCGTGCAGCACCACCGCACCGGCGGCGATGATGCAGTTCTTTCCAATGGTGACGCCGCCGCAGATAATGGCTCCCGAGCAGATCCAGGTGCCATCCCCGATCGTGATCGGAGACGAATATTCGAGATCATGCCGTCCGTCCGGATAGTCCTGATTCAGGCGCTCTTCTGCCAGGAACGGGTGATTTGGCGTTGCCATCGTGACATTTGCGCCGACCCAGACGCTGTCACCGAGCGTAATCGGAGAAACGTCGAGGAAGGTACAGTTGTAGTTGATAAAGCACTCACGTCCCACGTGGATGTTGACTCCGTACTCACAGTAGAACGGTGCAAACACGCCAAGTTCCTTCCCCTTTGCCGACGGGATCAGTTTCTCCAGGGCTGCCTGCTTTTCCTCAGCCCGGGCCACCGGGATCCGGTTGAAAGTATCGCACCTGATGAGGCCTCTTTTGTGCTGCTCTTCGATATCCTTGCTGGAAGAATTGTAAAGTTTTCCTGTGACCATGCGGTCCCAGTCACTGATGTGTTCCTTCTGCTCTTCTGCCATTCCTGCTCCCCTGTTCTGATCTGATTTCAGCCCGAATACCCGAAAATGAAATGAGAGATGAGAAAACCGATCACACCGCCGACAAAGATTCCCGCCACGAGTTCCTTCGGGGTGTGTCCCATCTTCTCGGGAAGCGGTTTTTCCTTTCCCTCGGCGATTTCCCTGCTTCTTAACCGGTTCAGTGCAGCACTCTGCAGACCCGTGACATAGCGTACGCCCGAAGCATCATAGATCACTACGATGTCCAGAAACAGTGCCAGGGCAAATGATGCACTGCCAAAACCGTTCATGAGCCCTACCGCCATCGCCAGTCCGGTAAATGTCGCCGCATGTCCCGAGGGCATGCCGCCGCTCGTGAAAAACGCCTTTGACGAAAATCCGTGCAGGAAGCCGTGCAGAACTCCCTTCAGCAGCTGTGCAGCGCCCCAGGAAGCAAAAGCGGACCAGAGCGCCGCATTCTTCAGAAGATCCAATGCAATCCCCATACCATACCCTCTTTTTAAGATCATGCCCCTCTAACTTTAATCAGTATACCCGATTTCAGCGCGTCCGACAGAAGACATTAAAAAAACAGCAGTCCCGTGAAGAGACTGCTGCAATTAGTGTCAGGTATCCTTCCCGCTGCTGCAGGAAGTGCTCTCTTTTCAGGCCAGCTGCTGCTCCAGCACGGTCTTTGCAAGAGAAAGGGCCGAATCGATGCCTGCAGGGTTCTTGCCGCCTGCCTGGGCCATGTTCGGACGTCCGCCGCCACCGCCGCCGACTTCCTTCGCGATGCCCTTGACGAGGTTGCCCGCATGGGCACCCTTCTTCTGCGCATCATCCGATGCCGTGGCTACGATGGAGACCTTTCCGTCCTTGTCGGAGATGAGAACAACAACACCATTCGTCTTCTCGCGAAGCTCATCGGAGAGCGTGCGCAGTTCGTTCATGTCAACGCCTGCAACCTTCGCGGCGATAAACTTCACGCCTGCAACCTCCTGCACGTTATCGAGGACGCTTCCAAGGGAGGCCTTTGCCTCTTCGCTCTTGAGCTTTTCGTTCTCGGCCTTCAGCTCCTTCATCTCGTCCTGCATCTTCTTAATACGCTCGGACAGCGTATCGGGAGTTGCCTTGACAAGGGAGGCTGCCTCATTCAGGTCTTTCTCGAGCTTCTCATAGTAGGCACGCACATTGTCGCCGGTCAGGGCTTCAATTCTGCGGACACCTGCCGCAACACCGCTCTCGGAGAGGATCTTGAACTGACCGATCTGAAGGGTGTTCTTCACATGGGTGCCGCCGCACAGCTCCTTTGAGAAATCACCCATCTTCACGACGCGGACATTCTCGCCGTACTTCTCTCCGAACAGTGCCATGGCACCGCTCTTCTTGGCATCCTCGAGGGACATGATGTCGGTCTCGACCGGCAGTCCCTCTTCGATCTTCTCATTGACGAGATCTTCGACTTTCTGCAGCTCTTCCTTCGTCATTGCCTGGAAGTGGCTGAAGTCGAACCGGGTTCTCGTTGCATCCTGATAGGAGCCTGCCTGCTCGACATGCGTTCCGAGGACCTCACGAAGAGCTCTCTGCAGCAGATGCGTTGCCGAATGGTTGCGGCAGGTTGCCATGCGTTCTTTCGGATCAACCTTGAGCGTTACGGTATCGCCGAGCTTTAACATGCCCTTTACCACGTGGCCGATGTGTGCGATCTTGTCGCCTGCCACATGCTCGGTTCTCTCGACCTCGAATA
Organism: uncultured Lachnospiraceae bacterium; assembly: GCA_900315055.1. Taxonomy (GTDB): domain Bacteria; phylum Bacillota; class Clostridia; order Lachnospirales; family Lachnospiraceae; genus CAG-791. The sequence goes on from OMXP01000010.1 coordinate 15,656, forward strand.
CGCTTGCACCCTTTCCGAGGGCTGCGGCCTCGTCGTTGTCGGAGCCGATGACGATCGTGCCGGTATCGCCGACCTGGCCGCCCATCGTTCCGTAGAACGGGGTCCTGTCTGTGATGATAGCGCCCTGATCTCCGTCGGAGAGTGCCTCCGTCACGCTGTCCTCGTCGCCAAGCTGTGCCATCGCGACGATCTTTCCGTCTGCGGTCAGCGTGTCATAGCCGATAAATTCGGAATTAACCTTGGGGTCCATCTCGTCGTAGACGGTCGCCGCAGCGCCCATGTAGGTTGCTGCCTTGCCGGACTGCACGCGGTCCTTGCGCGCGGTCTCCTTCTGGCGGGTCATCTGGGCATTGAAGCCGTCCTCGTCGACGGTAAAGCCCTTCTCCTCGAGGATCTCCTTCGTATTGTCAAGCGGGAAGCCGTAGGTATCGTAAAGACGGAAGGCGTCCTCACCGGAGAGCTCCTTCTTCCCCTCTGCGACAAGCTTCTGCTCCATGTCGGCAAGGATCTCCATGCCGCCCTCATAGGTCTTGTCAAACTTCTCTTCCTCTGCCGCAACGACATTCAGGATGAAGTCCTTCTTCTCCTCGAGTTCCGGATAGCCATCCTTGGACCCTTCAATGACGTTCATCGCAAGCTGCGGAAGGAACTCGTCCTTGATGCCGAGCTTTCTTCCGTGGCGCACGGCGCGGCGGATCAGGCGGCGAAGGACATAGCCTCTGCCGTTGTTCGAGGGCATGATGCCGTCGGAAATCATGAAGGTCATGGCCCTTGCATGATCGGTGATGATACGGACAGAGACATCCGTCTCCTCCGTACCCGGCTTCTCATATTCGATGTCGCCTGCAAGATGGCAGACGAGGTCGCGAAGAGACTTGACCGTGTCCACATCAAAGATCGAGCCCACGTCCTGAACGGCAACGGCAAGACGCTCCAGTCCCATTCCGGTATCGATGTTCTTCTGGACAAGGTCGGTGTAGTTTCCGTGGCCGTCGTTGTTGAACTGGGAGAAGACGATGTTCCAGACCTCCATGTAGCGGTCACCCTCACCGCCCATGACGTCCTCCGGGCCGTTCCCGTACTTCTCGCCGCGGTCATAGTAGATCTCGGAGCAGGGGCCGCAGGGGCCGGAGCCGTGCTCCCAGAAGTTGTCTTCCTTGCCGAACTTGTAGATGCGATCTGCCGGAATGCCGATCTCATTGTGCCAGATATCGAAGGCCTCCTGATCGTCCAGATAGACGGACGGATACAGGCGGTCAGGGTCAAGGCCGACACGCTGCGTCAGAAACTCCCAGGCCCACGGGATGGCTTCCTTCTTGAAGTAATCGCCGAAGGAGAAGTTTCCGAGCATCTCAAAATAGGTGCCATGACGTGCGGTCTTGCCGACGTTCTCGAGATCGCCGGTGCGGATGCACTTCTGGCAGGTGGTCACACGGCGGCGCGGCGGAATCTCCTGGCCGGTAAACCAGGGCTTCATCGGCGCCATGCCGGAATTGATAATCAGAAGCGAGGTGTCATTGTGCGGGACCAGTGAAAAGCTGTTCAGGCGAAGGCAGCCCTTCTCCTCAAAGAAGGACAGAAACATCTCGCGAAGTTCATTTACGCCTCTGTACTGCATGGGAATCCATTCCTCTCAATCAAAATCTCAGAAATCAAATTTGCCGTCGAACCAGCCCTTCAGGTCATCGATGGCCACACGGACCTGCTGCATGGAATCTCTCTCACGAATCGTGACACAGTGGTCGTTCTCGGAATCAAAATCGTAGGTCAGGCAGTACGGTGTGCCGATCTCATCCTCGCGGCGATAACGCTTGCCGATGGCGCCGCGGTCATCGAAGTCGACGTTGTAGTACTTTGCAAGTTCCGCATGGATCTTCTGCGCCGGCTCCGTGAGCTTCTTGGAGAGCGGAAGAACCGCGATCTTGACCGGAGCAATGGCCGGGTGGAAATGCATGACGGTACGGACATCGCCGCCCTCAAGCGTCTCCTCATCATAGGCCTCGCACAGGAAGGCAAGCGTCACGCGGTCACAGCCAAGAGACGGCTCGATGACATACGGGATATAGCGTTCCTTCGTGTCCTCATCAAAGTAGGTGAGATCCTCTCCCGAGTACTTCTGGTGCTGGGACAGATCGTAATCTGTGCGGTCTGCGATGCCCCAGAGTTCGCCCCAGTCGCCGAAGGGGAAGGTGTACTCGATGTCGCTCGTTGCCTTGGAATAGAAGGCAAGCTCTGCCTTCTCGTGGTCGCGGAAGCGCAGGTGATCCTTCTGCAGTCCCAGAGACAGCAGCCAGTTCATGGAGAAATCCTTCCAGTACTGGAACCACTCGAGATCCGTGCCGGGCTTGCAGAAGAACTCCATCTCCATCTGCTCGAACTCGCGCGTACGGAACGTGAAGTTGCCGGGCGTGATCTCGTTGCGGAAGGACTTGCCGATCTGGCAGATGCCGAACGGCAGGTGCTTGCGGCTTGTTCTCTGGACGTTCTTGAAGTTGACGAAGATGCCCTGTGCCGTCTCGGGACGAAGATACAGAGTGTTCTTGGTATCCTCGGTGACGCCCTGGAAAGTCTTGAACATCAGGTTGAACTGCCTAATGTCCGTCCAGTGGAAGCCGCCGCAGGACGGGCAGGGAACCTTGAACTTGTTGATGAAGCTCATCATCTCGTCGTTGGACCAGCTGTCCACGGAGGAATCGAGCGTCATGTTGTTCTTCTTTGCGAAGTCCTCAATCAGCTGATCCGCGCGGAAGCGCTCGCCGCAGGCCTTGCAGTCCATCAGAGGATCGGAGAAACCGGCCAGATGACCGGAGGCCTCCCAGGTCTTCGGATTCATCAGAATCGCGCAGTCAACACCGACGTTGGTCGGGGATTCCCGAACGAACTTCTGCCACCAGGCCTTCTTGACGTTGTTCTTGAGTTCAACGCCGAGGTTGCCGTAGTCCCAGGTGTTCGACAGGCCGCCATAAATCTGAGAGCCCGGATAAATAAAGCCTCTGTTGTTACACAGGGCAACGATCTTATCCATTGTCTTTTCCATTGTTTTTCCGCTCCTTACTATATTGCAGACCTGCCTTGCAGGACTGTTGTTCCTATTTTACAAGCACCAGCATGGCCGGTGCGTTTTCCGAGACCTCGGAGGTTGGTACCGCTTCTTTCCCGCTCACCCGCACATTCGCCGAGGCATAAAGAATGTCATACGGCACGGTAAGCGTCATCTCATCTGTCACATAGACAAAGGTTTTTCCCGTCAGACTGCCAAGGTCGCCTTCTGTCAGAAGTTTTTCGGAATCCTCCATGCTCGCGCATCCGATGGCCGACTTCGGATCATATCCGGAAGTTTTTGCCTCCGAGAACTTTCCGTAGTAGAGCTTCCTTTCATTGAATGTCTCATAGTCGGAAGAGGATCCGTAGGAGAGCGTCAGCGTTGCGACGCCGTTTTTTACGTTCAGTCCTTCGTTTTTGATCCTGCAGCCCGCATCATCAGCCTCCTGGATCTGACTCTTGATCATTGCGGAAAGCTCATCCTCAGAGTAATACGACTTGTCAAAGGATTCGACACTGGTCACTTTGATGGAACCATTTTTGGAAAACACCGCCTCGGAAGAGCTGCTGCTCTGTCCGCCGGATTCTGCCGTTGCAGAATCACTGCTGCTCTTTCCCGCAAAATGAACGATCAGAAGAAGGAGGACCAGGAAGACAAGAAAAGCCCCGGCAAATCTCTTCAGAAGCCGGATCCGCTTTCTTCGAAGACGTTCCTTTTTTGACAGCCTGCGCCTTGCGCCGCCCGGTCTTCTGCTGTTCTGCCGGTTTCTGTTGTTCCCTGTGCTTTTCCTTTGGCGGGGAGGGTTCTCATTCCGGTACGGCGCGCTGCCCAAAGATGCTCCCTCCTTTCCTCAAAAGACCACAATCGAAGCCATTATAAGTTTTCAGCCTTCAATCCGCAACGTTTCCTTTATTTGCGTTCGGCCTCTTCGGAAAGTTTTACGAGTTCAGACGGTGAAAATGTATATTTCTTACCGCAGAACTGGCAGGAGAGATCAAAATCATGTCCTTCCTTTGCCATGCTCAAAAGCTCGTCCTTCCCCAGAAGGATCAGTGCCTTTTCAACCCTTGGTCTGTCACAGTTGCAGTGAAACTGCACTGGCATCTTCCCCTCAAAGGTCACATCCAGTCCGTCCAGGGCAAAGCCCAGCATCTCCTCGGGCGTTGCTCCGTCCTCGAGCATTTCCGTAATGCTCTTTGTCTTCCCAAGGTTCTGCTCCAGGGTGCGGATCACCTCGTCCTCCGTAAAGGGCATGAGCTGAATGAGAAAACCGCCCGCCTGCCTCACCGTGCAGTCTGTATCCACCAGAACGCCCAGTGAAATCGAGGTCGGTACCTGTTCGGACTCGGCAAAATAGTGGGTGAGATCATCTGCGATCTCGCCGGAGTGGATCGCCACCTGTCCGTTGTAGGTGTTGTCCCGGTCAAGGTCCCGGATCACCGTAAGGGTTCCTTTTCCGACGGCACGTCCGACGTCGAGATGTCCGTTTTCCTTTGGCGGCAGCAGAACCAGCGGATTCTTTACATAGCCCTTGACGTTTCCGTGGCTGTCTGCGGTCACCGTGATGCCTCCGATCGGCCCGTCTCCATCGAACTGAATGGTCAGAAGATCGTCATCGCTCTTTAACAGGTCACTCATCAGAAGCGCACCGGTCAGCGTCCGCCCGAGGGCAGCCGTCGCAACGGGACTCGTGCCGTGCGCCTTTCTTGCCTCTTCCACCGTGTGCCCTGTCGTTGCCGCGAAGGCACGGATCTGTTTGCTGCCCGCAATGGCGCGGACCATATAGTCATCAAGCATGGAAACCTCCTTCATATTCCAAGCACATCCAGAACCTCGGCGCTCCTGAACCGGTGCTCAAAGCACTCGGAAAGACGGCGCCTCGCAAGATCGGTCAGCTCTCTTAATGTCGGCTCATCGACGGCAAAGCTGTACAGATGTGCAATATCGCTTGTCATGATATAATCCACGGCCTTCTTCGTGGAGGGCCGAACCTTCAAAGAATCCACCGGCCGGAATTCTCCCTCGATCACCACAGATCGGATCTCAAAGACCGTCCGGACGAGTTTCTTCGGGTAGTCCTCGATCATCAGTGCCCGAAGACTCTGATACAGGAGAAGCAGAAGCTGTGACTCATCGTTATTCTCCTGTGCCGCATAGTCACAGATCTCGCAGAAGTACTGTCCCAGCATCGCCTCATTCACATGCGTCCTGAAGAAGGAAAAGTAGTTGTCGATCGACGCCTCGAGAATGCTGAAGCTGTTCTTTCCCTCAATCAGCCGGAACGTGCCGTAGCAGAAGGTATCCGTGGAAGCAAGAAGCGGCGAGTTCGGCCGTCTTGCTCCGTGGGCAAACCCGGAAATTTTCCCGCGCTCCCTCGTCAATATCACGACTCTCTTGTCGTTCTCTCCCATCGGCTGCTGCTTCAGAACCATCCCCGTGACTTCGATCTGATTGGTTTTGAAATCTTCCTGTGCCACTACTGCTTCAGATCCTTTTCATTGTATCCGAGAGATTTGAGAAGAGCGGGATCATCCTTCCAGTCGCGGCGCACCCGGACAAAGAGCTTGAGGTTTACCTTCGTTCCGAGCATCTCCTCGATGTCCGTGCGGGCGGCCGTTCCGATTTTCTTTAACATCTCACCGCCTTTTCCGATGATGATTCCCTTGTGGGCTTCCCGCTCACAGAGAACATCCGCATCAATGTCGCAGATCTCCTCCCCCGCTTTTGCGGTCCGGTACTTCATGCGGTTGATCTTCACGGCGATCCCGTGGGGCACTTCCTCCTGCAGAAGGCGCAGTGCTTTTTCCCGGATGATGTCCTGCGCGATCTCGCGCTCCGTTTCCGTTGTCACTTCATCTTCCCCGTAGAACGGCTCACCCTCCGGCAGATAGGAGAAGATGGTCTTCTTCAGATCCTCGATTCCCTGTTTCTTGCGCGCAGAGACCGGAACAAGATCGGCAAGTTCTTTTCCCGTATCCTTCTTCCATAGCGCGCTGTAGGATGAAAGGATCGGAAGCAGCGCATCCCGTGGAACGGTGTCCACCTTGGTGATGACAAGAACCACCGGCGTCTTGTCCGCTGCCTTCTCGGCAAGACGGATCACCTCCTTCTCGTCCTTCGGCACAAGGTCTGCAGGATCATCGGACGTGCTGTCTTTGTCCCTGCGGGCAAGCTTCGGTTCCACGAGAACAAGAATGAGGTCCACCTCCTTCAGTGTGGAAAGGGAGGCCTCATACATGTATTTTGCAAGATGATCCTTGCCCTTCTGCAGGCCTGGCGTGTCGATGAAGACGATCTGTCCGTTCTCATCGGTGTAGATCGTCCGTACCTGTTTTCTCGTGGTCTGCGGTTTATAGGAGGTGATCGCGATCTTCTGACCGATCAGCGTGTTCATCAGTGTCGACTTTCCGACATTCGGCTTTCCGATGATGGTGACAAATCCTGCTTTCGACATGGCTCTTCCCTTCCGCCGATATCCGGCATTCGATTATTGTAAAGCATTTGGAGGCGAAAAAGAAGAAGCGGCAAAAACCGCTCCTTCAGGAAATTCTATTCAGATTCCGATCTGAGACACCGAAGCGCATACCGCGTCTTCCCACCGATCTGACAGGTAAACAGAGTCAGATCGTACCCGTTGCTCTTCTCTGTCATGTACTCCACCTCGGAAGGCTCCAGAATCTCCGTGTAGGAAAGCACATACTCGGTCACGTTGTCCTCCACATCGATGAAGTCGATCTCTGCACCGTTTTCAAGGTGGCGAAGCGGTGAGAAATGGCGCGCGTAGTTGTGCCCTGCAATCACGAGGTCGTCCGTGTAGATGGACCCCGCATAGCGGCAGGGAGAGGTCTTCAGGCCCTCCATCGAAAGCGTGCTCTGCACCGGAAGGGTAAGATCAAGAGATGGGACATGAAGAAAGCCGATATACTCCGCTCCATCCACCGTGACGGTCGGCATCGGCCGAAGTGACAGGAGCGCAGCGTCCATCTCCTCCATGGCAGGAAGTGCTCTCTCCTGTTCCAGGATCACATGCGGATCACCAATTCGCTCCGCAAGTTTCTCTCCGGCAAGACGCTCTGCCTCATTCGCTCTTTTTTCGAGCATATGGCATCTTAATAGCCAAAGGACCCCAACAGCGGTCAGGAGGATTCCGCCTGCAAGGCACAGAAGGCGCATGTTCTCTCTTGCTGTGTGTTTCACGGTCCTCCTTTCTCCCCGGGTACTTCCAAAGGAAAGGCGTATCTTTGAGAGGTTTTACGTCTCAGCTCTCTTTCTTTTCTTCCTGCGCTGTGTTCTCAGGCACGTTCTCCGTCTTTGCCGCAGGCCCGTCCTTTGCAGCATCATTTCTGTGTTTTCCCCACCGGTGGTGCTTCTTCTCGGACGGCTTTTTGTTCTTCCTTCTTCCAAACACCGCCTTCAGGATCTGTACCAGGATCCGGAGAACGGCGATTACAATGGCAATGATGATGATCCAGTACAGGATCATCGGCAGGTTGGACAGGAACCCAAGTGCCAGGTTCTTCATGTGCAGGGCAAACGAGGAGGCACTGTCTGCAAAGCCTCGCTTCAGTCGCTCCCCGAAAGTGAGGTTCTCCTCGCTCACCGTGTACTCTGTCGTCTCCGTGATGTCGAGGTTGACCGTGCTGTAGGCGACCTGGTTGTCCATCACCTTCTTCTGGCTCTCGAGAGACTGAAGCTGGCTTCTGACGTCGGTCAGGGCATTCTCGATCTGGATCAGATCGTCCACGGATTCTGCCTTGTCCATCATGGAGATCAGGTTTTCCTGCTCGGTTTTCAGCGCATCGATCTGGCTCTTCGTATCGACGTATTGAAGCGTGATGTCATCTGTGGTCGTCGACTGGTCCGTAATGTTTGTCCCCTGAAGAGCGTCCGCTGTAAAGGCATCGAGCTGATCTGCCGGGATTCGGACAACTAGGGTTGCGTACCGGCTGTTCGAGGTATAGGTTCTGCTGTCCTCTGAGCTGTAGTAGACGATGCCCGGATCGTCCTCCGGGGTATCCGTATAGCCGTTCGAGATGTTTGAGGATTCGATGTAGCCGCCAAGATCTTTTGTCTTCGTTTTGACGGTTGCAAGAAGCGCATCAAGATCCTTCGTCTCCACGCTGTAGGACGCCGTGACGACAAGCTTTGTCCCGGTCTCTTCCACGGCGCTCTGGTAGGTATCCCCCGAATCCGATGAAGCTTCTTCTGTATCTGCAGATGCATCGCCCTTCTTATAGCTGTACAGATCGTCCCCCGTATACGCTGCATCGTTGTAGTCACCGGAAGATACGGAGCTCTCTGCAAAATTGCTCACCGTCCCGCTCTCAGAGGCTGCTCCGCACCCGGACAGTGTAAGAGCTGCTGCCAAAAGAAGCAGCAAGAGCCTTTCCTTTTTCATGATTCCTCCCTTCCCGCTTATTTTACGTGAGCGGACGCACGCTCTCGAAGAGATCCCTGTTCTCCTCGATCTTTTCCCTGCTGCCAACAACGCAGATAACCTCGTCCTGTTTTGCCTTTTCAAGACTGTCTGCAAGCCTTCGTATGCTCTCCTTCGTGCAGTGAAGAATTTCTTCCCGTTCCCTTTGAAGGTCCTCATTGGTGATGCCTGCCATGTACATTCTTCTTGCCATGCTTCCGGCAAGACGGGGTGTCATCGGTTGATCGATCTGCCCGATCGCGCTGATCACGTACTTGGTCAGGGTCTTCTCATCCGCCTCATAGGAGCGGATGTAATCCGGGTTTTCCCGGAAGACCTGTAGAGAGCCCTTAAGATGCGGGTCCCGATAGGTGCAGTAAATGGAAAGACCCAATCTCTGAAACAGCGCGGCACACCCGTACGCACCGCCGTGAACCCGAAGCTTCTGCCAGAGATAATCATAGTTTTCGATCTGCCGAAGGACGGAGAATGTCCCCCTGTAGTCCGCATATCCGGTTCCGTAGTGCCCGGCTGCGGCAACGTACTGGACCGATCCTGCGATGGTGAAGGCCTCGTTTTTGCGGGTAAGAGACGGCACAAAAAGCGGCGTCTCATAGTTCATTCGGCCGTCTTCTTTGACCTCATGGTTTTCCTTTTCTCCCGGAAGCTTTTCGGCAAAGACATTAAGGCTCTTCTTTGCTTCCGGCAGCTTGTCCTCCTCTCCCGTAAGAGAGATAAAAAGGTTCGCCGGCGTAAAGACAAGATCACGGATTTTTTCCATGCGGGCGGGAAGTGCATCCTTTTCCGCATCAAATTCCGTGACAACTTTTTTCAGAAGATCATACGCGCTGATGCCGCTTAGGATCTCCCGCACGGCTGCGGCAGCGCTTTGATGCGCCATCGCCCGGCCGCCCGCCGTCAGGTGAGCGCTCGACTCCAGGGATTCCTTGAGGCCGGATCTCTCCTCCTCCAGGACCTCAAGCATACGGCCTGAGTCCTCAAACTTTGTCTCAAAGAGGATCTCCTGTACAAGATCGAGGCACCGGTCAAGGTTCTGGGGAAGGACACGTACGGAAATGCCAAAACTTGTCCGGAACGCTCCAGGGTGCCGTAAATCCTCGTTGACCTGAAGGCCTGCGCTGATCCCGCCGCTGATGCAGTCCGTCGTCAGATCCAGTTCCCGGTAGGTATGCTTCTTCGTATCCAAAGCCCCGAAGAACGTGCGGTAAACCACAAGATACGGAAACAGCTCTGCGGGCACCTGCTTCGTGTCAAACATCAGGTTCAGGTACAGGATCCCGTCCGTAAACATCGGATGGGTAAGGGCCGGGACAGGGCCGGCCTGATCCATCTCATTGACAAGGGGCGTTCCTTCTGTATCAAGGTCTGCACGTACAAGGGACGGCACCTTCCGGACATCCTCCGGATTATCCGGGGTATCCTGCCAGCGGGAGAGCGCCTCTGCCTTCTCCTTCACAGCCTGGAATTCCTCCGGCGTCATCTCCTCTTTTGTCTTTGCAAGGCGTGCTGCGCTCTCTTTGTCCTTTCCCGCCTGCAGCCCCGGCACCGGTACAAGCGTTACGATGCTCCGGTGCGGATTGTCAATCAGGTTCTTCCGGATAAAGTCCGTGTACCAGGAGGGATCCTTTTCCCGCAGCTCTGCAAGGATCGAGAGCCGGTGTCCTGTGTCGAAGACAGCCGCCTCGTTGTACAGCCAGGTATCCAGGAGGTTGAGTCCCTCGACAAGTCCCAGCGGTGTGTAGCCGGCGTCCTTTTCCCGAAGGACGAATTCGTAGTAGTTGATCCCCGCCTCAATGGCCATGGGATCGAGCCCTTCCCGGACAACTTTTCGGAGCGTCGATTCCACAAGCTCCCGGAACGTCTCCTTCTGCTGCGGGTCCGTGTACTTTGCGCTGATGGAGTAATATGGCAGCATGATCCCGTCATCAAAGGTGCTGTCCACATCCTCACAGATGCCGCTCTTTCGAAGCGCCTCCCGGACCGGGCCTCCCTCGGAATCGCACAGGACATAGTCAATGACGTTCATGGTCATGGACTGCAGAAGATAGTCGTGCCGGTTCTGCTCTTCCTCTTTCTCGGCTGTCCGGGGCATTGCGGCATTCCAGGAAAGGAAGGCCTTCCCCGCGGGATCTTCCCCGGTCATCAGGGAATAATCCGCTTTCATCTCCACCGGCGATGCAAACGTCTTCTGCGGCTGCACCCTGGTATCCATCTGCAGAAAATCAAAGTGCGACAGATAGGCCTCGTCCAGGTACCGCAGGCGCCCGATCATGTCGCAGTTTCCATAGAGGTAGATGTAGCTGTTGGACGGGTGATAATACGTCCTGTGGAAGTTCAGGTACTCTTCATAGGTCAGGGTCGGAATTACCTCCGGATCCCCGCCGGAAATCACGGCATAGGTGGTGTCCGGGTACAGGCTCTTCAGGATGGCATCGTCGAGAACCGCATCCGGAGTTGCAAGTGCTCCCTTCATTTCGTTGTAGACGACACCGTTGACCGAAAGCTCTCCTTCATCGTTCACCTCATAGTGCCAGCCTTCCTGCCGGAAGATGTTCTCCTCCCGGTAGATGTTCGGATAGAACACCGCATCGAGGTAGGCATGCATCAGGTTGTCAAAGTCCTTCTCATTCGTCGAAGCGATGGGATAGACCGTCTTGTCGGAGTAGGTCATCGCATTCATGAACGTATTGAGGGAACCGGAGGCAAGATAGACAAAGGGATCCTTCAGGTTGTAATCCTTCGAGCCGCACAGCACCGTGTGCTCGATGATGTGCGCAACACCGGTTGAATCCTTCGGTGTCGTTCGAAACGCGATGTAGAACGTCTTGTTGTTGTCATCCGCGGGGAGCAGGCAGATCCTAGCCCCCGTCTTCTTATGCCGCAGCAGATACCCTTCGCACCCCGCATCCGGCACATACTCCTTTAGCAGCACTTCGTAGGCGCCAAGTGCGATGATTTCCTCTTCCTTCAGCTCATGCATGTTAGAGAGTCCCTTCCATTATTTAATCCGTTCTTATTTTACCATAACTCAGTTTCCGGACGCCACCTGCTCCGCAATGTTTTTGATATCAGTGAGTGATAGTCCTGTTCCCAGTGCCTGAATCGAAAAGCTGTCCGTTCCGTCTGTCCAGGTGGCAAGGAAGAACTCATCTTCGCTGTTTCCCTTCAGAGTCATGGCAGCACCACCCGTAAGGGTTTCTGTTGTCTCATACGGATAGTCCGTGTAATCTCCGCTGATATCGTCGGTTCCGGCTTCTTCCCGGATCGTAAGAAGCGCATTTCCGTCAGCATCTGCGTAATCAGCTTCGGCAAGGCTTCCGTCAAGGACAAAATACTGCGCCGTGACGCTGGTTCCGAGGATCTTTGTGATTTCCGCCTCGTCCGGCACATTGAAGGCAACACCGGCAAGGTTTCCCGCCTCTTCTGCACTCTGTGCTTCCACATAGGGATTTGCACTTGCAACCGCTTCCGTGCCATCGGATTCCTGAGCGGATTCCGTATCCATCGAGGAATACGCCGCATTGTCAGTTCTCTGCACGTGGTAAAACGCACCTGCTGCAACGGCAAGAACCAGCGCCGCTGCAAGCGGCACCAGGTACCGGTTCAGGCGCCGCACCCTGAGGCTGTGGTCGATCTTTGTCCTCTCGTCTGATCGTGCATCCGGTCTTACATGCTCTGCGGCATCTTCGACGTGCTCGTCCTTTATCTCTCCAAACGCCTGAAACAGCTTTTGTGCCCGTTCCCGTTCTTTATCTGTTGTTTCCATATCTGCCTGCTCCTTCAGAGGATAATCCCGTGGTCCATCAGCTGCTGCTTCAGCTCTCCCCGCATGCGCAGCAGCTGCATTTTCACCGCACTCTCCCGCATCTCATAGTCATGTGCGATATCCCGTATCGGGCTCGCATAGAAATACCGGCGCACGAAGAGCGCGCGCTTCTTCGGGTCAAGTTCTTCGAGAAAGTCGTTGAGCACTGCCGTGATCTCTTTTCCCTCACTCTGAGTCTCCACGTCCGCATTCGTGTCCGCAAGGCACTCGGCGAGCTCGTCGATCACCCCCGGCACCTCGGATCCGCCGCGCTTCTGTGCATGTTCCTTCTCGTAGCGGTTCAGCGAGAGATTTCTTACAATCTTTCCGAAATAGGCACAGAGCTTTTCCGGGTGAAACGGCGGCATGGCATTCCAGGCGTGCAGCCAGGTATCCGAGCGGCATTCCTTTGCGTCCTCGAGATCGCCGAGAATGTTGTGGGAGATGCTCTGTACATATCCCCCGTATTTGGTATCGCTCTCCGAAATTGCTCTTTCATTTCGTGCAAAGTAGAGATCGATGATCTGTTCATCCTGCATGGAAGTGATTCCTCCCTTCAACTGTGAACACCGGATTTCTTCCGAAACGTCACACAGATACGCAAAAAAAGAAGCGGTAATCGGCCGCTCCTCTTACTTCTTTTCGTCCGTTGTAAGATCTCTGATCTGCTGTGTCAGCCCCATGAGGAGGTTGATCTTCTCCTCTCCGGTAAACACACCACGGGCGTATCTCAGGATCTCATCTTCATGGCTGATAAGATCATTGACAAGAAGCGGCAGAACGGGCTTTATCTGCCCGTACTCAATGCCATCTCTGTTTACGCACTGATACGACAGAATGACTTCCCCGCTGTCATGCCGGTAAACATACTTGCCAAAGGGGAGCTTCTCGTTGAACTCGCAGAGCTTCAGCATGAGAAGCGACTGGAACTGTGGCATCGTCTCCACTGGAAGGTACAGAAGGATCAGGCACGTCCCCAGCTTTGCCTGGGTCGAGATCCGCACGGAAAATCTCGCAGAGCCGACCACACGGAACAGGTAGAGATCCGTGACCGGAGACATCTCGATGTGCTGGGCATGAAGGTTCATGTCCTTCAGGAGACGCTCAATGCTGCCCCTCGTTTTTCTCTGCCAGTCCGATTCCGGATCTGCCTTCTGCTGTACCAGATCGGTCTGACCTCCGACGACATAGAACCCCTCGTCCGGGCGTTTCTCCCCCTCTTCAATCTGAAAGTTCTCTGTCTGGCCCTTCATCTCCTCGAGAGTGATAAAGCTGCCGCCCTTCCGGTCGTTATTCTGTTTCATGGACAACCATCACCTCCTGACTTTTCGGATGCAAAACACCCTCCGGGGAAGTACCGGAGGGTGTTCGGATGAGGTTCATTGAGTGGACCTGACGAGAGTCGAACTCGTGTCCGCCTGCAATTCTGGAACTCTTCTACATGCTTATTCAGCCTTTGTATCTGGTCAGGCGGAAGGCTGACGAACCTTACCCGGCCGGGTTGTCAATGATCTTGGGACGGCTTCTCAACAACTTACTTTACCGTCAGCAACCGCTTCTTTTGAACTCAGAGGATTATAGCGGTGTTATCCACTGAGCTTGCGGCTGCACTCAGGCAGCCAGTGCTAATTCGTTGTCGTTAGCATTTATTGGTTGGTACATTTTATGGCAGGCTGCACCATCTGCCGCATGCTTCTTTTCTTTCCTCACAAACGTCGAAACCTTTACAGGCCCGTTTCATGGCTTTATTATACCCGTTTATCTAAGGTCAAACAATAAAGCCCAGCTTGAATTTTCCAAAATTTCCATAAAGTGCATCAGACCTTCATGACGTCCTTGTAGTCACGCTCGGTCTCACGCCGAAGGTCCCGTTTGCGGATATCTTCCCGCTTGTCATAGACATGCTTGCCCTTTGCAAGGCCGATCTCCACCTTTGCGCGGCCCTTCTTCAGATACACCTCGAGGGGCACAATCGTGTAGCCGTCCTGCTGTACGGCTGCGGCGAGCTTCCGGATCTCGTTTTTGTGGAGAAGCAGTTTCTTTCTGCGGAGCGGATCACGGTTGAAGAGATTCCCCTTCTCGTAGGGACTGATGTTCATGCCGTCAATGTACGCTTCTCCCCCCTCGATATCGACATAGGCCTCCTTGATGCTGACCCGCCCCATGCGGATCGACTTGATCTCGGTGCCGAACAGCTCGATGCCGCACTCATATTTCTCGATGATGAAGTAGTCGTGGTAGGCCTTTTTATTGTTCGCGATCAACCTGATCTGTGCGTTCTTACTTTCCATATTTCCTGTTTCCGCTGCTGCCGCCGTTTCGTCCCGGTCCGTGCCCCTGGCCGTTCCGGTTTTTCGGGCGGTTCATGCCCGTGCTGTAGTTGCCGTATCCCCCGCGGCTGTAGCTGTGTCCGTTTGTCTTCTGCTGCGGTCTCTTTGCCCCCGCCTGGTGTCCCTCGAGGACAAAGTCGATCTTTCTCTGAATCACATCGACGCTGGAAACCGTGACACGCACCTTCTGCCCGAGGGTATAGGTCTGTCCGGTCCTGTCGCCTCGAAGACACAGGGCCTTTTCGTCATAGACAAAGTACTCGTTTCCGAGATCTGCGATTGGGATCAGACCTTCCACCGTGTTCGGCAGGGCCACATACAGGCCCCAGCCCGTGACACCGGATACCAGTCCGTCGAAGGTCTGGCCGATGCGGACATTCATGTACTCGGCCTTCTTCTGCTTGTCGGTATCCCGCTCCGCTTCGTCTGCACGCCGCTCCATGTTCGAGGACTGCAGGCAGACATTCGGGAGAATGCTGTTGTAATGAGCAATTCTCTCTTCCGTCATCTGTCCGTGGAGCACTTCCTTGATGATCCGGTGGATCTGTGTATCCGGGTATCGGCGGATGGGCGAGGTGAAATGGCAGTAATACTTCAGTGCCAGTCCGTAATGTCCGCCGCACTCCGGCGTATACATGGCGCGCTGCATGCTGCGAAGCGTCATGGTCGTCACCAGCTGCTCTTCCGGCGTCCCCTTGACCTGCTCGAGAAGTCCCGAGAGATCCTTCGGGGTGATCTCCCGGTCCGGGAGCTTGTAGCCATACTGATGAATGAACTCCCGGAGCGCATCGATCTTCTCCGGCAGGGGTTTTGCATGGGTGCGGTAGACAAACGGGACCTTCTTCTCGCAGAACGTCTTTGCCACCGTCTCATTGGCTATGATCATGAAGTTCTCGATGAGCACCGTTGCCTCATTTGACTCGTGGGGACGAATGTCAATCGGGACACCGTTTTCATCGAGAATGATCTCACTCTCGGTGAAATCAAAGTCGATGGATCCCCGCTCCTCACGCCGCCTGGCAAGGACATTTGCAAGTCTTCTTGCCTCGAAGAGCATGTCCGTGATCTTCTTTGCACGGTTTGTTGCTTCTTCTCCGATATATCCCTGCATTTCCTGTGCATGGAGTATCTCGGTATTGTCGTTGTCCGTAAAGAGTGCCATGACGCCCGGGTAGGAAAGCTTTGCCGCAGAGCGGATAATGGTCTCCACAACGCGGCTTGATACGACCTCGCCCCGCTCGTTCAGATCCATGATACAGGACAGGGAATACCGGTCCTCGCCCTGGTTCAGGGAGCAGATGCCGTTGGAGAGCTCGTGCGGCAGCATCGGAATCACACGGTCCACAAGGTAGTTGGATGTGGCACGCCTGAAGGCCTCCTTGTCAAGCGGAGATCCCTCATGGACATAGTTGGCAACGTCCGCAATAAAGACACCAAGCGTCCAGCCCTTTTCCGTCTTTTCCACACAGACCGCATCATCGATATCCTTGGTATCCGGTCCGTCGATCGTGACGATCGTGTGTTCCCGCCAGTCTTCACGCTCTTTGAGATCCTGATCCGTCACCTCGATGTGATCCGGAATGGAACGCACCTCATTCACCACGTCCTCCGGAAACTCGCCCGGCAGGTTGTAGGTACGGATGATGGAGAGGATATCAACACCCGGATCGTCCATATGACCCAGGATTTCAATGACCTTGCCCTCGGGTCCTCTGTTTGCGGAGCCGTAGTTCGTCATCTGAACGACGACCTTGTGTCCCGTCACCGCACCCATGGTGTCCATCTGGTTGATATTGATCTCCGAGCCGATCTTGTGGTTGTCCGGCTCTACCGTGGACTGCTTTCCGATGCGCTGAAAGGTGCCGACAAGCGTGGTCACGCCGTGTTCGAGGATCTTGACGACCTCCGCTTCCTGGCGCTGTTCACCTTTTCCCTTTTCCGGTCCCCTGCGGTCAAAGCCGGAACCGAAGGACGGCAGGAGTCTCACCTCGACCGTGTCATGATAGAAGGCATTCATGGTCTTGTCCGGCGGAATGAACAGATCCTGTTCCTGTCCCTCCACGGTGACAAAACCAAACCCGCGGGGACTGGACGTAAACAGTCCCTGCATGTGCTGACTGGAAATCTTTGCCTTGTCGTTGCTGGTTGTCGTATCCAAGTGGTTAACTCCTTTTTACATAAGAAAAGGCACCCCACAGGGTGCCACGTCGATTTCATACTTGCTATTGATCAGAACAGCTTCATGTCCAGCAACAGGCACAGGACAAACCAGAGCACGCACAGAAGTGCAGTGCCTCTTGCCAGCCGGCCTTCCTTGGAGCGCTTCTTGTTCCTGCCCCAGTAGGTGTTGTCCATTGCCTGTCCGCTCAGAGTACCAAGACCCTGATCCTTGCCTTCCTGCATCAGGACAATGACCGTGATCAGGACACAGATGATAATCAGAATGATCGAAAGTATGTTACGAAGCATGAATCCATCCCCGCAGATTTAAAATTCGATGCGGTATTTCCCCGCACACGTGTGATATCTTAACATACGCCCACTTATCACGCAAGAATTATTTCAAAAACATTTGACAAGATGAGGGTCCGTCGTTATAGTAACACATGTATGTGCCCGGAGATCGTCCGTGTCAAGGTTTCTGAGCACAATGATTCTGGTGCCGCGGTTATGCATGACCAAGGCCCATGGCTGAGAATCAGACAAATTGAAATCAAATCCATAACGCGCGTTTTTATCGGAGGTAAGTATTCATGGCAAACATCAAATCCGCCAAAAAGAGAATCGGCACCAGCCAGAGAAAGGCTGAGGCCAACAAGGCTGTCAAGACCGGCATCAAGTCCGCTGTCAAGAAGGTTAACACCGCCATCGAGGCAGGCGACAAGGAAGCTGCACAGGCAGCACTCAAGGTCGCTGAGTCCAAGATCGACAAGGCAGCCATCAAGGGCGTAATCAAGAAGAACAATGCTTCCCGCAAGGTCTCCAGAATGAGCGAAAAGATCGACAAGCTCGCCTGAGAAGATCTGAGTCAATAAAATGACCCGCCGATGTGCCCTCTCACATCGGCGGTTTTTTTTTGCAAAAAAGAAGCAGCTGCAAAGCCGGCAGCTGCTTCTTACTTTCTCTGAAATGGATACTCAGAAGCTGATGATCAAAGATCAATCTCCTGTGCATTCTCCACGATGGTAAGTCCAGTAAAGCCTGCTGCTTTCAGATTCTCCCGATCCTCGGGACTCATCTGAATCGTAAAGCCATCCGAGAGATCCGAATACGGCAGAGACACGTAGAGGTACCCATTCGCGTCCTCTCCAAGAACATTCATCTGCTGGAAGGCTCCCGTCCTGTCAGACGTAAGTCCAAGAGCTGCAAGTCCGGTTCCCGTCTCATCGGTCACATAAAGGATCTGTCCGCCGTTCAGCACCTCTGCCCTGCCGATCGCCGTATCACCGATGATCACCGGCGCACTGGTAGTGCCCAGCGTCTTTTTCTCCTCCGGCGTTACGGCAGTATTAGCTTCGGCATTCCTTGCAGCAGGCTCGCTGTGATCAACATGGATCGTTATGGTGTCATAAAAGTCGTCATCGTCCAGGCGATAGAAGTAAACATGGATTTCATCCGCCGTCTCATCTTCGCCTACATGCATTGTAAACCAGCAGTGGCCCAGGGCCTTGTCGCTCGTCACAAAGGAATCCTTGCTGTTCCTGCCAACAACGAAATATCGGAACTGCTTGTACGCCTCAATGGAGATCGTAAAGGTGTCGCCGGGCTTTAAGGTGACATTTCTAGTCTCAAAGCTGAACACCGACTCATCTCTACCCTCTGACGCAGCCACCGGCAGCACCGGCGATACAACTGCCAGTGAGCAGGCAAGAAGACCAGCGCTCAGAAGACTTGCTGCTTTCAGAACGTGTTTTTTCATATCATCCTCTCCTCTCCATACCGTCGGAACTTCCTCTTGCCCCCTCCTGCTACCAGTATATGCCAAAGTGCTCAGCTATGGGTTAAAAAAACAGGAGCATCTGCCCCTGTTTTACATGATTGCATATTTATGGCCGGCAACGCCGGTGACTTGTAAAACTTCTGTGCCTATCCTGCGAAATTGATGATGTCGTCCGAAGGCTTTGCACACGGCTTTACCGCAGTTGCATGCAGGACCAGTCCCTCGCCCTCATAGGGTGCGAAGTTCTCGTCGGAGCACTTTGCGGTGATCTCATACCAGTCCTTCTCCTTCAGGTCCTTTACGTCATCAAACGCGCAGCCATATCCCAGGAACTGCATATCCTGTGAACAGCAGGTCATCGCAAGGCGCCCGGGGACAAAGTACCCCTTCGGGAAGTTGTCTGGGAAGCCTGCCATCGCCTTGAAGCGGACAGTCTTTCCATCATATCTGTCCGGGTGATCCATCGCATCAAGATACCAGATGCCGTAGTTCATGCCCTCGAGATCGATCACATCCTTTGACATGTCGTAGGGCAGATCCTCTTCCGTCGTCAGGTCGATCTCGCCGTTGGCGTCCTCGAAGATCAGATCCGCCTGCGGGCACATGGCCTTGACGTTTCTCTTGTACTTGATCAGCGTATCCTCATCGATGTTATCGCAGCGGTTGAACATGACCAGTTCCGAATTCTTCAGCTCCACGGAAAGGAGCGAGCGCATCGCAAGGTTGCTATAATACATGCCGAAGGTGGAGGCATCGATCGTCGTGATCTGCTGCTCGAGCATCCAGATCTTCTCCGGAATGCAGAACTTCTGGTAGTTCCACATGCCGTTCCACTCGATGAGCACACGCTCCGGGTGATATTTCTTCTCAAGACCTGTGAGGTAGTCGAGTGTGAAATCACTCTCATCCTCTACTTCCTCGACCACGGTGTTCGTGGAACGAAGCAGGGATTTCGAGTACTCGACCTCACCTTCCTCGCAGAGAATCAGAAGCGTCAGCCCCTGGGTCTGGAAGTAGGGCTGTCCGATCGTGTAAGCGAAGAAGGAGCTCTTCCCGCTCTCCAGAAAACCGTTGATCACATAGACCGGGGTTCTGTTTTCCATGGTAATCCTTCCTTACGCGTTCTTCTTTTTGCGGAACAGCTCTGCAAGTGCGTCCTCCTGCAGTTCCGAACCGATGACGCAGACCTTTCCGGTTACATCCGCAGCGCCGGTACGGACCTGCGGCTCTCCGGGCACATAGTCGAAATGAATCCAGGTGCCGTCTGCTGCCGGAAGCATGCCCTTGGAGCGGAGAATCTTTCCGTATTTGCCGGAATCGAGCTTCTCAAGACGCTCTTCCACCTCTTCCTTCGTGTAGGTGTTCGGCGTCTCCATGCCCCAGCTTGCGAAGATCTCATCGGCATCATGATCGTGGTCATGATGATACTCATGCTCTTCGTGTTCATGATCATGATCATCATGGTCATGGTCATGATGATGCTCGTGCTCATCTTCGTCGTCATCGTCATCGTCATCATCATGATGCGAGAGGAAGAACGTATTGCCCTCGTCATCGGTCACACGCTTTGCTGCCTCATCGTGGTGATGATGATGGTGATGCTCCTCGCTGCTGTTCATGACCTCTTCGAGGATCTGTGCCTGCAGATCCGAGCGGCCTTCGATTGTCTCAAGGACCTGCTTCCCGTCGAGTTCCGTAAGCGGAGTGGTGATGATTGTCGCCTTGTCATTGTGCTCACGGATCAGGGCAACTGCCTCATCAATCTTCTCCCGGCTTGCCTTGTCGCATCTTGTGAGGAGGATCGTGCCGGCATTTTCAATCTGATTCAGGAAGAACTCACCGAAGTTGCGAAGATACATCTTCGCCTTGGTGCAGTCCACAACAGTCACGGCGCTGTTGAGCTTCATGCCCGGAACTTCCGCCGCAGTCTTCTCAATCGCACGCATGACGTCATCGAGCTTGCCGACGCCGGAGGGCTCAATGAGGATGCGTTCCGGGGCGTACTGTGCCATCACCTGCTTTAGGGACGCATTGAAATCGCCCACCAGAGAGCAGCATATACAGCCGGAATTCATCTCACGGATCTGAATGCCGGATTCCTTCAGGAAGCCGCCGTCTATACCGATCTCGCCGAACTCGTTCTCGATGAGAACAACCTTTGTGCCTGCGAGAGCGTCCTTTAAGAGCTTGCGGATCAGTGTGGTCTTACCGGCTCCCAGGAAACCGGATATGATATCTACCTTTGTTTCTGCCATTCTATACACCTCTTTCCAGTACAGTGCTTACTGATTCTTTGTCACCAGTTCCACGACGTCGGCACCGGAAGCCATGACAGCAGTGCCGTCGGTTTCGATGGTTTCGATCGTGCCAAGATAATAGCCCGATGCAGAGTACACACCCCGTCCGCAGAGGACCGTTCCCAGATCATCTGCCGACAGGTTGTCTGCCTGCAGGATCGTCATCTGAGAGGTATACCCATCCACGGAAGCATCTGTCTCCTGCACCGTGCAGGGAACAAGGCTTTCCGTGCTATCAAGGAAGTACAGCTGTGTCCCCGTTTCCATCTGATAGTAGAGATTTGAGGAATAGTACACGCTGTCCTGATCCTCGACCTCACAGCGGATGATTCCGATCCCTGCCTCCTCATTGGAAGCAAGTACGCTTCCTGTCACAGGACTGGCGTTCGGGAACTTCACTGTGGTTGTGCCATCGGCAAAGTTTTCAAGCACTGTTCTCCCGGTCGCAATCACAGCCGTATCTGCCTTCCCGCGCTTTCCGGGCGTTGCAGAGAGAATGGTGGCATAGTCTGTCGTTCCATCCTCATCGATTGTCACCTCATGCCGCTCCAGGACTGAAAGAAGTTCCTCGTTAGTCAGTGCACTGTCCTGTGTCCGGATCGCACCTCTGTCGATGAGGACAAGCCGCACGATCAGCATGGATACCACAATCACGGCACACAGGACGAGTTCAATCCGCTTTCTCTTTTTCTGGGCGGGGGTGAGGATCTTCTTGTTCTTTGGAGTATTCAATATGTCACCTTGGCGTTCTGGTGGAATCTGTCAAAATAAGAAGCAGAGCGATAAGCCGGGTTCTGTCGTTGGACGATCATCTTTCTAGTACTGCCGTTGCCGGCAGCATCAAGCGACCTACCTGAGGATGAACCGGGCCGATTCGTGGTCCTCACCTCCGGCAGTGCCGGAGTTCTTGGTCTTGCTTCGGATGGGGTTTACACGGCTTTTCTCATTACTGAGAAAACGGTGGTCTCTTACACCGCCATTTCACCCTTACCGCTTTCGCGGCGGTCTGTTTTCTGCTGCACTTTCCCGGGAGTTGCCTCCGCCGGCCGTTAGCCGGCATCCTGCCCTGTGAAGCCCGGACTTTCCTCACCCATGGCGCAGTACGCCATGGCCGCGATCGTCTGCTCTGCTTACAGCGTATAAATTTAACACAATCGAATCGCGCTGTAAAATGAAAAATCCATGAACAGGACATCTGTTCGGGAAACACATAAGAAAAATTCACCTGACGAAAAAACAGTACAGGATGCGCTGACTTAGTACGCTCCCTGTACTGCTCTTTCGGATTGGCTGAAGGTTTCACTTCACATCAATGGCAGTCTTTCCATAGTACCGTGCCATCGCCTGATTGACCCAGCCATCCGTTCCCTTCTCGATCCCAAGCCATGGATAGAGATCCGGCGTATGGGATATGTCCGGGATTATTACCGTATCGTCCTTCGTAGTGAGGATCTTCCTTGTGATCGCATCATATTCCTCTGCATAGGCCTTAAGTTCTCCGTCTTTTAAGGATTCGACAGCCATACCTGTTGTGGTAGAGGAAAAATCATATCGGACCACTAGAAGGACGGCGGTCAGGAGAAACAGCGCGCCGCACAGGACCAAGATTCCCCTGCAGACTTTTTCATGAGAAACAGGAAGGGCCCCGCCGCAGGATCTGAGAAGACCGATCACGACAGGCACCAGAACAAGGATCGTGTCAAAGTAGATATTCTGCTGCCGTCCCGCACCGATGTTGCCGATGCCGTACAGTGCCGGAACAAAGCCGGAGATGTAAAGAAGATACAAAAGCACAAGGCCGCCTAGCAGTGTCCGTACCGGTTGCTGTGCCTTCGGAATCCTGATCGGAAACAGGAAAAAAACCAAAATGCAGAACAGTACGTAAAGTACCATTGGAAAGCCCAAGCAGGAGATCAAAAATTTCGTGCCAAGGACAAACGCCTCTTTGACTGCCTGTCCGGCAGGAAGACCTGCGGTACTGCTCTGACGCACCGCATTACCGGGAGCGAGGACGCTGATAGCAAAGCCAAGAAGCAAAAGGACAGTTGCCAGGATCACCATCGTGATCCGTTTCCGCCTCACATCCTCTTTCGGCAAAAAGACAAGCATCATGGCAGCGGCAAGGATCAGGATCTCACTTGTCACAAGTGCGGTTGTGTAGTTTCCTCCGCCGATGACAAGTGCCAGAATACAGCAGGCGATCCCGCAGGAGATCTTGTGCCTGGTAATGATCAGTCTCAGCATCAGTGAGAGAAACAGGAGTGCCAGACTGAAGAATCCGGTGTAGTAGATTGCACCGTTCCACCAGAAAAGTCCCTCCCGAACGTCCGGGAGAACCTCCAGCATGAGGATCAGTCCTGCAAGAGTCAGGGCAAGCGCCGTCCTGACTTCTCCCTTCCCGGAATCCGTACACACCCTGAGAAGAGTGGTGTAAAAGAAGAACAGACAGACAGCCGGAAGAAGGACAAGAATCACCGTTGTCAAAGGGTAGATGCCGGCAATCCCGGGCTGCAGGGCAAAGAGAAAGATTGCGGCATAGGTTCCCTGCCAGGAGCGGTAGATTTCAGCCACTTCTTTTGCCACAGCCGCAAGGACGCCGAAAACGCCCTTTCCCGCCTGCAGCGCCTGAAAGGTCAGATAGGAAAAGGAATAGTCGTCCGCCGCAGGGCGCGCATACGCTGCCGCCTGAAAGATCGGGACCGTAAGGATACACACCAACACAAGAAGGAGCGCACACAGGGTGCGCTCCGCATACAGCCTTATTTTCTTTGCCTTATTTTCTGAACGGAATGATCTTGTTTTCATGAATCTACTCACACAGGAAAACAGCCGCCGCCGACAAATTCACGGCAGATGGAATTGGCCGGAACGGACGCGGTGTCCACGCCGACAAAGTACTCCAGGAACTTCAGGAGGCGCTTGGCCTCATAGTACTCCTTCTGTGACTTGTCGATCCCGAACAGCAGAGGTTCCGCAAACTGCTTCAGGACGGCCTGCTCATAGATCAGCACCGAGTTGAAGACAGCATCGACATTGTCCTGATACGGGAAGATGTTGACTTCCTCCGCATCCCGTACCTTCTTCCACTCCGCAATCGTCGCCCTCGCGGACTTTCCCCGGGTCCTGTTGTCGCGAACGATCCGTCTCAAAAGTCTTGTGTCCGATGTCGGAATCCGGTTGTGCTCATCGACATTGAGACTTGTCAGGGCACTGATGTAGATCCGGAACTTGTTCTCATCGGGAATCGCCTCGGTGCACCTGGGATTGAGCCCGTGGATTCCCTCGATGACGAGAATGTCAGACGCCTCCAGTTTCAGGCTCTCTCCGGTATACTTTCGTCTTCCCATGCGGAAATCGAAGGTCGGAAGCGGCACCTCTTGCCCCTTCAGAAGATTCGTCAGATCCTCGTTGAACTGTTCGAGGTCCAGTGCCTCAATGACGTCGTAATTATAATTGCCGTCGATGTCGATCGGTGTCTTGTCCCGGTTCACGAACCAGTTGTCCATGGACAGGATGTGCGGGTGCATGCCGAAACTCCGAAGCTGTACGGAGAGCCGGTGGGCAAAGGTCGTCTTGCCGGAGCTGGACGGCCCGGCAATCAGGACGAATTTCACTCCGGACCGCTCGTGGATCTGCTCTGCAATCTCCCCGATGCGTCTTTCCTGCAGGGCTTCCTGAACCAGAATCATGTCGGAAATGTTTCCCTTGCAGATCTGTTCATTGAGATCTCCGACCGTGCTGATATCGACAAGCTCTCCCCACCTCGTGGAGAGGGCGAGCTGATCGTAAAGATTCTCCTGCTCCACGAAGGGCTGAAGCTTATCCGGCTCTTCCTGCGTCGGCAGGTTCAGGCAGAGGCCTTCCTTGTAGGGGAACACATCAAAGAGCGTGCAGTACCCGCAGTCCGGAAGCATGTATCCGTAGAAATAGTCATAGTAGCCGTCCAGGTTGTAGACATTGACGGTGGAGGAGGTGCGGTAGCGGAACAGTTTTTCCTTGTCCGTCATGCCCTGGTGATGAAACAGTGCAATCGCGTCATCAATGGGATAGGTCTTTTTGACAAGCACGGTCCGATCGTCAGAGAGCTTTCTCATGCGCCTTACAAGCTCGTTTGTAAAGTCCTTCGTTACCGCAAACGGATCTCCGTGGAGCGTGCAGTAAAAGGCGCTTCCCAGCGTGAACTCCACCTTGACCCGCACATTCAGGCCCTTTTCCTTTGCGATTTCATCTGCGGATTTCACCATCATCATGATCGCGGTCCGGCAGTAGGCGGAATGCCCTGCCGAATCTCTCGTGGTGATGGGCGCAATCACGCCGTCCCTGTCACAGCGCTTGAAGAGCTCACGCATCTTACCGTTGAAGTACACAAGAGCGATCTCGTCCCCGCCCTTCTGCGTTTTGATCTCCGGTTCCAGAATCTCCTCGAAGGTCATTCCCTTTGTGATCTGTCTTGCATGTCCCCTGACATATACTGTAGGCATTGCAACCCCCTGTTTCTCAGATCTCGTTAAACGGTTCCATTTCCGGTGCGGTATGTACCTCAAGAGCAGGCATCTGCTTTTCCAGAAACTCCTTCATGTACGGGACGAAAATCTTCTCGATCCCGTAGTGTCCCGCATCGATCACGCAGATTCCCTTTTCCACGGCATCAAGCCCCACGTGATGCGTGATATCTCCGGTGATCATGACATCAGCACCCTTCTCGAGGGCAAGATCAATCTCATCATGTCCGGAGCCCGGCAGAATGGCGCAGCGCACCAGCGGCTGATCCGGATCTCCGTAGAAACGCACATGCGGGATCGCAAACTTTTCCCGGACAAGCTGTGCGCACTCCTCAAGACTCATGTGTTCCGGCAAAGCACCGATTCTCCCGAGTCCCTCTCTGGAAATTGCGTCCTCATAGGTCACTTCCAGAACCTGTGTATCGAGAAGTCCCAGCCTGTCTGCCGCCTCCGCCGCCATGGCGAGAACATCGAAGTTCGTGTGCATGGAGAAAAGCGCCATGTCATTCTGCAGAAGGGTCAGGATCCGTTTTCCGATATAGTCCTTATCCGTAACATGCTTAACCCCGTTAAAGAGCAGGGGGTGATGCGTCAGGATCAGGTCGCAGTCGCTTCGTATGGCGTCCTCGATGACCTTTGATGTTGCATCGACGGCAAGATATACACTCGACACCTCAAGATCCGTCCGCCCCGCCTGCAGTCCCGGATTGTCCCAGTCCTCTGCAAGGGACGGGGAGCAGAATTCGTTCAGTTGAGTAATGATCTCCTGTAACAGCATGATTCAACTCCTCATGAAAGAAAGGTCAGAAGAAACAGCAGTGCCTGCAGGGCGCCCGCCTTTCCCTTCAGTGCAAGGGATCGTTCCTCCTGGTTGATCTCCTGCATCTGGGACAGCAGCTGCAGGGTACTTTTCAGCTTCAGACTGACATACTCCCGGAGAACGGGATCCCGGTTCCGGATAAGACATGGCCCGTAAAGATCCTCCATCTCCTGCCGAAACAAAGGATCGGCAAACAGGATCTCTGCCGTTTGGGCCGTGATGCCTGCGCTTTTCTGTGTGTCCTGCGGCATTTCCCGGATCTGTTTCTGATAACCGTCCCAGTCCGGCCGGATCATCTCCTGTCCCGGCGATGCGGAAAGGACCGTGTAGTATTTCCCGTCCTCAAAAACTGCCCTTTCCTTTCGGATCCCGATTTTGTTTTTTCGAAGAAACGAGCGCACAAGCTGCGGCTCGGAGTGTGGAGAGAGCACGAGGCTCTGAAAGCTCTTCGTCTTTTCCGGATCTTCCTCGAGGATCTGCCGCATCAGGATGCCGCCCATCCCCGCAATGACAAGGACCTGTGCCTCGCCCTTCGTAAAGGTTTTCAGTCCGTCGCTTTTTCTCAGCTCGCAGCGATCCTCAAGCCCCGCCAGCTCGAGATTGGTCTTTGCGATGGCAAGGGGTCCGTCGGCAACGTCCATGGCGATTGCCTTCCCGCAGCCATTTGTCTGCAGAAGATAGATCGGAATATGTGCGTGGTCCGTACCGACATCACAGACGGTAAGCGTACCTCCTGCCTGTTCTGCTGTCATGTCCGCAATCAGCTGCAGTCGTTTTCCAAGCCGGATCGCCATCAGGACTCCTCCGCCGCCTTGAACGTGATGTGCATGCGCTGAATTTCCTCCATCTGCTTTTTGATCTTTGCGATTTTTCCAAGAGCTCCGGTAGCATTCGAGGCTTTGATATTTTCCATGCTGGCTCTCTTGACGGAGAGAACGACGTCCTTGAACGCCTTTTCCCTCTCCGGCTGGGTAGTAAGCCCCTTAATTCTCGTGTTGAAGATATCCGCCACGTCCTTCTGTTCGTCCTCATCCTCAAAGGATCCGATGACGATGGCCGGTGTAAAGCCCGGAGCCTTTGTCCCTTCCGCCTCGACTTTGAGCGGATCTCCGTAGTGTTCCTCAAGCATCTTGAAATAATCCTGAGCCGCCTCCCTGGCAAGTCCCTCACTGAAATCCTCGGGTCCGATATAGTCCCGGATCTGCAGATAGACATCCGGATCGTCCGAGATCCAGGTCAGAAGAAGCCCCTCATTGCGAAGCTTTGCCTTCTCAATGCTTGACGCCTTCTTCTGCGCCGTCGGATTCTGCGGCGCGGGTGTGATTCTCACCGGTCCTTCGCTGAAAGACTGCCGGCCGATTCCGGCCTCCTTGTAGCCCGCAACCTCTCTGGAGAGCACATCCCGCTGAATGCCGTACTTCTGAGCCATCGCACTGATGTAGTTCTCCCGCTCCATCTCATCGTCAAAACCGCAGAGCCGTTTTGCAATCTCGTGGTAGAACGCAGTCCTGCTCTCCGGATCGTCGAGCCTGTAATTTCCCTCGATCTGCCGGATCTGGTAGTAAAAGCTGTTCTCCGCGTTGTCGATGCGCTTCTGATATTCTTCCGTCCCGAGGTTCTTGCAGAACTCATCCGGGTCCTTGTAAGGCCGAAGATCGATGACCCTCGCGGAGACACCGGCGTCTCTCAGGATCCCGATGTTACGCATCGCAGCTCTCACGCCGGCGCCGTCGCTGTCATAGGCAAGGAAGACATGGGTCACATACCGGCGGATCACCTGAGCCTGCTCCACGGTGAAAGACGTGCCAAGGGACGCAATCGCCATCGGGAAACCGGCCTGGTGCTGGGAGATGACGTCCATGTAGCCCTCGCAGAGGATAAAGTAATCCTTGTCCTTGTTGCGCACCGTGTTGCGGGCGATGTTGAGTCCGTATAGATTTTTCTTTTTTTCGAAGATCAGCGTCTCCGGAGAATTCAGATACTTCGGGATTCCATCCCCCATGACACGCCCGCCGAAAGCGATGACCCGCCCGGAGGCATCCATGATGGGATACATGACACGGTTCCAGAATTTGTCCTTCAGGCCGTCTTTCTCCCGGAACACCGCAACACCGGAATCCAGAATATCCTTTGAGGAATATCCCTTTTCCTGAAGGTAGCGTACAAGATCGCTGTTTCCGCCGTCCGCATACCCGAGCCCGAACTGGTTCATGGTTTTGTCCGACAGCGCACGGCCCTTCAGATAGGCCATTCCCTTCTGTCCCTTCGGGCTTCGAAGAAGCCGGTAGTAGTAGGTTGCCGTATCCTTGTTGATGGAGAACAGAATATCCCGTTTTTTATTTCTCTCCTTCTGCTCCGGAGATGCCTCCTCCTTCGGCAGCACGATGCCAGCCCGGCTTGCAAGATATTCCATGGCCTCCTGATAGGTCATGTTGTTGTACTTCTTCAGAAACGTGATCACGTTTCCGCTCTCCCCGCAGCCGAAGCAGTGATAGACCTGTTTCGTGCGGCTCACGGAAAACGAGGGGGTATGCTCGGAGTGGAACGGACACAGGCCCATGTACTGGGATCCGGAGCGCTTCAGCTCCACATACTGGCCGATCACATCAACGATGTCATTTGCGCTGATGACCTGATTTCTGATTTCGTCCGAATAATACAATACTGCCCTCCTACTGCCAGCTCTTGGGCACGTAGATGTCCTCAAACTGGCGGATTGCATAGCGGTCCGTCATCGAACTGATGTAGTCGCAGACGACGCGCTCTTTCGAATCTCCAAGATCCATGCGCCTCTTCAGATAATCCGGCAGAAGATCGATGTTTTTCAGGTAATGCTCATAGAGCGCCTCGACTACGCCCATGGCCTTGGCTTCCTCGCCCTTTGCCTTGGGATTGGTGTAGACATTCTCAAACATGAATGTCCGAAAGTCGTTGAAGGCCTTCTGTACTGCCGGCGACATCGCGATGATGGGCTGGTCGTAGCTCGTGATGATGATATCGTGGGTGAAGGTATCGAGCCGTTCTTCAAGCGTATGACCGATCACGGAGGCAATCTCTTCCGGTACGTCATCGTCCGTCAGGATACCGCCGCGGATCGCATCGTCCATGTCGTGGTGAAAATAGGCGATCTTGTCCGAATAGCGGACGATCTGTCCTTCCAGGGTCGAAGGGTGTCCGCTGGTCTGGTGGTTCAGGAATCCGTCCCTCACCTCATAGGTCAGGTTCAGTCCCTGGCCGTCCTTTTCAAGGACATCGACCAGCCGCACACTCTGTTCTGCATGGTCAAAGCCCTCCGGGCACAGGCGGTTCAGCACCCGCTCTCCCGCATGCCCGAACGGCGTGTGTCCGAGGTCGTGTCCCAGGGCAATCGCCTCCGTCAGATCCTCGTTGAGCTTCAGGGCCTTTGCAATGGTTCTTGCATTCTGGGAAACCTCCAGGGTATGCGTCATACGCGTCCTGTAGTGATCTCCATCCGGGGTAATGAATACCTGGGTCTTATCTTTCAGCCGTCGAAACGACTTGCAGTGCAGGATCCTGTCCCGGTCTCTCTGAAAGAGCGGCCGAAGGTCGTCCTGCGGCTCGTCGTGGAGCCTTCCTTTTGAATTTCTCGAATGGGCAGCCCAGGGTGCAAGGATTTCATCCTCGCGCTCTTCGAGCTGTTCGCGTATCAGAATCATGTCTGCCTCCCGGCGCTCCCCCGCCTTCCATCAGGATCATGAGACAAAGACATTTTAACATAAGTCATAAGAAAAAATGACAACGGCACCGTGATTTTGCCAGAAACTTCCGGCATAACAAAAAGTCCTGAGATCTCTTTTTTGAAATCTCAGGACTTAGTGCGGAAGATGGGACTTGAACCCACACGGCATAACTGTCACAAGAACCTTAATCTTGCTCGTCTACCAATTCCGACACTTCCGCATCGCTGCAGAAAAAGGGACTTGAACCCTCACTCGGTTATCCCGAACAGGCACCTGAAGCCTGCGCGTCTACCAATTCCGCCATTTCTGCATCTCTTTTGTTTTTACCGCTTTTCTCGCGGCAAGTGTTATCCTACAACACGACCCCGATCCTGTCAACAACAAAATTTTAAATTTTCCATTCCCGTTTTCTCCGCAATCCCCTCTCACCCTCTATAATGTCTCCTGTCAGCAAAAAAGGAGACATGCATGAAACATAGAATCGGATCTCTTCGAAGTTCCCTTCGAATCTTTTCTCTTCTTGGCATGGTTCTGCCGGGTCTTGCTCTTTCCGGGTGCTCCCGGAATGCAGCCCCTGACCCCGTGACCAAAGAGAGCTTTTACTTTGATACGGTCTGCGACATCACAATCTACGACATGGACAACTTCTCAGAGGATGCCGCGGATACTGCCATCGACAACGCCTTTTCCCTGTGCAGTACCTATGAAAATATGCTCTCAAAGACCGTCGAGGGTTCCGACATCTGGAACATCAACCACGCGGGCGGAAAGGAAGTCACCGTCAATCAGGAGACGGCAGATCTTATCTCGGAAGCCATCTCCTACTGTGATCTCTCCGGCGGCCGCTTTGACATCACCATCGGCAAGGCAGAGGACCTCTGGGGCTTTGATGAAGGTGCCACCACGCTTCCGGATCCGGAGGAACTTGAGGAAGCGGTAAAGCATATCGATTACAAAAAGATCAAAGTTTCCGGATCTACCGTACAGCTTGAGGATCCGGACGCGGAAATCGATCTTGGAGGCATAGCGAAGGGCTACATTGCAGACCGGGTGGCCGATAACCTCTCTTCTCAGGGTGTCACGAGTGCCATTGTCTCACTCGGAGGCAACATCGAGTGTGTCGGAGAAAAGCCGCAAAGCGGCGGCTCAACAGCTCCCTTCACGATCGGGATTGAGACCCCCTATTCCGACCGCACCGAGGTGATCGGCTCTCTTCCCCTCTCAAACGGAACTGCCGTGACGAGCGGTGTCTATGAGCGCTATATCACTGTGGACGGGAAGCAGTACTTCCACATCCTGGATCCGGACACCGGATATCCCGTCGACACCGATGTCATCTCCGTGACCATCACGGCAGATGAGGACCGCTCTGTCGACTGCGATGCGCTCTCGACGACCTGTCTGCTTCTTGGAACGAAGAAGGGAACAAAGCTCATCGAATCCCTGGACGGATATGAAGCCGCCTTCATTGACACGGACGGCAACATCTCCATGACGGACGGCATGGAATTCACTCCTGCCAAGTAAGAGATAAACACGCAACGGAAAAAGAGGCATTTCCCCGAATGGAAGGGAAATGCCTCTTTCTCAGATTGCATTGGAGCGAACAATGCCAACCCTGGAAGGCCTTCTAAGGTTTTCTGTTAATTCAGTCCTTCGATACGGCAGCTGCTGCCTTGAAACCGTTGTCGAGATCCCAGAGGATATCATCAATGTTCTCGGTACCGATGGACAGGCGGATAGTGTTCGGATAGATTTCCTGCTCTCTTGCTTCCTCCTCAGAGAGCTCTGCGTGTGTGGTCGAAGCCGGGTGCACAACCAGGCTCTTGACGTCTGCGACGTTTGCAAGCAGGGAGAAGATCTTCAGGCCGTCAATGAAGGCGAAGGCCTCCTTCTGGCCGCCCTTGATGTTGAACGTGAAGATCGAACCGCCGCCGTTCGGGAAGTACTTGAGGTACACCTTGTGGTTCGGGTTGTCCTCGAGATACGGGTGATTGATCTTCTCTACCTGCGGCTGCTTCTGCAGGTACTCCAGCACTTTCTTCGTGTTCTCCCAGTGTCTCTCAAGACGAAGGGACAGGGTCTCTGTGCCCTGCAGAAGCAGGAATGCGTTGAACGGAGAGATCGTGGCGCCCTCATCGCGGAGGATAATGGCACGGACATAGGTTGCAAATGCCGCCTTTCCGGCTGCCTGGACGAAGGAGATGCCGTGGTAGGACGGGTTCGGTTCGGTGAACTGCGGGAACTTGTCGGACTTGGACCAGTCGAAGGTACCGCCGTCGACGATGACGCCGCCAAGAGTCGTTCCGTGACCGCCGATGAACTTCGTTGCGGAGTGGACAACGATATCTGCGCCGTACTCGATGGGTCTTACATAGTAAGGAGTGCCGAACGTGTTGTCGACGACGAGCGGCAGGCCATGCTTATGGGCGATCTTTGCAATTTCCTCGATATCCGGAATATCGGAATTCGGGTTCGTCAGCGTCTCGATGTAGACGGCCTTGGTGTTGGGCTGAATGGCTGCCTCAACCTCTGCAAGATTGCTTGTGTTGACGAAGGTGGTGGAGATGCCGTAATTCGGAAGCGTGTGCTCGAGCAGGTTGTAGGAGCCGCCGTAGATGGTTCTCTGAGCTACGATGTGATCTCCGTTTCCTGCTAGGGCGGTCACTGCGTAGGTCACGGCTGCTGCGCCGGAAGCAACTGCAAGGCCGGCAACACCGCCCTCGAGGGCTGCGATTCTGTCTTCAAAGACGGCCTGTGTGGAGTTTGTCAGTCTTCCGTAGATGTTGCCGGCATCGCGAAGACCGAACCGGTCTGCGGCATGCTGTGCATTGTGGAAGACATAGGATGTGGTCTGGTAAATCGGGACTGCGCGGGAGTCTGTTGCGGGATCTGCACTCTCCTGACCGACATGCAGCTGCTTGGTTTCAAATTTGAATTCGTGTTCGCTCATTTTGCTTTCCTTTCCCGAAATGATCCGGTTCGCTCTTCCGTTTCATTTCTATTCCTATTCGATTAGTAGGTATCTGTTTGATGTCTGTACTTTACCACTGCCCTGTCCGGTGCAGAAGGAGGTTTTTTGTCATATCCTGCTATAGCCGCCGGCTATAACAAAGGCAGACACCGGGCGGCTCTTTGTTGAACTTGTATTCTGTTTGGTTGGAAATTGGAAAATTCGGATGTATGCTGAGGACTGGAAAGGAAGGTTTGTTATGAAGCGTCAAACAATACTGTCTGCAGCCCTTGCGGCTTCCCTTGTTCTGTCCCTTTCTCCGCTGCCGGCCAGAGCACAGGGCAGCGCGCAGAAAATCACCGGGCCCGAATTCTGCAGCATCACCCCAGGCATGAGCTATGACGAGGTCCTCTCGATCGTCGGGGATCAGCCGGACAGGGTGAGCGATACGTCCTCTGCGGACACCATGCGGATGCACTGTACCTGGAATAACTACGACTACAGCTATGCAATCGTCTATTTTGAAGACAACAGGGTAACGCAGATTCAGGAGACAAGTCTGATCCGCTCCGAAAAGGACGTTACTCTTTCCGCATACGGACAGATCGCGTCCGGTATGTCCTATGACACTGTCCGCACGATCTTTGGCGGCGACGGAGCACTGCTCTCCTGGCGGGTCAACAAAAACGGGGATGTCATCGTCTCCTACCGGTTCGAGGGAACCGGGAAGGACGATTCCTTCTGCCGGATCACGTTTACGAACGGACTTGTCTCCGATGTGATGGAGAAGGGGCTCGTCGACTGAGTCTCCGATTGAGAGATACCGGAATAGAATTGAAATTACAAAAATACGGGTGACACATGTACCTGAGATGTGCCACCCGTATTTTTTATGCAGGACATGGGACTCGAACCCACACGTCTATTCAACAACAGATTTTGAGTCTGTCGCGTCTACCATTCCGCCAGTCCTGCAAATACGAAAGGTATTGTATCATGCCTTCCGCGTATCTGTCACTTTCTGTTTTCCCAGTCGATCGAAGATGCGATTGCATCTGCAAAATCCGACTGATCAAAGGTTGCAAAGTAATCGCGAAGCGTCTCCGCCCGGCGAATCTGCTTTACCGTGCCGTCTTCCTGCAGGAGGAGCTCCGCACTCCAGAGCCTGCCGTTGTAGTTGTATCCCATGGAGAATCCGTGGGCTCCGGCATCATGGATGAACAGATAGTCGCCGACATCGATCTTCGGAAGCTTCCTATCGATCGCAAACTTGTCGTTGTTCTCGCACAGCGATCCGACCACATCGTAGGTATGATCGCAGGGCGCGTCCTCCTTCCCGAGAACCGTGATGTGATGATAGGCTCCGTACATCGCAGGCCGCATCAGGTTCGCCGCACAAGCATCGACACCGATGTACTCCTTGTAGATGTGCTTGACGTGAATGGCCTTCGTGACAAGTCCGTCGTAGGGCGCCATGATGTAGCGTCCCATTTCCGTATAGATGGCAACATCTCCCATGCCGGCAGGAACGAGGATCTCCTCATACACCTTCCGGACACCCTCGCCGATGACGGCGATGTCATTCGGGGTCTGGTCCGGCTTGTACGCAATGCCGACACCGCCGGAGAGGTTGATGAAGGCAAAGTGAATCCCGAGCTTCTCGTGGATCTCTCTTGCCAGGGAAAACAGCTCACCGGCAAGTTTCGGATAATACTCGTTGGTGACCGTGTTGGACGCAAGAAAGGCGTGAATTCCGAAGTTCTCGACGCCATGAGCCTTCAGCTGCGCGTAGGCATCAAAAAGCTGCTCCTTCGTCATCCCGTACTTGGAATCACCCGGATTGTCCATGATGCCGTTGCTCATGGTAAAGACTCCGCCGGGGTTGTAGCGGCAGCACATGGTCTTCGGGAATTTTTCCCCGATGATCCCCTCAAGGAACGGGATGTGTGTGATGTCGTCCAGATTGATGATGGCGCCGAGCTTTGCGGCAAGGGCATATTCGCGGGCAGGAGTCTCGTTTGAGGAGAACATGATGTGCGCACCGTCCGCGCCCACTGCATCGGAGAGCACCAGCTCCGCTTCCGATGAGCAGTCAAAGCCAAAGTCGTAATCCTCCATGATCTTCATCAGGTAGGGATTCGGTGTTGCCTTCACGGCAAAATACTCCCGGAAGCCCCTGTTCCAGGAAAAGGCCTCGTTCACCGCCTCGCACTGTCTGCGAAGTCCTTTCTCATCATAAAGGTGAAAGGGGGTCGGGTATGTCTGCGCGATCTTCTCCACCTGCTCTTTCGTGACAAAAGGTACCTTCTTCACGTCTTTTATCCTCACTCTTTATAACGTTACTGTACTGAACTGCAATCCTGTATAGTGAAACACAAAACGTCCCAAATGGCAACGGGAAGTCCGTGGGAAAGTGCCTATCAGTCCTCCGGCTTTAAATCCGGGATCTGCCAGTCGATGGGTGTCTCCCCGTGCTCTTTCAGGAATTCATTGCACTTTGAGAAATGACGGCAGCCGAAGAACCCCCTATAGGCAGAAAGAGGGCTCGGGTGCGGTGCCTTTAAGATCAGGTGCTTCGGATTGACCAGCATGATCTCCTTTGCCTGCGCCTGGGATCCCCAGAGCATGAAGACGATGGGGCGATCCTGTTCGTTCACGGCTTTCAGAATCGCATCGGTGAACTGCTCCCAGCCCTTGCCCTTGTGGGATGCGGCCTGATGTGCCCGCACCGTAAGAACCGTGTTCAGAAGCAGCACTCCCTGCTCCGCCCAGGGAATGAGGTTTCCGTTGTCCGGGATATAACAGTGCAGGTCGTCGTGCAGCTCCTTGTAGATGTTTAAGAGAGACGGCGGGATTTCGCATTCCGGAGAGACCGAAAAGCACAGACCCTGCGCCTGGTGCGGCTCGTGATAGGGATCCTGCCCCAGGATCACGACCTTCACCTTGGAGAGCGGCGTTAAGTCGAGTGCTTTGAAGATCTCGTCTGACGGCGGGTAGATGGTGTGCGTCTTATACTCATTGCGGACAAAGAAGTACAGGTCCTTATAATATGGCTTGCCGAATTCAGGCTTTAAGTACGGCAGCCAGTCATTGCTGATTCCGGCCATGACATCCTCCAGGCAAAAAAATAGCAGCAGGTTTTCCTGCTGCCACCTATCTTAACACAATCCGTATACTTCCGGATTATTCCTTCGCGCATGCCTCAAGAAGGGCTGTCACAAACTTCCAGAGCTTCTGGGTGGAAGGAATCGAGAGCTTCTCATCCGGCGTGTGAATGCCGCTCATGTCGGGACCTGCGCTGATGCACTCAAGTCCCTCGATCTTGCCGGCCATGATGCCGCACTCGAGACCGCCGTGGGTAACCTCAATGCGGGGCGTAAGGCCCGTAGACTCTTCGTAAACCTTCTCTGCAAGCTTCTGGAAGGCCGTCTCCCCGTGGTATTCCCATGCGGGATAGGAGCCTCTTGTTAAGACACCGGCTCCGACCATCGCAGAAAGGCACTTAAGCTGGTTTACGATGTACTTTCTCTCGGAGTTCACGTTGCTGCGGCACAGATACGTGACGGCAAGGTCGTCCTTTGCCATCGCGATGATGCCGAGGTTTTCCGAGGTTCTCGGAAATCCGGGACGGGTCGGATCCATCTTCAGCATGCCATCCGGCAGAACGAACAGGAAATGGATCACCCTGTGGGTGTCCTTGCGGGAAAGCGTGTCAATGCCCTTCTTGTTCCTGGACTCCCAGGCGAATTCGATGGTAATATCCGGGTCCGTCTCCTGGTACTCGTTCTTTGCCAGCTGACGGAACTTCTCCACCTGCTCCTCGAGAGCAGACTTCTTGATGCCGTCATCCACGAGAATCTTCGCCGTCGCAGAGCGCGCAATCGCATTGTCCTTCGTGCCGCCGCTAATGTCTGCAAGACAGACATCAACCTTTCTGCTGATGCGGTCGAGAAGACGTGCCATCAGGACGTTTGCATTGGCTCTTCCCTTGTTGATGTCCTCGCCGGAGTGACCGCCCTTCAGAGAGCCGATTGTGATGGTCAGAAGATTTCCGTAGTTCTTCTTCTTCTCAATCGGCAGGTGGATATGCACCTCGGTGCCTCCTGCACAGCCGACCGTCAGAACGCCCTCGGACTCGGAATCCAGGTTCAGCATGCGCTTTGCCTTCAGGTTCGACACGTCCAGGGTGTTCATGCCGAGAAGCCCCACCTCCTCGTTGACCGTAAAGACGCACTCGAGCGGCGGGTGTACAAGACTGTCATCATCAAGCGCTGCGAGCATCATGGCAACGGCAATGCCGTCATCACCGCCCAATGTCGTGCCGTCTGCAAAGAGATAGGTGCCATCCGTCTTCACATCGATGGGCTCCTTCTCAAGATCTTTGTCAACGCCATCGTTCTTCTCGAGCACCATGTCCATGTGGCCCTGCATCATCAGGGGAGCTGCGTCTTTACAGCCCTCGGAGCCCTTCTTGAAGATGATCACGTTTCCGCTTGCATCCTGGGTATAGTCAAGGTCATGTTCCTTCGCAAAACTGACGATGTAATCGGAGATCTCATCCGTGTGATAGGAGCCGTGCGGAATGGAGCAGATCTTTCCGAAATACTTCATGACCCGTGCGGGTTCTATCCCTTCCAACTTGTTGTCCATACAATCCTCCTGATTTGTAGTACCTTCTATCGGAACGCCGCATGGCGGCGTTTCTCTTATTTCACAAGGCGCACCGGAACCCCCCGCTGATCCAGGTACTCCTTTACTCCTTCAATGGTCAGCTCCCGGAAATGGAACAGACTGGCCGCAAGTGCGGCGTCCGCACCGCCCTTTGTCAGAGCCTCATAGAAATGCTCCATGGTCCCGGCGCCGCCCGATGCCACCACCGGGATCTTCACCGCATCGGCTACCGCCCTTGTCAGGGCGATGTCATAACCTGCCTTTGTCCCGTCGCAGTCCATGCTCGTAAGCAGGATTTCGCCTGCACCGAGTTCTTCGGCTTTTCTTGCCCATTCCACAGCATCAATTCCCGTATCCACGCGGCCGCCTGCGATATAGACGCTCCAGCCATCCGCCGGCATGGCATCGCCCTGATCACCCAGGCCTTCCGGTTGCACCCCGGTCTTTCTTCTCTTGGCGTCAATCGCCACGGTGATGCACTGAGAGCCGAAGCGCTCCGCGCCCTCGGAAATGAGCTCCGGGCGTTTGATGGCAGCGCTGTTCACGGACACCTTGTCCGCACCCTCCCGGAGGATCGCTCTCATATCGTCCACCGTGCGGATGCCGCCGCCCACCGTGAAGGGGATGAACACACGCTCCGCGATGCGCCGTACCATGTCCGCCACGGTATTTCTCTGATCGGACGTTGCAGTAATGTCGAGGAAGACGAGCTCGTCCGCCCCGGCTTTGGAATAGGCTTCTCCTGCTTCGACAGGGTCTCCCGCATCGCGCAGCTGAACAAAGTTGACGCCCTTGACGACCCGTCCGTTGTTTACATCAAGGCAGGGGATGATTCGTTTGGTCAGCATGATGCGTCCTCCTTTCTCACACAGAGGAAATTGGTGAGGATCTTCATGCCGATCCTCTCGCTCTTCTCCGGGTGGAACTGGCAGGCAAAGACATTGCCCTTTTCCACAGACGCATCAATCCATGTCCCGTAGGCAGTGCGCGCCGTTACAATCGAGGGATCGGAAGCCTGAAGATAGTAGGAGTGGACGAAATAGACATAGCTGTGCTCCGGGATTCCCTTAAAAAGCCGTCCTTGCCTCGGGAAGGTGAGGTCATTCCAGCCGATCTCCGGCACTTTTCTTGTCTCGACCTTCCCTGTCAGAGGGTCCTTCGAGGTCTCCGGAATCCGGACAATTCTGCCGGGAAGAATGGAAAGTCCCTTCACACCCGGGCTCTCCTCGCTCTCCTCGAAGAGCAGCTGCAGCCCGAGGCAGATTCCGAGAAACGGAATTCCCTCATCCGTCACCCTGCGAAACACGTCCACAAGGCCATAGC
Organism: uncultured Lachnospiraceae bacterium; assembly: GCA_900315055.1. Taxonomy (GTDB): domain Bacteria; phylum Bacillota; class Clostridia; order Lachnospirales; family Lachnospiraceae; genus CAG-791. The sequence goes on from OMXP01000010.1 coordinate 54,478, forward strand.
TGTTCAGCCGATCCATTGCATCGCCAAAGGCACCGACACCCGGCAGGATCACATGATCCGCCGAAAGGATCACCTTCGGATCCCTCGTAAGGACACTCTCCTGTCCCAGTGCCTTCATCGCGTTCTCCACGGAACGGATGTTGCCGGCATCATAGTCAATGATTGCGGTTCTGCCCATGTGTTCACTCCTTCTTGATGTCTGAAGAATCCAGTGCCTTCGTCTCGAGCTCAAACCAGAACGTCACGCCGTTGTCATCGTTGATCACGCCATAATCCTGATGAAGCAGCTCCATCACCGCCTTGACGATGGAGAGCCCGACACCGGAGCCGCCGTAGGCGCGGGTCCGCGCTTTGTCAACTTTGTAGAACTTATCCCAGATTCTGTCAATCGACTCCTCCGGGATCGGCTTTCCTGTGTTAAATACGCTGATTCGAACACAATTGTCTTTCTCCTCAAATCGTATGTCAATGACTTTTTCCCCGGCGCCTTCGCTCTCACAGTGGTTCACCGCATTTGTAAAGTAGTTCTGAAACACCTCCTGTACCATAAACGGATCCGACCAGACATAGATCGGCTCCTCCTGTGGTTTTCGAATCTGAATGTTCTTCTCATCGGCAAGCTTCCCCGCGCTCTTCAGGTAGTCACTGATCAGCTCCACTACATTGAAGCGCTCGAAGTCGACCTCCACCTCACCGAATTCCAGATGCATGAGGGAAAGCAGCTGCTGGACCATCTTGTTCATCTTGCCGGCCTCATCGACGATGACACCGGTGTAGAGATCCCGGCTCTCCGGATCGTCCGCCATGCCGTCCTGCAGACCCTCGGCATATCCCTGAATCAGGGCAATCGGAGTCTTGAGCTCGTGCGTGACATTCGAGATGAACTCCTGCTGCATCTGCTCCTTCTTCTCCTTCTGCTCCAGATCGCGCTTCAGTTCATTGTTTGCGGTCTTGAGTTCGGAGATCGTGGTCTCAAGGGTCGTCGACATCTCGTTCATCGATTTTCCGAGTGTCCCGACCTCGTCGAGGTCATCTCCCTCATAGCGGGCCGAAAAGTCGAGCTGCTGCATGCGTTTTGCAAGATCCGAAAGCTCGTGGATGGGGCGGGTGATGCGCTTTCCAAGATACATGGAGACGGCAAGACCGATGAGAATGGCTGAGATCCCCACGTAGAAGATAAACCGGTTGGCGATCTTCGTCTCGTTCTGGATGGACTCAAGCGGCGTGTGGATCAGGCAATAGGAATTATCCGAGAGCTGTCCCCACAGTTCCATGAAACGGCTGTTCGTCATGCGGTCGAGAATGATCTGCTCCCGCTGTCCGAAGGGGGTCGTGGACGTCTGGACGATGTAGTAGCGGTTGTTGCTGCCAATCGCCGTGTCATCGCTGTCGCTGTAATTATCGGGCAGTTCCTGCGTCACGCCGAAGATGTTGTCGTAGACGCGGCGGAACATCTGGGTCTCATCTGCCGCATAGGAGAGCACCTTTTTGGAATCCTCTCCGACGACAATGCAGGAAAGATTGTCGGAACTGCAGATCTTGCTCATCGTGACATCGAAATCATCGCTGCCAAGCGTTCCGTTCTCTGCCGCCTCATTCATCAGGATGTAGGTCTGCTCCAGTGTCCGTCTCCTCTGGGAGATGTAGTATCTGCCGAGGAAGAAGTTGTTCATGAGGACCAGAACAACAATCGTTCCCGCCATCAGGACAAAGAACAGAAGCGTCAGCTCATAGCGAAGGGACGTGAACCGGATCCGATGTCCCTTCTGCGCCGGCTTCTTTGGCCCGCTCTCTTTTTGACGTCTTTTCAGAAGTAATTTTCCACTCATACAGTCCCAATACAGCTTCATTATTGCACAATTGATTGTGTATTTCCCAAAATTTACCTATATTTAACAAATTTTAGGCTAGTTTCATTTCCTTGTAGACAAAATAGCAGCCTGCATGTCGTGGCCTGAATTATTAGCATTCCACTGCCAGAATCGGCCATGTATGGGGCATGAA